>JBKQLG010000127.1:0-33485 GCA_052147235.1 Occallatibacter sp.
GGGCTACCTGCTCACGGGGCGGCATGGATTTTTTTCGTGCTACGAAGCGTTCATTCACATTGTGGACTCCATGTTCAACCAGCACGCCAAGTGGCTCAAGGTCACGCGGCAGATTCCCTGGCGCAAGCCGATCGCCTCTCTCAACTATCTCTTGAGCTCGCTCGTCTGGCGGCAGGATCACAACGGCTTCAGCCACCAGGATCCCGGCTTCATCGATCACCTCGTCAACAAGAAGGCCGAGGTGGTGCGCGTCTATCTGCCTCCCGACGCAAATACGCTGCTCTCGGTGGCCGATCACTGCCTGCGCAGCAAAAATTACATCAACCTCATCGTCGCCGGCAAGCAGCCCGCGCCGCAGTGGCTCACCATCGACGAGGCCGTGGCTCATTGCACCACTGGATTGGGTGTGTGGCAATGGGCCTCGAACGACGAAGGCAACCCCGATGTGGTCATGGCCTGCTCGGGCGACGTGCCGACGATGGAGGCTCTGGCCGCCGTGATTCTGCTGCGCTCGCTGGCTCCCGACCTCAAAGTCCGAGTCGTCAACGTGGTGGACCTGATGGCGCTGCAACCGCCCTCCGAGCATCCGCACGGCCTGCCCGATGAAGATTATGACCAGCTTTTTCCGCCCGGCGTTCCGGTTGTATTCGCTTTCCACGGTTATCCCTGGCTGATTCACCGGCTCACCTATCGGCGGCACAATCATGACAACCTTCACGTGCGCGGCTACAAGGAAGAGGGCACCACGACCACGCCCTTCGATATGTGCGTGCTGAACAACATCGACCGCTTCCAGTTGGCGCTGGACGCGGTCAAGCGCGTGCCGCGGCTCAAGAACCAGGCCGATGCCGCCGAGCAGTGGTACTCCGAAGCCATTCAGCGGCATAAACTATATGTTGCGGAAAACGGCGACGATCTGCCGGAGATTCGCAACTGGCGCTGGGCACCACCTGCGGTGGGGCCAACTGCCTCCTGCACGTAGAATTGAGTTTTTTGAATTTCATAAAATGGGTGCCCCCGGTCTCGTGTTTGAGACCGGGGAATCCACAAACTTTGGGTGCCCCACCTTCGCCACGTACTTGTTTTTGTGGCTAGGGTGGGGGCGGAGATTCCCGCTTGTTCTACCCCAGCATGAATGAGCGATGGAGTGTGTTATACTTGTATAACGTGAGGGATGAAATATGATTGCCGTCAGACTTCCCGCAGCCATCGAAAAACGGCTTGACCAATTGGCAAAGCACACCGGGCGAGCCAAAAGCTACTATGTCCGCGAGGCCCTGGTGAATCACCTCGACAATCTTGAAGACATCTACATCGCCGAAAAGCGGCTGGAGAATCTGCGCGCTGGCCGCAGCTACACCATTCCTCTTGAGGAAGTGATGAAAGAGCATGGCAACTTGGAAGGTTGAGTTCGACAGGGAAGCCAAACGCGACCTGGACAAACTCGACCCCCAGGTTATACGGCGCATCGAGCGTTTTTTGTACGAGCGCGTAGCCGCACCGGTTGATCCGCGCAGCATAGGCGAGGCGTTGCGCGGTTCCAAACTTGGCGAGTTCTGGAGGTACCGTGTGGGCGACTGGCGTATCATCTGCGAGATTCAAGATGCGAAGCTTGTCGTACTCGCTCTCCGCGTCGGTCACCGCCGCGAAGTTTACGAACGTTAGCAAGGTTTAGGAGGGTGGCCCATATCCCATAGATCCAATAACATAAATCTGGGTAACCCATGTGCGGGTTTTCGGACCTGGGAATTTTGAGACCGGGGATTTCACAAACTTTGGGTGCCCTACCCTCGCCGCGTTCTTGTTTTTGCAGCTAGGGTGGGAAACCACACAGGCTGTTATTGATGAGTTTTGAAAGGGCACGGCTTTAGCCGTGCCGTCAGGTCACGAGAGTATGTTGGGCTTTAGCCCCTGAGGGATGTTTTTCGGTAATCGGAACTTTTACCACGGGCTGTTAAGGAGTCTTTGGTTAAGCTGTCGATCTATAGGAGGTACCGTATGGATACGAGGTTTTCGCAAGGATGGACGCTTGCTTTGGTATTGTGGGGTGTCATTGCCCCGCTAGTTGGCATCCTTGTCGGCCATTATCTATCGCGCTCGTGGCAGCGTGAGCAATGGTTCCGAGACAAACGCTATGAGGATTATCAAGCGGTCCTGAGCGCAATCGTTGCCGCATATACGTCAATCATCCAGGTCGGTTGGGCAGATTACTCAGACTTGCGCGGGGAAATTGAGCGTGGTCCGAATGGCATCACTTTCAGGAAAACGAAGAGGTCCCAAGAAATCGATGTAATAAAGGCCGATTCATTCCGAATTCTCCGGGACCGAATCTTTATCGCAGAGGAACTTGATTATGGAGGCATATTCGTTGAATGGGATACGATCGTCACTAACTACTCTAGTGGCGAACAAGAGTTTACTGGCCGTTTCTCGGAATTCAATGCCAAGCTGGTGCGCATGGCGCTCAACCCTCCGAAGCGCCCTGGATGGTTCAAGCGCTGGCGGATGAACCGGGAGTTAGTCCGCTTTAGTCAGAATCCCCTCCTAAGTCGGCTCAGGGGCTAAAGCCCGTGGCGATATTGCCCGGATTGCGGCACGACTGAAGTCGTGCCCTGATACAAAGCTGATTTCCGAATGAATGTTCAACTGAATTGCTAACTCGTCTAACAACGCTAACAATGCTGACCCACTCGGCCCCAACCATAAAGGAATTTCATTCATGGCTTCTTTGCCCGTATTGGTTTTGAACAGCGGTTCTTCTTCGATCAAATTTTCCGTCTATGAGGCTGGCGATGGCCAGCGCGACAAGCTCTTCGAGGGCGCGGTGGACGGCATCGGCACAGATCTGGGCAGCTTCTGGATCAAGGACGCCGAGGGCAAAAAGCTCGTCGATCAAACCCCGGCGCTGCCCACGCGCGCCGTGGCCTTCAAGCTGGTGGCCGACGCGCTCCACTCCGGCGACTTCCCTGCCCCGGTGGCCATCGGTCATCGCATGGTCTGCGGCGGACCGACGGTGCAGGAGAACCAGTTCATTACTCCTGAATTGATCGACGAGATGGAGCTGTATACCGCCTTTGCGCCGCTGCACACGCCAATCGCCTGCTACATCATGCGCGAGTCGCTGCGCCTCTTTCCCGGCGTGCCCAACTTCGTCTGCCTGGATTCGTACTTCCATCGCACCATGTCCGAGGTGGTCACGCACATGCCCATCCCGGAGGAGTATTCCGCGATGGGCGTGCGCCGCTACGGCGCGCATGGAATCTCCTACGAATCCATCGTCTATCAGTTGCAGCCCCACGTGCCGAAGAAGCTGATCGTCGCTCACCTGGGCAACGGCGCGTCCATTACCGCCATCCGCAACGGCCAGTGCCTGGACACTTCGATGGGCCTCACGCCCACCGGCGGCATCATCAGCGGCACGCGAACAGGGGACATCGATCCCGGCGTGCTCTTATTCATTCTGCGCAAGATTGCCGAGACGGGCGTCACTGCCGCGGAGGCAGCCGACAAACTGGAATCGGTGGCCAGCAAGAAGGCGGGCCTGCTGGGCGTAAGCGAGCTCTCAAACGACATGCGCGATTTGCGTGAGGCCATCCAGTCAGGCAACGCCAAAGCGAAACTTGCAATAGCCAAATTCACATGGACGATCGCCAAGTGGATTGGCAGCTATGTGGCGGAGTTGGACGGGCTGGATATGCTGGTCTTCACCGGCGGCATCGGCGAAAACGACTTCGCCACGCGCGCCGAAATCTGCGCCGGGTTGAGCATCCTGGGCATCATCCTCGACCCTCAGCGCAACAACGTTCGCGGCCCGGCCATCATCTCCAGCGAGTTCTCGCCGGTCACCGTGCGCGTAATTCCGCCGGCCGAGGATCTGATTATCGTGAACCACGTAGTAAGGCTGCTGGGGAAGTAAGTGTTCGCACATAAATACGCTGTAGAAGCGGGTGGTTAGGCGCGGTGAATCCACAAGACGCGGGATTCAGCCCTGGCTCAGTGGAGAGGTGGCCACTGAGCGTCGAGAGGGATAGCTTTGAGGTCGCGCCAAGCGGGATTCTCCTCAAGGCGGACAAGGCTCTCCTTGTGGCTGATGGCGTCCGCCGCAGCCTTCAACAGGTCATAAGAGTTCCTTGGCATCTTCCGTTCGAGCGCGTCGAGCATGGCTGTAATCACCCATGGCACATAGTCGATTCCATGAGCGAAGAGCGTCTTTAGCTGTCCGAGCGGCAGCGATGGATCGCCGCCTCTGAGCAGCAGAACGGCAGCCGCGCCGAAGAACGCGCGCGCCATAGTGCGGTCGGGCTGGGGAAGGCATAGGCGCACGGAACGCTCCAGCACGGTCCAGGCCGCTGCCAGCTCACCTTGCTGAATCAGCAGGGCCGCATAGTTGCCAAGGATGCCGCCCTCGTTCGGACTCAAGCGCCTGGCCTCCTTGAAATGCTGCGTCGCTTCCGTGGGAAGGTTCATCGTTTGGGCGAGAAGATGGCCGTAGTTGCCTTGCGTAGTGCCATCGGAAGGAAGCAGCCGGATCGACTCCCGGAAATGATCCCGGGCCTCGCCGGGATTGTCCAGGCACACCCATTGCAGCAGGGCCATGTTGTTATGGGTCACCGCGCTGTTGGGGTCGATTTCCAACGAAAGCTCGTAGCAGATTTTAGAGGCTTCAAAGGCGGAGAACTCATTCTTCAACTGCATTCCACTTCCGGAAAGGCCTCGCGCGAGCATATGACGTGCGGATTGAAAGGCATTGTCCGCGGGAAGACTGGCCGCATGATCGCGAATGAGCTTGCGCGCGGCATCCGCGGAGCCCCGGAGCAGCAAGCACTCCGCTAGGCTGGAAAGGGTTGACAGGGTGCCGCTCTGTTCGCATCCGCCCGCTTCGAGACGGCTATGCAGGGCTCTCCGGAAATGCTCTTCCGCCTCTTCAAGATGACCTTGAAACATATTCAGGAAGGCAAGGTTCTCCAGGTACGTCAAAGTCTGGACATGATCTTTGTCCAGCACGCGCTCGCTCTCTTCCAGCAGCCGCCTGCAGAGCAGTTCGGAGGTTTCGTCGTGATGCCTGTGGTGCAGCGAAACGGTAAGGGTGGCAAGATTGTCCAATGTATCGGGGGTCTCGGCGCCAATGCGCGCGATCAGGTCAAAGGCTTGATGAACGCCCTCCACATCGCCGTCTCTTGCCAGCCTCATGCGCCCAATCCATGAGATCAGGCTCACGACAAGCTTACGAGTTCTGGGCAAGCAGTCCGACTCATGTTCCAACTGTTCTTTGGAAACTTCCCAAAGCGACAGAACCTGGGGTGCGAGTTCAGAAAGTGGTTTGCTGGAGACAAGCGTCTCCAGAATATCGGCAAAGCATTTGCACGATAAGCGATCGGAGAGGTCGCGGCGGGGCCCATCGGCATTGCAGCGGCAGATCCTCAGCGCCGCCTCCTGAAAACAATCGTGCAGGGCCGGCTCGGCGGCACGGCGCGCGCCTTCTGCCAACTGGAGCAGTCCGAGAACTGTGGCTGGTTCCGCGCAATGGATTCGCTGGCATTGTTCACGGATTTCCTCACGGTAACTGCCTCGCTTTGAGGAGTCCGAGAGGCTCACCGCGTCCCACAGGGTCTGGCACATTTGCACGCGCGCCCCGGCAGTGTCACTATGGTCGGGCCCGGGGAATCTCTCCATCTCCTTCACATGGGCGCGCATCACCTCCAGCGCTTCGTCGTACTTGCCCATCTCCAAAAGCACGGTGGAAAGGGATGCCCGAACCGTACAGCTGTATTCATGTTGCGGAAGCAAGACCCTCTCTGCCATCGCCATCGCGCGGCGCAGCATTTCGAGAGCCTCTTCACGCTTGCTCTCCTTGCGCAGCTCGTGGGCAACATTCAACAGAGTTGAAACCATCTCCGGGTGACCTTCGGGGCTGGCTTTCTCAAACAATGAAAGAGCTACGCGATAGATTCCAATGTAGTCGGCGGCCTTTCCCTCGGCGGTGTAAATGACGGCCCGGTCATTGATGCAGTTGGCCATGCCCACCAGGTCGGGGGCGTCGCCCCGGCTGCGAATGGCGAGGCATTTTTCCAGGCAGTCGGTAGCCTTCTTGTAGTCGCGCTTGCCCTGCGTATAGAAGACGCACAGCGCATAGAGCACGTCCGCCATCTGCTGGCTGTCCTGTGCATAGGCCTGCTGCGCAATGGCGAGCGCTCTCTCGTAACTTGCCGTGGCATAGTCGAGCCGTTCGCGGACAGAGTGAATTCTACCCAGCGCGAGCAGGCTCCCGACCATATCCGGAGAATCGGTAACATGGTTTGCCTGCCAGACTCGCAGCG
This sequence comes from Occallatibacter sp., assembly GCA_052147235.1. GTDB lineage: Bacteria > Acidobacteriota > Terriglobia > Terriglobales > Acidobacteriaceae > Telmatobacter. The sequence continues at coordinate 6,318 of JBKQLG010000127.1, forward strand.
CGCCTTCGGCCAGCAGCGCGGCCTCGTCAAAGGCGCCCATCTCCTGAAACAGCGCGCACAATTTGCCGGCGACAACCGCATCCTGTATCGTTCCCGCGCCTGCCAGGCCGTGCGTCTCCACCCACTCGCCCACCAGTTTTGTCAGAGACAAAGCATGGCGCAGGCCGGTCATCTGCCGTTGCCATTCGTAGCGGAACTCATCGGTCCAAAGTGTGTCCACCAATGCGGGATCGAGCAGGACCGCGGCCAGCCGCTCGGTTTGATGCGCTTCCGATAGGTGGTCAAGCAGCGTCTGCCTGAAGTAGGCGTGCTGCCCGAGTCTTCCCGCGCAATAGACCTTCCACCCCTCTTCGGCAAGCAGCCGGTTCCCCAATTCGGGATCGGCGGCAAACCATCCGGCCCTTGGATGTCCTGTTGCCGGGTTGATTTCCGTGAGCCAGTCATGCAGGGATTTGTGCATGAGGGTGACGAAGGTCTCCTTGTGGTTTCCCTGGCTCTCCTCGCGCAAGGGAAACAACACGCCGAGCTTCATCAGCCGCCGGTGCAATTCATATTGCCCGAGATTCAGCACGCCGGCAGCAACACTCAGCGGCAACGGAGCCCGCTGCGCGATGATCACGCTGACCAATTCGTGCAGCTCGCGCTGATAGGCTTCCAGGTCGGGGAATTTTCGATTGAACCATCCCTTGTAGTAGCCGGTCAGGCCTTCGGGGAACTCAGAGGCCTGTTCCAGCGCCAGGCGGCCGCTGCGGATTTCGTCGAGGACCAGGTTCGCATAGAGGAACATCCCTTCGCTCTTGTCCACGATTTCATTGATCATTTCTTCGCTGGCGTTGCGGTCGCTCAACTCCCGCCGGAGAAATACGCGGATGTCCTGTAGATTCTCCCAGCTCCCGGCGTTCAGGATAAACGGATGCAAGCTCCCCAGGTAATCGATGACATCCATCTCCGGCCGGCAAGTCACCACCAGCCGCAGCCAGTCGGGCAACCCTCCCCAAACCTCGCCCAGCAGGCTGGCCAATTCATTGTCTTGTCCCTTGCTGGCTTCATCCAATCCGTCAATCAGCACCAACTGGGGCCGCGCCGGAGAAGGGAAGTCGCTGCCGAGCGGCTTCAGGAACAGGTTGTCGAAGACGGTCCTGGTATCTCCCGCGACAATCTCCTTCAGCTCATTCATGCGCAATGCGCAAAGGCGGTTCTCATAATCGGGCGTCTGCGTAGCGATTTGCGCGGCCAGCGAGAAGAGAATCCGCTTGGGATCGGTCTTTTCCGTATGCCCGTGGATGCAATGATGAAAGGCAATAACGTCATTCCGCGCATGACTCCAATGGCACGCGATGGCGCTCTTGCCGATGCCCGGTCCGCCCAGCAGGCAGAATACCCTGGAATTCTTCTGCCGCTGGATCCAATCGTCGAGCTTGGCTTCAACCCATTCGCGGCCGGTAAAGTGAGCCAGATGCTTTTTGCTCTCCGCTTCAAAGCTCAGCGGCTTGAGCCACTCATAGAGAACTTCTTTGGGAATCGATTCGCGGCTCCGCGCCGCCGATTCCTGGGGCGCAAGCCCATTGATGGCTTGCGGAACCACAATCAGCAGCTCCGTCTTATCCCGGAAAAACTTGGCGGTAAATCCATCCTGCGTTTTGAGTTCCTGGCGAAGCCGGTCCATCTTGATTCCCGCCTCGCCGCGATCCACAAAGGGCATGGGCCACATCGCATCGTCGGGCACCAGGAAGATCAGGCGATGCAGCTTGCGCTCGGACGCCTCGCGAAACTCCATCTCTGTGACGGAGCGCTCGTAACCGGAGGGAATCGAGCCGTAGCGAAACGCGAAGAGGCCGATATAGACCTCGGCGCAAGCCACATCGGCCAGGCACTTTTCCACCGGGCCACGCGCGTCCGCCGTATAGCCTTCCATGCTGACCACCTGATGGCCGAGACGCCCCAGTTGCTGGACCACGGCGGCGCGGAAGTCGTGCAGGTCCTCCGATGTCGACGACACGTAAACTCTCATAAGGCCCTCTTTGGCGGATTGAAAGAACGCTTCAGTACGAATATGCCCTTGTCATGATTCAATCGTTCTATCACCAACGCGCGCTCCGGGGACGGCAAGAATCGCCTCGCATATCAGGATGCTGATCACACCACCGATCCGCAAAGATTCAGGAAAGAAGTGTGGCGCCCCGCTGACAGCCGGATTCCGGGAGTCGCTGAATGGAGTCGAGCGGATTATACCAGCGCAACGTTTGTGCGGTAAAGGAAAGGAATACGGGGGAAGATGCCTCAATCTGAAGAGAATCTGTACTGCTTGCGCATCGGCGTTACCGGCCATCGCAGACTGGAGGATCCGGCGGCGGTGGAGGCGCTGGTGAAGAGGGCCATCGACGCCGAGGCCGGGAAGCTCTTCCCGGCACAGTTGCGGAAGAAGATCGAAGACGGCCGTCAGGCAGGGACTGCGCCGGTCTCGTATTGCGTGGTGACTCCGCTGGCGGAGGGAGCGGATCGCGTGGTGGCGCGGGCCGTGCTCGAATCTCCCCATGCGCGTCTCGATGCGGTGATCCCCCTGGCTCTGCAAGATTATCTCGAAGACTTTGCCACCGGGGAGTCGCGCGCGGAGTTTACGGAGCTACTCAGCCGATGCGCCGAGCCGGTCTTTCTGCGCACACGCCTCCTTCGGGATGAGCGGCAGGATGCGGTCGGCCAGGCTGAACTTCGCCGCGATGCCTACGCCCAGGCGGGCCGCTATGTAGTGGATCATTGCGACCTGCTCATTGCCGTTTGGGATGGCGAGCCGACAGGCGGCCGCGGCGGCACGGCCGAAATAGTTGACTACGCGCGGAAGCAGAATCGCCCCGTGCTGCGCATGTGGGGAGATTCGTTTGAGGAGTTGAACAGAATCGCATGACACTACCAGCCGCGAGGCGGAACGACGGATGCCGCTCCACCTCGCGATGGCTGGTTTACGCTGCCGGGCCTTCCTTTTCCCGCTTCACGATCTTGAAGCCGGCAAGCCGAAGATTATTGGGATAATTCAGAACTGCATCACGGTCCTTTTGCTTCTCCACTTCAGGCAGTTCGTCGTAGGGGACAAGCAAGTTATGGATCTTTTTCTCCTCGTTGAAATCGGGTCCTGGAACCCAGCCCTCCAGGCGCGCCTGCTCGTCCCAACCCATGTGTTCAGCTTCGGCGAGCAGATCGAGATTTTCTTTCAACTTCTGTTCGATCTGCTCCTCCTCGTCTTTTGTCGCTGTTCCTTTCTCCAGTTCGTAGCCAACCAGGCCGAGAATCTCGGAGATTCGCATGGCTGCCGCGATATTGGTGGCCTTGCATCTGTCATCGAGCTGGTCGTATGGCTTGCAGAAGGGTCCGCCCCTTTTACGTCTTGCCTCCGTAATATGGTCGTACCAATCTGTATGGATCGCTTTGGCAATCACGTCCCCCTGAGCCAGAACTTCATATGAGCTATGGATCAGATCGTGAAATTCATCCACATGATCCACGTAGAGAGCCAGCAGGTTGTCCTGAGGCAGATGCGAACGCCGCAGAGGCAATTCGCCCCGATCCTTCATCTGCGAAACCAGCTTCTCCATCGACCGCGCGCCGTTCTTGTAATGCTTGATCTTCAGCAGAGCCGTCAGCAGCCCATGATCGATATCGAGATGTTCGTTCTCCCGATCATTGTCTTTGCCCTTCACCAACCCCAGCAGGGAGCGGAGCAAGATGGCACGGCGCACCGGGAAGGCCAGGTCTTCCGAGTCGTCCTCCCACGGATTCAGCCCTTCCCTGGCGGCATCGTCATTGTATTTCTGCCGGGGATTGGGACCGAGCACATCAAAGAAACCCGCCAGCCTGCTCTTGAAGTCCGGCCCCTTCTTCATGACGAAATCATGGCGAGCTTTTTGCTGCGCTTCATTCTCTTTCGACGTCGGCTTATCGGGCGGACCGAAATGCGCAAAGTCGCAACTGGTCCCTCCAGCAAAAACAAAGATGCTTTTGCCGACCGGATGAGTGAGCTGGCCATCCTGGAAGGTGCCGTCCTGCATCGGCGCCAGCAGGTATTGCAGCCATTTGTACTCGCCGGAATCGAACTCATCCCAGAAGACCACCGGCGTATAACCGGCCAGAACTTGATCGCGCACCTGATGATACGCCCCAATCAGCTCCTCAGGCCCCTTGAACTGCGATAGGTTGAACTCCAGCACCGGATTCTTATCTCCGAAGACGCCGGCCGCAATTTGCTTCAGGCCGAAAGACTTGCCTGATCCGGGCGCGCCAAAGACCGCCAGCGACAAAGGCTGCTTCTGCGGATTGACCTTTTTATAGCTCAACATTAATTGGCGCATGGCGCGCAGATCCTCGATCTCTCGCCTGTCCATCGTCATTAGTTTCCCAAATCGCGCGCAGGGTACATTTTCCAGCGCAGCCGGTCCCAGTAGAGCCTCCCGGCGGCCCAGCCTGTACAGCGGCGCTTTGAAGGTGTCGGAGTGAGCCATGCGGCCCAGCATTGTCCACTTTTTCGCATCCTGCTCGCACCCCGATTTGCAGCACTTCCCGGAGCACGGCACTTTGGATGCGGCATATTTCTCCTTCGGCGCCAGGATTTCACCCGCAGCCTTATCAAAGGGGAAGCCGGGCTCGCCGCCTTTTTCCGGCCCGTGGCCGTAATCGCGCAGAAAGCGGGTCGCCGATAAGCCCGCCTTAAGAGCGGGAACAAGATCCAGTGCGCCCCCGGGCCCGGCTGCATGCAGATTCCATGCCAGCGCCGCAGTCATCGCCGACAAAAAGCCAAACGCATTGCCGCACTTTTGAGCATCCTCCCACTCGCCTTCACCCCGCTCGGGATCGAAGACCAGCCGGCAAGGACCATGCTTCTCGCTTCCCGGGCCATCCAGCCAAAGCGACGCATCTCCGCGCAGGGTGACAATCAGATGGCGGCACTCTTTCAACTCGCTGATCGCGGGATTCGATTTGATCTCTTCCACCAGATCGTCCACCGTGCTCTCCCACGACAAACCGCGGCTGACGCGAATATCCTCGCGGCGCAGATTGTCGGCGCTGACCACAACAATCAGGCGATCGCTCCAGCGCTCCGCCAAGGCTCTCCACAGATCCCCGCGTGCCAGTGGGCGCGACATCTTAAGAATGATCCATTGCAGCTCCGGCGCGCTCCCGCCTTCCTTCAAAAATGCCGGCCAGCACGCATCCGCCGCCTCCTTGGAGCGAAAGCCCATGCCGCCATCGTCGATGACCACGACCTGCGGGTTGACTTCATTCAATCCCGGCGCAGCCGTGGCTGGGTATGCAGAGTTCTGCCGGGCGCCATAGCCGGCGGTCTTGGAAAGCCGCCATTGATGCTGATCCTTCCTGGGGCCATCGAAGATCTCCCAAACCGCGCCCACCTTGAAATCGATAGGCCAGCTCTGCAGATCGTCCTTCGTCGCCTCCTTGATCCCAAAGAAGAGCTCTTTGGGAGCAGATTCAGCGTTGGCTGCCGCTGGACGGGTAGCGCCGAAGATAGCCTCAAGCAGGCCATAAGCTAATGCAGCCCCGCCCGGCTGCGACCGGTAATGCATTCCCAAAGCCGCATCGGAATCGGATGCCAGCCGTTTGCCAGCGTAGATATTGTGATCGAGAACCACATCGCCCGTGACCAGAATCATGCTCTTCTCCGCTCTCAAATTGTTTTGAAACCAAATCCCGTGGCCTGGAAATCGAAGAATCAGTCTACTATGCAAAACCGGCAGCGCAATAGCACAATCTTCGCGGCTTAGATGAAAATCCGCGCGGCGATTGTCCTTGTCCTCGCGCATGGGTGAGCGATAGACTGATCGGGATTCTCCACTCCAGGGTTGCGCACTCGATTTGGCTGGCGGCGGACCGCGTCGCCGGCGGCCATAGGGAGCGCGGAAAGATTAGGGAGAAAGCCGGCATGAAATACGACCTGTTTATCAGCTACTCGCGCCACGACAATGAACGCGGTCAAGTCGCCGAACTCAAAGCCCAGATTGAATCCTCCTTCCGCGCCTTCGCGGGCCGGGAGATTCGGTTCTTCTTCGACACGCAAGGGATTCAAGGCATGGACGACTGGCGGCAGAAGATTCAGCGCAGTTTGCGCGAGTCGCACCTCTTCCTCGCTGTTCTCTCGCCCAACTATATCGCCAGCCCTTACTGCCGGTGGGAATGGGAGGATTACGTCCGCTACGAAGCCATGCGCCAATGCCTCGGCGAAGGCGTCGCCCCAGTCTTTTTCGTCACATTGCCGGAGACTGCCACGACACAACTAGACCCAGCCATTGCGAGGTGGATTGAGGAGATCAATCAACGCCAGACCTTCGACCTGCGTTCCTGGCGCGAACACGGCGAGAAAGCGCTTCAGGAAACTCACGTCCGAACCACGCTGGAGCAACTCCACGCCTCGGTTCGCGAACGCCTCGACCGCGCCGAGCGTGCCCTGCGCTCGCAGAACAATCTCATCAAGCACAACGCGGCCTTCGTCGGACGGGTTCGCGAACTGACGGAACTGCGCAACGCGCTCGCCAAAAACAAGCTCGGCGTCGTCGGCGCGCGCCAGGGCAAGGCCATCGGCCCGGTTGCGGTGCAAGGCCTCGGCGGCATGGGCAAAACCGAACTTGCGCTGGCTTACGCCCATGCCTTTGCCTGGGATTATCCCGGTGGCCGCTGGCAAATCCCCTGTGAATATACGGCCGACCTGCGGCTGGCGTTGACCCGCCTGGCCGGGCCGATGCACTTCGAGTTTACCGAGGAGGAGAAGAAAGACCTGGCAACGCAGTTCGAGCGAGTCCTGCGAGAGATTCAGCGGCGCGAGCGCTGCCTGTTGATCCTCGACAACGTCAGCGACCCGCACCTGCTCGAACCGGAATATCTTGACCGGCTGCCCCACGACGGCCATGTGGATCTGATCGCAACCACACGGCTTGCGCCCGCCTCAATCCCCGGATCGCCTCAAGACTTGACCTTCGTTGCCGTGGATGAACTGCCCGAGGAGGATGCGCTGGCCCTGATGCGCAGCCACCAGCTCGAAGGCCGCTTCGCCAGCTCGGACGAAGACAATGAAGCGCGCCAGATCGTGCGGGTTCTGCGCGGATTTACGCTGGCCGTGGAGACCGCGGCCATCTATCTGGGGCGGCATCCGGCTCCCGACGCCTGCCACCTCTTCCGCGAGCGCCTCTCTCCCGATCTGCTCCGTGAAAGCGAGCAGGCGGCGACCGATCTAGCCGTGGCCGTGCGTCACAGTGTCCGTTCGCTGGATGAGACGCTGGCCTTCACGCTGGCCACGCTCACGCCAGAGGCCATGCATCTGCTCACCTTCGCCGCGATGCTGCCCGCCGACCAGGTGGCCGTGCCGTGGCTCCGCGTCCTGGGCGAGGAGCGGTACCCGGCCTTTCATGAGAATGAAGGCAACGCGTTCGACCAGCCGCTGGAGCTGCTACTGGGTTTGCGCCTCTTCCAGCCTGGCGAGGCCATGGACGCCGATGGCCATTTGCTTATCGCACGCATGCATCGGCTTGTCCAGGAGCTGATGAGGCAGAAAACCAGCGCGGAAGATCTCGCCGCAAGGCAGCAAGCGGTGGATGCTCTGATAACCGAGCGCGACGCGGCGTTGGAGAAGACCACAGAATGGGTGCAGGCCCGCTGGGAACTGGAACCGTTCACTGCACTGGCCGGCCTGTGGGATGAAAGAAACCATCCGTGGACTGCATGGCTGATGAACCAGGTTAGCACACGCTGGCACACGCTGGCCGAGTGGGGCCAAGCCGAGCCGTTGATGCGCCGCGGGCTTGAGATCGACGAGAAGTCCTACGGGCCTGACCACCCCAAGATCGCCATCTGCCTCAACAACCTCGCGCTATTGCTCCAAGCCACCAACCGGCTGGCCGAGGCCGAGCCATTGATGCGCCGGGCTTTGGCCATTGACGAACGGAATTTTGGTTCGGACCACCACAAAGTCGCCACCATCCTCAACAACCTTGGGCAATTGCTTACGGATACGAACCGGGTGGGCGAGGCCGAGCCGTTGTATCGCCGCGCACTGGAGATCGACAAGCGGAGTTACGGGCCGGACCACCCCGATGTCGCCATAGACCTCAACAACCTTGCGTTATTGCTTAAAGATACAAACCGGCTGGCCGAGGCCGAGCCACTAATGCGCCGCGCGCTGGCCATTGATGAGCAGAGTGTCGGGCCGGACCACCCCGATGTCGCCAGAGACCTCAATAACCTCGCGCAATTGCTCCAGGACACGAACCGTCTGGCCGAGGCTGAGCCGTTGATTCGCCGCGCGCTGGCCATCGACGAGCAGAGTTACGGTTCGGACCACCCCGAAGTCGCCAGGGACCTCAACAATCTCGCGGGATTGCTGCGAGCCACGAACCGGCTGGCCGAGGCCGAGGCGCCGATGCGCCGCGCGCTGGAGATTTGGGAGCATAATTTTGGATTGGATCATCCTAAAGTCGCCACTGCTTTCAACAACCTCGCGCGATTGCTCCAAGACACGAACCGGCTGGCCGAGGCCGAGCCGTTGATGCGGCGCGCACTGGAGATCGACGAGCAGAGTTACGGTCCGGACCACCCCAACGTCGCCACCCGCCTCAACAACCTCGCGCAATTGCTTCAGGACACGAACCGGCTGGCCGAGGCAGAGCCGTTGATGCGCCGCGCGCTGGAGATTTGGAAGAATAGTCTTAGGTTAGATCATCCCAACGTCGCCACAGCACTCAACAACCTCGCGCGATTGCTTTACGCTACGAACCGGCTGGCGGAAGCTGAGCCGTTGATGCGCCGTGCTCTGGAGATTGACGAGCAGAGATTGGGACCGGACCACCCCGATGTCGCTAGAGACCTCAATAACCTCGCGCAATTACTTAAAGACACAAACTGTCTGTCCGAGGCCGAACCACTGAATCGGCGAGCTGTGGAGATATACCTTAATTATACCCGCGCCACGGGTCACTCGCATTCGTATCTGATAGCAGTTATAGGCAACTACGCCGGACTGCTCGACGCGATGGGGCGCAGTGAGGAACAAATCCGAGCCACATTGCGCGAAATGGCACCGGAGATTTCCATTGAGAAAACCGGGAGTCCATCGCGGACGTGACCGGCGGTGTTCGCGATGGACGCTCGTACGGCCTATATCTCTCATTCTTAGAGCCTTATCTGGCCGGGATGAACCTCACCAGCCTGTGATTGCTCATGGCGTCTGCAGCTCTGAAACGATGGTGGCCATAGTGAGGTCTTCCTATGGCGGAGCTGATGTTTGGAGTGGAAACCGAGTATGCCGTTGCCGGCGTTTCGCCCAGCGGGAGCGTGAGCCGCGAGTGGATTCTGCGCAGTCTGAATGAGCTGGCCCGCGAGCGGCTGGTGAACCTGCCCGACCTGCACTCCTCCGGCGGCGTTTTTCTGGAAAACGGCGCGCGTTTCTACGTCGATTGCGGCCTGCATCCGGAGATTTGCACGCCGGAGTGCGCGAACCCGTGGGATGCGGTGCGCTACATTCTGGCCGGTCACCGGATGCTGGCCGGCCTGGCCGCGGCGGTGGAATTCTCGAGCGAGCCGGGAACGGAGATCCTCTGCTTCCGCAACAACGTGGATTACAGCGGCACGCAGGCGACCTGGGGCTGCCATGAGAGCTATCTGCATCGCATCGCTCTGGACGCGCTGCAACCGCAGATCGTTCCTCACCTGGTGACGCGCCTGATTTATACCGGAGCGGGCGGCTTCAATCCACTCTCCAGGGGGCTGGAGTTCACGCTCTCGCCGCGCGTGGCGCATCTGGAGCTGGTGGTCTCCAGAAGCTCGACCAGCGAGCGCGGCATCTGGCACACCAAGTCCGAGCCGCTCTGCTCGGGATACAGCCGCCTGCATGTGCTCTGCGGAGAGAGCCTCTGCTCGGAGACCGCGACCTTCCTGAAGATCGGCGCAACCGCATTGATTGTCGCGATGGCGGACGCGGGGCTCGCTCCCGGCAGCGCGGTGCGGTTGGCCGATCCGCTGGAAGCGATGCGAAAGATTGCCACTGACACTACCTGCAAGCGTCCGCTGAGAATGACGGACGGAAGGCTCATGACGGCGATCGCCATTCAGCGTCACTATCTGGAGATGGCCGAGGCGTATGTGAGCGCGAGCTTCATGCCGGCGTGGGCCGCGGAGGTTTGCCGCCGCTGGCGCGCGGTGCTCGATCAGCTTGAAGACGCGCCGGGCGCAGTTGCGCAAACGCTGGACTGGGGGATCAAGCGCGCGCTCTACGCCGATCACGCGCGCAGCCTGGGCATTCGCTGGGAGGATTTGCCCTACTGGAAGGATCTGATAGACCAGATGGTTGCGGCGCTGGCCGCGCGCACCGGCCGCGCACGAGAGATTCCCCTGGAGCTTGCGATCCGGCCGCATCGGCGGATTCCCAGGGACCTTGCCTTTGTTGAGCTGATCCTTCAATCCCGCGGCTACAAGCCGGAAGACCTGCGGAAGGTGCTCAACAGCCGTCAGAAGTTCTTCGAAATCGACACGCGTTTCGGGCAGCTTGGTCCCAAGGGAATCTTCGAGACGCTCGACCTGGCGGGCGTGCTGCGTCACCGGGTCAGCGGCGTGGACAACATCGAACACGCGATGAAGGAGCCGCCCGCTGTTGGCCGCGCGCGTATTCGCGGGCAAGTGATCAAGCGCCTAGCTGCCGGCAATGCGCAATGCGACTGGCAGAGCATCGTCGATTACAACGGAGGGCAGGTGCTGGATCTCTCCGATCCCTTCACGTGCGAGGAATCGTGGAGCTCAATGAGCCGCCAGGAAAGCATCGATGAGCAATTGGATTTCGGGCTCGTCAACAGCAACGATCCGTATTCGCGCAGGCAGGACGCGGCGGATCGCATCTTGAGCGGCGACTACGCAGGCGCGGAAGAGCTGCTGATCGGGCTGCTCGAAGAGGGATTCATGCTGCCCAGTACGCGCTGCCACATGGCTCGCGTTTTGCTGATGACGGATCGCGAGGCGGAGGCGCGCGAACAGATCCGCCAGGCATGGGCCATTCGCGCGGATGCGTCGAACTATGTGGTTCCGCGCATTCTCTTCTTCCAATGCATCTTCGCAATCTTCGACGGGGTCGAGATTACGCCAATCGTGCGGCAGATCAGAGAGGCTCTCAGCGCATCCTCCGCGCATCTGGACTGGACGATCCGTCCGATGATCGATCCCTTGCGCCTGCGACTGGGCGAGGCGAATTACCTCTTCCTGAAGGCGCTCTCCGAGGCGCTCAGCGACGAGCGCGCCTTGCCGAACCTTGAAGAATTTGTCGAGTGGCGCAGCGCCGCCCCTGAACTGATCGAGGTCGCTGCATCCTGATGATCGCCATGTGCGGGCTGTTATCATACTCGGTAAACCAGCGAGAGTGAGGTTGCCCCGCCATGCCGATTCAAGGCGCTTTGTTTTGCCGCGAGAAGTCGCCAGTCAAGATTGAGTTTGACTCACCGGCGGTATTGCACGAGGCTGTTGGAACAGGCCGTTTGCCTGGCGCGGTTGTAGTGCGGATTGCGGAGCTGAAGTTGTTTGGCGAGTGCGAGGCGCTCTTCAAGGACCGCCGCAGAAAAGACGAGCACAAGGGTTTGTCGGAGTATTTGCTTGGACAGAGCGGACGAATTCCTTTTATCGATGCGAATGTCACAGCAGCGGGACGGCTGAGACAGGCTGTTGAGAGACTACTTGAGAACGCCGAGGAGGCCGGCGAGCAAGGCATCTATCTTCTTGGAGTGAGCGGAGAGCTCTTTCAGAAGCTTTGGCGCGGCGCGCTCACGGAGGATACTGCGATGCAGCCTGCTTCCCGTGGGAACGGCCTGGCGGATCTGATTACGACATTGCCGGGCGAGGCGCAGCTCAGCCGTTTTTTCTGGGGAGAATCCGAGGCTTATCACGAGGTGCGGCAACTGATTCTGCGCGCGGCGAAGTGCGGCGATCCGGTTCTGATCCTGGGAGAGGCAGGCACGGGAAAAGGCGTGGTGGCGCGGGCGATTCATGAGCTGGGAGAGAAGGACAAGCCGTTCATCGAGGTCAACTGCGCGGCGATCCCGAGCGAACTGTTTGAGCAGGAGCTCTTCGGTTATGCGCCGGGCGCAATTGCCGGAGGGCTCCTGAAAGGCAAGGCCGGCCTATGGGAAGCGGCGGGCGAAGGCACGCTTTTTTTGGATGAGATTGGCGAAGTGCGATTGGACCATCAGGCTAAGATTCTGCACGTTCTGAAGGAAGGATTCATCCGGCGCGTGGGCGCGTCGTCGAATATTCCGGTTTCCGCGCGGGTGATTGCCGCCACCAATCGCGGCCTTTTCGGCATGGTGCAAAACGGCAGGTTCAGCGCGGAGCTATATTACCTGCTGCGGCAGTTCTTGATCTATACTCCGGACCTTCGCGACGATCCCCGGAATGTGGAAGTGATTGCCCAGAAGCTCTGGGCGGAGATTACCGATTCTTACAACAGGCTGCCACAGGAGATTCTGGACGATCTGTGCCGCCATCGCTGGCCGGGCAACGTGCGCGAACTGCGCTCGGTGCTCAGTTCGCTCTACAACTTGTTTGGCGCGAACGCTCCCACGCGCGAACAACTGAACGCCGTCTTCCGGCACTTCGGCCTGGCGGCAGGGTATAGCCAGCGCGAGCCCGCCGCAGGCGAACCGGGTTTGTTGCATGTCGAGTGCCTGCGCAAGATCTGCCGCGCCGATGATGCGATTCATGCCTGCGAACAGGAGTTGAAGCCGCTCGCCGACGGGCGTCCATTGAGCGCCGCGGCGCGGGAGTCGCTGACGCGGTTGCGCGCGGAGATGCGGAATTTGATGCGCGACCGGCTATACTTCGGCAGCCAGGAAACCTATCAGGCTTTGGCGCGCGTGGAGGAGAGCCTTGGACAATTGCTGGCTCTGCCCAGGAATGATACAAGCGCGCTGTCCCGCTACTGGGAACAAACTCTGAAGCAGGAGATTCATCAGGCAGTCGCCCAACTTTTTGCGGAGATGCAGAAGCTGCGGGAAATCATGGGCACGCGCGCATGAATGGTGCTTGCCGGGGCCAGGATGCCGGAGTGCGGAACGCCGGGCGCGCGTTATCAGTTCAATAAATCAACGTATATCTCTCACTATGCCTGATAATTCAACTCGATAACTCACCATTTTAATCGATGGCACAAGGCAACGTATTGATATCTATGGACTAAACATACAAGCAATCCACGATCGCATGAATAGCTTCTCCCTATTAGGACAACCTCCGGTCATGCTTCATGCCGCTTGCGTTGTTCGATAGGAGTGTGCAGCATGGGAAGTGAATTGCTAATGCAGTTGCCGATCATCAACATCGGCGCTTCCATACGGGAGTTAAGGCGCAAGTCGCGGTTGGTGCTGGGCATCCTTGACGCACTCACCGACAAAGTGGCGGAGATCGAGCGAGAACTGGCAGTGATGGAGGGCGCTCGCAACGTTGGCTCCGGCGGGCCGCCTCCACCAGGTGACGATCAGATTGCGTACAACCTGGATATTCGGACCCGTGCCAATGGTTCCATCGAGGTCGCTATCGACGGCGGAGAGAAGTTCTCTCTGGGCCCGCGGCTGGCGGAGGTATTCAGGTTTCTCGCATCGGGCGACAAGCAGCGCGGCGGCAACGATGAACTGGTCGGCTGGAGATCACGAGAAGAGATCAACAAGTTTCTCAACGACTCGACGGGTAAGCAACTTCGCGCCTGCTATGTCAACAATCTGGTTCATCTGCTGCGAATGGCGCTGAGCAAGGCGCACTATGACAGCAACTTGATCCAGTCGCACAGGCAAAAAGGTTATCGACTTGCACTCAAGCACAGCTCCAGCGTTCGCATGAAAGACTCAACCAATACCTGGCCGTAAGTTGATCGAGTTTTGCATGGGCCTGATTCAATCCCACGCTACGCGCTCTCTTCCGGCATTCTGGATGCGGCGATGTAGATGTCCATCAAGGAGACGACGCCGCTTCCAGAGAGGCTGGCGCGAGCGGCCGCCGCATCGAGCAGCTTGACGGCCTTTCCGGGCAGCGCGCCTTGCATGGGGCGCGAGCGCTCTACGGCCTCGTGCTCAACGTCCGTGGCGATCTCCACGCGATGATGGCCGGCGATGGAGGGCCGCAATTGCTCCAGGATGCGGCGCGTGTCGCTCGCGCAGAGTTCCTTGAGGCGCACGGCTTCGAGCCGTGATGCGAGAGGATGCGCGCTGAATCGGCTGGCATGCTCGGGCGTGGTGGTAGCAATCATTCTGACTCCATGATCCAGCGCTTCGCGCACCAGGACCAGGCCGCGTGGCACGCCCATCACCGCCCACTCTGCCTGCTCCATCGCCAGCACTGCATTGAGTTCATGCGCTTCGCGCAGCAGCGCCCTGAGCAAGGCTTCACGCTCGCTCTCAAAGAGCGTTCCCGCCATCACCGCGCCCATATTCACCGCTAGAATTTCGCGCCCGCGTTGCGCCAGCAAGCGCGCGACGCCTTGCAGCAGATTGCTCTTGCCGATGCCCGCATCGCCGAGAACAAGCGGCAGTCGTCCCTGCCAACTGAGCGTGCATGCCGCCACCTGTTCCACCTCTTCGTCGCGAAAGAACGTTGCGGCGGTTGGATTGCCGGCGATCATGCGCGTGAGATTGTCCGACCATGCCTCCAGCATTCTCGTCTTGCCGGAAGCAGCGGGCACGGCGGCTTGCTTGCCGGGCTGCTCCTCGGGGTCCAGAATATCGAGTGCGTATTCCAGCGCCGCGGCCAGATCATTGTGCAGCGTTCCGCTGAAGGCCAGGATGCGCCAACCCTGCTGCGTGGGGGCGGAGGCAAAGGCCTGGGTCAGCGTCTGGTCCGTTCCACGATATTCGAGATCCTCATCGACGCAAACCACGCAAGGCATTCCCTCGGTGGAGCGCTTGATCAGCAGATTTGTGCGAGCCTTGTTAAAGCGGCTTTGATTCGCGGGAACCCGTTTGAGGGCAAGCGTGTCCTGATCGGGCAGCTCCACCCGCAGATTCATTCGCTTCAGCTTTGCGGCCAGAGCGGGATCGAGATTGGACTCCAACGTCATCGGTCTTCCTCGTCCTTGATCCTATTCGCCGCCTTGCTGCCTGCTGGTGCGCAGGAACGCCTCAGAGTTGCTGCCGGCCAGCGCGCGGCGAATCGCTTCATCGCCGGCGGCCAGCAGGCTATCGCCCTCGGAGCGCATTTGCAGCAACAGGCCATCCGATCCCGGATCGCCGTCGCTGTTACCTTGTGGTTGTTGATTGTCGTTGAATCGCTGAAGAAATCTCATTTGTTTCCTCCTTGTTGCTTAATATGCGGAAAGAGCATCCGCGGTGAGTGTTCGTTCTGTTGACTCTGATTCCAACGCATCCAGCAGTTCCGCAAAATCGTTCGTGCTATCGAAGATGTGCTGGACTTCGGTCTGTGTGTATCCGAGCGGGCTTGTCATATCGAAGACCCGATAGGACGGCCAGCTATGTTTGCCGCGCAGCTTGAAGGTGATCGTGTCCCAATCGACGCTGAAGACGCTGTCGGGCGCGGCGCGGCGTAGCAGCATTGCTCGGGTCCAGGCGCGCGTATCTTGCGGCGGGTCGGCCGCGAAATGCGCGATGCGCTCCGGCGTGACCAGCGGCTCGGTGAATCTGGCGGACGCGTAGGCCCAATACAGGCCGTCGTTGTCCAGGCTTGAGTACAGATGATCGATGACTTTAATCTCGGGCGAATTCCAATCGAGGTTGCTGTTCTGATCCATGGCGCGTTCAATGGCCATCAACTTCAGCACCCAGTCGATGCCGCGGCGCGCCGCCGCCATGAAATCCTGTTTCGCAAAACTGTTGACGGCGTCTTCCCACAGCGCAAGGATCTGTTCGTAGTGAGGCACAACGCCGGTGAATACGCCCTGAGCCGCGTAGCGCTTCGCCTCTTCAAGATAGGCGCTTTGCAACTCAACAAGAGTGAGTCGTTCTCCGTTGATCAGTTCGGCGTTCGCTTGCAATGCCGGATCGCGGCTGTAACTGTAAAGCGCGGTCAGAGGATCGTCGAGAATCAGGCGCGAGTTGACCAGCCCAAGTTCCAGGAGGGTCAGGATGAGTTGCATGGGACCGACGCGGAAGAGCGCTGATCCGTGCGCCAGCGCGCTATCGAAAAAAATGACGTGAAGGCGCGCGGGCGCTGATGGATCATTCATGGCGCTTCGTCCGCAAAGCGATTCATCGCGCGCATTGACAATGGGCCGGTTGAATGTGGTCTGCGGCCCTTGCAGAGTTTCGAAGAAGTCGGCGCGTTGGCTAATCTGGTACGGCGTTGCGGGCCGGCCATTCTCCGCTCCCACCTTGCCTTGCCCAGTGAGAAGAATACTGGAGATTTGAAACGAAGCGAGAAACTGGAGATAATGCGCCTTGCGCCAAAATATATTGTCGAAGGCGCGCCGTGAAATCATGAAATTGAGATGGCTTCCGTAGGAGTTGCCCTGGCCATCGCTGTTGTTGACCAGCACCTGAATTTTCCGGTTGGGCGGACGTTTTTGATTGGCACTGTCAAGAGCAGTCTTCATCATGCGCAGCATTCCGTGCCAGGCAGCGACATGATCGAAAGCATCGATGACTTCGGGCAGGCAAAGCTCGACATGATCGAGGTCGATGTACGCGCATCCTCCGTTGCTCAACAGAAATCGGCGGCTCACGTCCTGCGGATTGTAAGTCCAGGCGCTGGCCGTAGCGCCACTGCCTGACTGAAGGCTGTATGCGGCGCGAGGAGCCGGGCTGGGCGCAGTCCACCAGTTGTTCTCGTATCCCGTCTGGCGAAGAGGCAAGCCATTGATCTCCGCCAGCAAGGTGTGCGAGGCCTCATAGCCAGTGCCTCCGGCGCGCTCATCGCCAACGATGAAATTCCCCAGCTCAATGTCGGCGCCGCACAGCCGGGGCAGCAATTCGAAGGCCGCACTTGTGGTTAAATGTGTATTCATCTCAGGCCGCCTCCACGCGATAGAGGTGAGGATGCTTGACCTTGTGCTCAATCAGATCGACGCGCACTACATCCACGTCCTGAGGAAGATCGTGAAGGTAGTTGCGGGCGTTGCGCGGCGTGAGTGCGCGCGGGGCGGCGAGGAAGAAGCCGGAGATGGCCGCGTGCATATCCGCCGCGCAGACGCCCACAGGCCCGCCCTCCGCATCGCGAACGCATGCGCGCTCAATGGCGGATTGCGCAATGGATTCAAGCTGCGCGCCGCTCACCAGATCAGCGGCGCGCACGACGCGCTCTTTTCCATCGCGCAGTTTCAACTTCGCCAACTCCGTATCGCTGCTCTGAGAGAAGAGTTGCGCAACCGCCAGACCCAGCAGCTCCTCGCGCGCCTCGATCTCGCCTTCGCCGTTGGCGGCATAGGGAATACCGACAGGCATGTGCCGGCTGAGGATGGAGCGCGCGGCTTTGCTGTTGGGCTGCGGGAAGTGCAGCACCAGGTCGCCCAAACGCCCTGATCGCATCAGCGCCGGATCAAGCGCATCGCTGCGGTTGGTGGCGGAAAGAATCACGATGTTGCCGCGCTCTTCAAGACCATCCAACTCAGCCATGAAGGCATTCAACATTCTGTCGTCGATGCGATTGGCGGATTCGCCGCGGCTGCCGCCGATGGCGTCCACTTCATCCCAGAACATCACCACGGGAACATGCTCGTCGGCAGCGGCGGCCTGGCGCGCGATGCGAAAGATGTCGCGATAGCGCTGCTCGGTGGCGCCGAACCACATGCTGTTGAGCGCGCCGGGTTTTACGTTGATAAAGTGCGCGCGCCCGCTGCGCGAGAGGCTCGCCAGCCAGTGGCAGGTGGCGCGCGCGACTTTGGTTTTTCCGTTGCCGGGAGGCCCCTCCATCAGAACTGATTTCTTGCTCTGCAGCTTGTACATTTTCGCCATGCCCGGATAAAACAGATGCAGTGACAACAGACGCTTCAGTTGCTCGATCTCGCGATCGAGTCCGCCAATCTCTTCGAAGGAATCGCTTGGAGTTGCTTCGAGAAAGTATTCTTCGCCCTTAGACGATTCGATCTTCTCAAAGGCCAGTCCGGCGGCACGGCTGAAGCGCACGCTGTCTCCAGCCTTGAGTCCCGCGTCGCGCAGTTCCGCCTTGGCCAGCGTCACAATTTCTTCATCATGCGCGCGCAACACCAGCCGGCCATCGGCTGTACTGCGGCTGTAAGAGGCCACTTCGCCGGTAAGAAAGCTCGGGCTGTTGGATTTCGCGATCAGGCAGTTGCGCTCATGGCTGAGAAAGACCTCGTCGCCCGGCCGCAGTCGCTCAAGCGCCACTTCGCTCGCAAGCTGCACAATCCGCTTGTCGCTGTCGGTCTGCACCATCGCGCCTTGCACCTCGAGCGCATTTGCGGGAGCCAGAAAGACCGCGGGAAAGAAAGGCGGAGCAGTCAGCTCTTTGATCAAACTCCGCAGCTTTCCCTGTTGTTCCTGCACAGATGAAAGCGCTTCATGCAGGCTAACAATCCGATCAAGGAGGAAGCGGTCGATTCCCGCGGGGTTCTCCATGCCGCTATCGCGCAGCCGCGCGAGCAGCGATAAACGTTCTTCGAGCGGCAGGGAGCCCTGTTCCGCGCCGCCGATCTCTTCCAGCATTCTGGCCGCCATGCTCAATTGCTCTTCTCTATTTCTTGGCACCGGTATCCTCCTCTAAAACATAAAATCCTCGAGGTTGCGTAATACCTTCACGATTGCCGAACATGCTGAAGGTCAAATCCGTAAAGGCTGTATCGTTGGCGACGATGGCGATGCTGTAGGCGCGCGGAAATGCGGCGCGCATGACGGCTTCGTCGTCGGCGGAAAAAAAGTCCTTGCCCAGGCGGCAGGTCTGTTGCGCCTCAGGCGTGCACGCCTTGTCCTTGCACCAGACGCGCACCGGATGCGAATGCCAATAGCCCAGATATATTTCTCCGTGCCTGCGCAGCCGCAGAGCTGCATCGGCCGCGGCCCAGGTTTGCGGCGTAAAAGTGAGCTTCACATTGCTGCCGCTGGTGTGCTCGGCGGGAATCTGCGCGGTCACTTCCGCGAAGATCTCTCCGGCATCCGCATCGCGCCAGAGCTTACCGATCAGAATGCCGCCTGTCTCCGAGCCTTCTTCGGCATGGGTACGCTCCGCGGCTTCATCGAGCACACGGCGCGAAACGAAGACCGGCATATCGCCGCTCTGCAGTACGCCGCTTGGGTTTGCCCTGACGAGGAAAGTCTCGAGCGCGACATCCTGGGCCGGCAAACCCGGAGACGCATTTGCTACCGTGAGCCCGCCGGACATCAGCGGCTCCTTGGGCGCCGGATGCGCAACCACCTGGTACGAGAAATACTCTCCCTCGCGCAGCTGGTTCTGCGCGACAAAGCGGGAAGCGATCGCGCTGGCGCAATCGCGAAAATGAGTCATGGGAAAATCAAACGCAACCGGCTGGCGGTCCGGCTGCTCAATCTGCACGCGGAAGCCGCGGCAATATGGCTCTCCCTGCGTTTGCTCCCAAAGCGGAAGAACGGACGCGCTTGCATTTCCATCAAGGGCAAGTTCTCCCTTGCGCTGAAAATAGAAACGCGTCCACTCATGAACCGGTTCCCAATCGCGTTGTATGGGCACGGTTCCGAGGCTTGATCCGTCCTCGCGAAAGATCACCACGGCAAAGCGAAATGGAAACGACAAGGTCATACGGTCTCCGGGTTGCGCGGTTAAAAACTTGCTCCCGCATCGATGTTGGGCTGGAGCGTCAACTTGTCGCCGCGTTCGAGCGCATCGCCGATGCGTTCGGAGGCATTCAGGTGACGTCCTTCTCTTTCCAGGCGCGCCTGATAGGTCAAGGGCGCGCCGCTCGAGTCGTTGCGCGGTAGGTTCATCTTTCCCAGCATCTCGTGCACAAGCTCTCCCACCGTGTTGTTGGTTGGCGCATTCGACACGGAAAAGACTTTTTGTCCGGAGACATCGCTGATCTCCAGTGGAATTTCGAGTACGCTTTCTGCATTTCCCATGGTCAGTTCTCCTTTTCTGTTTGGTGGTTGTCGGTGGTTGAATGATCGCGCGCAGCCAGGTAATGATCAGCTGCCGCGGCCTGGAGCAGCACTGCCGCTTCTCGCGCACACATCCGGTAAGCGATGGAGAGAGCCGCCAGGGCATGGTCGATCTCCGCGGAG
Source organism: Occallatibacter sp. (assembly GCA_052147235.1). Classification (GTDB taxonomy): domain Bacteria; phylum Acidobacteriota; class Terriglobia; order Terriglobales; family Acidobacteriaceae; genus Telmatobacter. The sequence goes on from JBKQLG010000127.1 coordinate 26,492, forward strand.
GCCGCGGAGGATGGAAGGCTGACCTGAAGCCCGAAGCACTCCTGATATTCTGCTTGCGCCGCATAGGCGCGCACCATGCGCAAGGCGCTCGTGGCTGTCAGCAGAAAGAGAGCCAGCGCATGGCGTGAAGCATTTGCCGGCGCGACGCAGCGAAGCAGTTCCACGCTCAACTCAAGATTGCTTCCGTTGATCCGGATGCCGGCAGGGGGAGCGGCTTGCGCGTCGAGTTCCACTGAGTAATTTTTTGGGCCGCGCTTTGTGCAGGGCCATGGACTCTCGCGCAGCAGTTCGTCAAGATCGGCATCCGCCGCGGTTTGCGGCCTTGCTTGTTCGTTGAGAAGATCAGAAGAGAGCAACAGCAGATTCCCATCGTGAAAGCCTTCCAGCGCCCACTCCAGCCGCTCGAGCAGTTGCCTCTCCTCGACAATCACGATGTCAGTGCGCAGATGAAGGCCGCTGTTCGAAGAGTTCATCGCCAGTTTCACACCTCCGGCCAGCGTCTTGTTGTTCAGCATGGCGTCTTCAAGCGCAACGGTGGTCTTTCGAGTCGCATCAGGCCGGCAGATCAACTGAAGGAAGCCATCCTCCATCGCCGCAGCAATGTTCATGCGCGTGCCGTTCTGCATCACGCATCGCCAGCGCCACGGGCCGGCAGGCTCCATCTCTTGCGCGCATTTGTTCAGCACGCGATATGCGGTTGCTGCGCTCTCGTTGGCGAATTTCATTTCGGCTGCACCTCCAGGCTTAATGAGCGGCGCTTCAGAGGCCGGGGGTCGATGGGAAAGCGATGCTGGTTGGCGCGCGCCCACGCACAGGCGGGCTTGTTCAGCGCATCGTCTTCTCTAGGGTTATATTTCTGGTAGGTCAGGATGTCGTAAATCTGATAGAGAATGTCCACCAGCGTAGTGCCGGGCGCAAGCCGCCCGATGCAGATCAGCGGAAGATCGCTGCTCACATTGGGGTGCCACACCCAGGGAGTATACAGGCGCACCATTTCGAAGGGATCGGCACGGCGCAGGTAATCCTCAGGAAACCACACGCCCACGAGAAACTTATTGCCCTCTTTGATTTCGCCTAACGCATCGCGGACGAGTCCCTTGCAGAGATACTCGGCGACAATGTGAGGCGGCGCCATCGGCGGAACGTGCAAGCGCAGAATGTCGCTCGACTCAGCCAGCGCCATGCCTTCGGCAAGCTGGCGCTCCATGAATCGCTGATAGATGGGATCGCCCGCGCTATGTGGATGTGCACTCATGCCGCCTCCAGTTCCCGGTGATGCCACTTTCCGCAGCTCACGATGTCGCCGGCGCGCAGCCCGATTTGCGCCAGCGTGAGGTTGACAGACTCTCCCGCCAAATCTTTGTCCAGGCGCTCCAGCGAGCCAAAGCCCGCAGAGACCATGCGACGGTTACATACAGAGCAGCGCGCCAGCGGCCGGTTCAAGCGCAGCGCTTTTTCCATGTGCCCGCAGCCCGGGCACAGCATCTCCTGCACGAAGCGATGCCCTTCTACGCGCAGGCTGCCCAGCGCCTTCAACGCTGCTCCGACCGTCGTGGAATCAAACTGGCAACGCCACGGTTTAATGACCCAGTGACGATGATCGAAGCGGCACCAGGGATTGCGCCGGCTAGTGCTGACACGCACAGTGTGGTGCTGCGCATCGATGAGCACTTGCCTTGCGGTGATCGGCTCAGAGAATTCACCGGAGAGGAGCTTGGCGATTTCCAGAGCCATCAGTGAAGCCGCCAGAGCGCCCAGCGCCGACGACGCCATGGACGGATAAGCGGAGCCGCTGCCTGCGCCGCACAGATACTCCTGCTCAATCAGCGCATACTCATCGGGCCCCCAGGCGCACTCCAGACACGGTGCGTCGTGCGCGGTCGCGTAGTAGTTCACGCGCGCCAGATTCTGGCTGCCAAGAATTCCGCAATCGATCCACGGCGTCTTCAGCCGCCATGCAATCTCGTTGACGTGCTGCCTCGCCACGCGGCTATCGAGACAACTCACAATCAGGTCGCTGCGCAACAACCCTCGCGGTACGTCCTCGATGCGCTCTTGAAGAGCATTGATTTCGAGACTCGGATGGATGAGCTGCAACTTCTTCGCCTGCGCTGCAACTTTGGGTTGGCCGATGTCGCGGCTGTCGATGTTTTGCACCGCGAGATTGGCGGGCTCATACACATCCGGATCGACCAGGGCAATGCGCGCAATCCCCCTCATGCGCGCCAGATGTGGCAGCAGATGCGATCCGGTGTTGCCGCCGGCGCCGGCCACGACAATGTGTACTGGCTTCATAGCATCAGTCCTCCGGAGTCCATGAGAAGCCGTTGTTGAGCGCCGTGGGCGAGGGACAGAAGTTGCATTTTTCGGCATAGGTCCAGCACGGGAGTTCTTCGGACTGGTTGTACCAGATGCCGCAGCCGGGGCAGCATACGGCGGGCGCGCCCGTCTCAATCGGCTCCCGGCATCGGCCGCAGAAGACGGGCCGCTCCGCTCCGGGAAATGCGACGACCGTGGCCAGCGACTCCGTGGAAAAGAAATACTGAACGCCGTCGCCGGTGCGAATCTCGTCGCGATCAGCGAGAACACACAAGCCGGCGGGCAGTGCGCGGCTGTTCACGCGAACTGTTGTGTCCGGCGAAGCGATCAGCGCCCAGGCAGGCAGCCCGCCCGCATCCGCACGGATGAGGCGCGTCGCCATACGGCTTGCCGTACCCGTCGGCGCCAGCTCAGTATGAGGGATCGGAGCGGCGGCAAGATCGTAGAGCGCGGCCTCCAGCTTCCGCGCGCCCCAGCCATCCTTGTCGTGAACCCAGAGATGTGCCATCAGATTTCCCCTCGTCTTGATTTGAATTGTGCGTTATTGAATACGCGTGGGGAATAATCACTGGATCCCGCAGAATCCGCCGGCCTTTATTGTCTAGATAAAAAGCTGAAACCAGAAAAGTTAAGAACAGATGGATAAACTTTAATCATCTATCGCGAACACTTCCGGTCACAGGATCGGGATTGAGCGCTGAGAAGCCTATCGGTATTTCCGAAAATTGTACTTGCTTTATCGCATCAATCGGCAAGTGCCATTGGCTGCGCGGCGGCGGCCATCACCATCTCACGAATCGAGTCGATCACCAGGCCGGGCTGGTCGAGATGAATCCAATGCGCGCTAGCCGTTGCAATCACCTGTTGCACGTGGTTGCCGATGCGCCCTATTTGTTCATCAGTGAGCGGCGTCGATTTTCCCGGGGTCAGCACCCGCACGGGAATCTCCCGGATCGGTTCCGCGTTTTGCATCTCGCGGACGGTGTCGGGTACGGCCTCGACGTGACTGCGCATTCCTGCGTAGCTGCCGGGGCGCGACCAGTGGGCTGCCACAATGGGCCAGACCTCGCGCGGCATCTTGCCCACCTCGTCCGTGATGCGGTCGAGGACGTGCTGGCCGCCCTTGCCGGCGGCGCCGGCCAATTGCTGCGCCGTGCGCCCGGAGCGCAGGAAGAGCGAAGTGACAGCCAGGCGGGCAAGCCCCACGCGCGCCGCCGGAATGGCGATACGGAAGAGTTTCTTGCCGCGGTCGATCTCGGATTGCTTGCCGGGGTTGAGCGGCGGCCATTCTTCGCAGCGCATCGGGTCGACGAGCACAATACTGCTCACTTCCTCCGGATAGTCGAGCGCAAAGCGGCGCATCACCAGCCCGCCAAAGGAATGTCCCACCAGGATGTAGGGCGGCTTGATGCCGGCTCCCTCCAGCAGTTGATGCAGTTCGGTGGCGATGTTGGCGGGCGTGCGCGCTGTGCGGCAAGGGCTGCTCCAGCCCAGTCCGCCGCGATCGTAGGAGGCCGTCGATGCAAAGCGCGATACTGCCTCCTGAATGTGAAACCAGTTCAGATTGGTGGCTGCAATCCCCGCTTCAAAGATCACGGTGGGTCCGCTTGTTCCCTTTTCCACGATGTAGAGCCTGCGCTTGCCGCCGATGTCGATCCAGCGGCCTTCGCCTGTGTAGCGTTGGCGGTCGCGCCGCGCACCCTGCCACTGATACACAACGCCCGCCATGAGCAGAACTGCGATTAAAGCGAGAATGAAAAGAAACAAAACCATAAAATCCTAGAATTTTGTGAGCTGCGCGGGGCTGAAGTCCTTCTCGCTGAGATTTGCTTTCGGCGCGCCGCGGTCGATGATCAGCAGCGTGGAACCGGCAAGGCCACGCTGTTTGACCTCGATCTGATGCGCCGACCAAACGCCGCTCTCCTGGCGCAGGCCGAAGGTTGTAAACTCTTTCACCGTTCCATCTTTCAGCGTCTTCTCCATGTACACCGGAAAGCCGATAGCGTGATCGAGCCAGCTGGTGACTTCGGCGTAGTGGCTCTTGTCGGTTGCTCCCGGCATACTCTTCAACTTGTCGCAATCGCGCGCGCCAAACTTTGCTTCACCGAGCGCTGTCTGGTTCGCCCAGAAGTACTGCGCCTCCAGAAAATCCTCGTAGCTGAATTCATTGCCGAACGGGCCTTCGCTCCACTTCTCGAAGGGCAAAACCATGGCCGCTTTGTCGCCTGGATGCACTACCAGAATCGTACTCCTCCCGCCGGGCCGCATCTCCAGCAGAATGTGGGCGGGGACATTTGGGCTCGCGTTTGGCGGCGGTGCAATCGTTACCAGCACTCGCAGCACGCCGGGAAACCAGTGCGCCTTGATGGTGATGGGAAAGCTGAAGCGCGCGCCGTTCGCCTGTATGCGGACCAGGTGGCCGCTGGCGCGATAGTCCGCCGACTCGATGCGCGCGCGCGCAGCCGCCAGTGTTTTGAGCGCGGCTACATCAGCGGCCATGGCGGCCATCGGCAGCAGCAGCGTCGCTATCAATACCGCTGAGACAGATACGAACTTGGTGAGTCGAACGGCTTGTGCTTCCACCCTTGCGACAATTGGGCTTGGCCGCAACGAACCAATTTCTCCGAGCCGAAGGCAACTGCCCCACCGCAGGTGGCTCATGACTCAATCCTCCCGTCGCGAATGCGAATCTGGCGCGCGGCCGAGTGCGCAATCGCATTTTCGTGCGTCACTACAATCAGCGTCATCCCCCGCGCCTTTTGAATCCCGGTCAGGATTTCCATGATGCGTGCCGAGTTCGCGCTGTCCAGATTGCCGGTCGGCTCGTCGGCCAATAATAGCTCCGGCTCGTTGGCCAGCGCGCGGGCAATTGCTACCCGTTGCCGCTCGCCTGCGGATAATTCAGTGGGGTACTGCCGCAAGCGATGCTCCAGGCCCATCTCGTGCAACAGAGCCTCGGCCCGTTCGGCGCGCTTTACCGGGCAGGGGCTCAGGGCCAGCATCGGAACCTGCACGTTTTCCAGTACGCGCAAAGTGGGCAGCAGATGAAACGCCTGGAAGATGAAGCCGACGCTGCGCGACCGATAGGTGTCCAGATCGATCGCCGAGCCGAGCTTGGCATTTTTGAAAAACACCTCGCCGGTGGTAGGCGTGTCGAGCCCGCCCAGCAGATGCAGCAAGGTGGATTTGCCGCTGCCGCTGGCTCCGCTGATGGAGACGAAATCCCCGGCTGCGACGGCGAGATCGACGCCGCGCAGGGCTTCGATGCGTCCCTCGTCGTAGCTCTTGCGCAGCTCGCGCGCTTGCAGAATCGGCACAGTCAGCATCGGCTCAGTCATGGCGGAGGGCCTCCACCGGGGAAAGATGGGCGGCGCGCCAGGCGGGGTAGGCTCCGGCGGCAAGCCCGGAGAGCACGGCTACGCCTAGCGCCTGGAGCAGATAGAGCGGAGTGAGCGATGCGCTGACAATGCTGGCGGTTTGCGGCAAGGCGGCCAGCAGGCGCAGCACGCCCCAGCCAAAGCCGATGCCGAGAAAGCCGCCGCCGATGCCGAGCGCCATCGCTTCCGTTTGAATGAGCAGCAGGATGCGCCAGCCCTTCCAGCCCAGCGCACGCAGGATGCCAATCTCGCGCGTGCGCTCGAAGACCGACATGGCCATGGTGTTGGCGATGCCCAGAATGCCCATCAGCAGCGCAATGGACGAAGTGCCCCAGGCGATAGCCTTCGCCAGCGTCACGAACTGGTTGTTGGCGGCGTACTCGGCGGCCGGCGCGGCGTTCAGGCCCGGCAGCGCGGCTTCAATCAGCGCCTGGGCGCGCTTCAGATAATGCTCGCGCGATTCGCCGGCCGGCGTGGGACGCAGGCGCACATGAAAGCCGGAGACCTTCCCTTGCAGGCTGGAGATCTGTTGCAACTGATCGAGCGGCATGATTACCGCGGCGGCCTCCAGGCCGGAGCCGCCATGATAGATTCCCGTGACGAGAAAGCCGGCGCCTTGCATCTCGACGGTTTCGCCCACCTTCTTGTTCAGGTTGCGGGCCAGCAGTTCGCCCAGAATGATCTCCGGCTTGCCATCATGAAAGCGCCCGCCGCTGGTGAAAGTAAGCGAATCGAGTTCGTAGGAATCCGCCTGCCAGCCGAAGACGATGGCGTTGATCTCCGGCGTGAGGTCCATGATGTTGTACATCATCGGCTCCGCCCTGTCGACGACGGGCACGGCGCGCAGCCGGGGAGCGAGGGCCTCATCGACCGAAGTGTTGAGGAAGGTCTTCTCGACGACGTCGATGTCGGTGCCGCTGCTGGTGTAGAGGCGCAGCCACTCCTGCTCAAAGGCGCGCGAGAAGCCGACCAGCGCGACAAATGCACCGATGGCCATGCCGATTCCGCAGAGGGTGAGCGAAGTTCTCAGACGCCTGCGCCAGAGATTCTTCCAGGCAAATCCGATGAACGAGAGTTGAGCGGCCATGAAGTTGGGTGATTCCTCTCATGATCGGATTTGCGGCAGGCTGACTGCTAGTTTAATTAGCCGCAACCGCCGTGTCTATCGTGCCCAGTTCTCAGTTCTCAGTTTTCAGTTGTCAGGGATAAAACGCGCAAGAAAGGCTTTGCATATAAATAGAGATACTTTTGCGAAAATTTGGCCAGTAGTGGTGTATTGCGAGGGCGGTTTGTCGACG
>JBKQLG010000128.1:0-10580 GCA_052147235.1 Occallatibacter sp.
CGACGATGCTACCGCCGGCAGCCACGATTGCCGCTTCGGTTGCCGCTAGATCAGCGGAATAGAGAACAACCAGTGGCGCGGACTTGGGCTGCTCCGCAGCAAGCGCGCCCTTGGCGAAGCCGATTGCGACGCCCGAGTTGGCCGCGTTGCAGTCAATGTAATCCGGACCCCAATCCTTGAAACTCCAGCCAAAGACAGTCGAGTAGAACTGCTTGGTCCGCGCGATGCTGTTGGTGGTGAATTCGACGTAGGTGATCTTATTGTGCAGTGCTGGATTACTCATGGATTCTCTCCTTGTGTGTTGTATTGCGTGGAAGCGAGGAAAAGGCGCGCAAATGCGAGGCGCAGGCACACCCTTCCTGGTGTACTCTTGAAGCGCCCCCATCCACATTCCCTCAAGAGCTGGAGAGTGCAGGTAGAGTCCACTGGTTGATTGCCGGCCGCGGACTCGCGAGGTACGAGGATAGGTTAGCAGAAATTCGCGTCTTTTGCATAGATACTTTGCGAAAGTTTACCGCCCAAGCCAGAGAGAAACGCCGCCAGTGATGGAGCGTCCTTGCATGGCTACGCCGTTGATCTCCTGATAGCCGGTGTTACTCAGATTTGCAAGACGGAGATAGGGGCGAATCTTCCCTGAGTCATGCGTCAACGCAGCGTTCCACACAGGATACGGGGTCGAGTTCCACGGCGGGTTATCCGGCTGCTGATAAGGCTTTGCAATTGCAACTGAATTCGTCACATTCAAGTCGTGTTTCAACGCGACGGTCCAGATTGCATGAATGTTTTCGACCGGATAATTGAGTGCATACTCCGATTGCAGGCCGTTCAAGGGAGGCTGCGCGCCAACAAGTTGCGTCCACGCGACCCGCACGGTTTGTCCCTTTGCCGGAACCCAGGTTGCGGAAGTCTCGGCTCCAGCAAAATGCAGGCCGCTAAGGTTCAACGCACACCAGGTATTGACAGTGCACCAGGCGGGAAGCAGTGAGTTAGGTAGAACCGCGGTTCGAACATAGTCGATGGTGTCGTGCTGGCGGTTATAGAATCCAGTTGCAGATAGCGTCAATCGGCTAGACTGTACCCAGTCAGCGCCTGCCTCGCCGGACCAGGCCGATTCCGGCTTCAGATTCGCATTGCCGATGGTAGCTGGATCGGAGTAATACAGATCGGTATAAGTGGGAAGCCTGAATCCATAGCCACCGCTGGCGCGCAGCTTGAGTTGATCGGTCAGGCGCAGGCTGCCCGCCAGATGCGGCGCCAGCGCGGATTGCATGCCGCCGGAGAATAATTCCTCGCGCAGCCCGGCGGATAAATTCCAGCGGCTCCTGGCTGGCTTCAAATCCAGGTCCAAGTAGCCCGCGCCGCGATTGCGCGCATGAAGGCCGAGATTGTTGCTGCGGATGCTGTCGCCGTCCGCCTCCAGCCCGAACAAAATCACAGATGAGGTAGCAATAGAAAGCGTGTGGCGCAAGGAAACCTGCCAGGAGCCGTCGATGTGGTTGTTTTCATAGACAGACGGATTGTTGCGCAGCAGGATAAACTCATCGGTGTGGCGGCGATAACCGAAGGCCGCCTCGGTGTGGCTGCCTAACTCCTGGCGGCCGGAGGCAAACCATCCTTTGGTTCGTTCCCATGAGTTATACGGTCCGTAAAACTGATTTGCGCCAAAGGAGCGGTCGCTCGTGGCAAAGAGCAAATCAGAGATGCCGAGCCGCGAACTGACCCAGCTCTCCGAGGATGCGTCTTCGTTGCGGTAATCGCGGTCGGTCATGAATCCTGTCGAGAAGTTACGCTCTGCTGTCAGCCGGCTGCTCCACCGCTTGCGCGCTAACTCGCCCAGCATCGATTCTTCGTTCTCCCAGAAGCTTCCACTTCCGGCGCGCAGGCGCAGTGAGGATGCGGAGGGCGCGGCGGTGAGAAAGTCTGCGACACCGCTCAACGCGTCCTCGCCGTGTAGAGTAGAACCGGCGCCGTGCAACACTTCAATCGAGTCCATCGCATCGAGTGAAATGGGCAGGTCGAGATTATGATGCGCGGTCTGGCTGTCGTTGATGCGGAAGCCATTCAACAGCACCAGCGCCTGCTCGAAAGTTCCTCCACGCAGGACCAGGTCAGCCTGTCCGCCGCCCGTGCCGCGCTCTTCGAGATAAACCGATGAATCCTGCCGAAGAAGCTCTTGTGGCGATTCCAGCGAGAGAATCTTTCCATCGACCGGCAGCACTACGACCGAAGCGGAGGACTCGGCCAGAGGCACAGGGACGGGCGAACCTAAAACCACCATGGTCTCAGTGGGATGAGGAAGCGCGGCGGGTCCTACTGAACCCGCCGTTGGGGAGGCCGTTTGTGGGAAAGCCGCTTGGGAAAAGGCCGCCAGCAGAAGGCAGCCTGCAATGCATATCGAATTGGAGGTGGGCATATTTGGAATATCTTTGTAATTCTGACTGCTGATGAACGGTTTTGCAAGAATGATTTGATCTTGTGCTAAATAGTTGAAGGTTATACTATCAAGGTGAGATGATGCGTATCGATACATTCCTGAATGAAAGCCCCATGTTCGCGGTCAACCGGGCGGCGCGCCGCTTTGAATCGCTGGCTGCGCAGGTCTTTGCCGCCGATCATCTGAATTTTCTGGAAGGGCTGGTTCTGGCGGCCTTGTTTTTTGAAGCAGAGCAAACTGTAATGCCATCCGAGCTGGCGGAGACCTTTGCAATGACGCGAGGCAATATCAGCCATTGCGTCTCGTCGCTGGAGGCCAAGGGGCTGTTACAGAGAAAGATCGATCCAGAAGATGCACGGGCTTACCAGCTTACGTTGAAGCCGCTGGGGAAGAAGTGCGCGGTGCGGGTGATTGGCGCTTTCGACAAGCTGCAAAAAGAATTCGAGCAGGAGATTGGGAAGACACCACTTGGAGAGATGCTCAAAGTTTTGCGCAAGCTGGAAGCACTCTGCGTGGAAAAACAGAGAGCTTCCCGGTAGAGTGATTACAGAATGTAGCGCGAAAGATCCTGATCCTTCACGATGGACGCAACCATCTGTTTCACATACTCCGCGTCGATGTGGAAGATCTTTTCGGAGCCCGTAGGCGTTACGCGTTCTTCGTAGGGTAATGGCGTGGTCGACTCGCTCTTGATGGCTTCCTTCAGCGCCTCTGCTGCCGCCTCATCCGGCGTCTTGCGAGCTACGTCAGGCGCAAGGAAACTAACATCCTCCAGCACTCGCTCCATGATGGTATGCAGCCTTCGCGCGCCTATGTTTTCGGTTTGTTCATTCACCTTGAAGGCAAACTCCGCCATCTCGCGCAGAGCATCCGGCGAGAATTCCAGCTTCACGCCTTCTGTCTCCAGCAACGCCGAGTATTGCTTGGTTAGCGATGCCTTCGGCTCGGTCAGGATGCGCAGAAAGTCATCGACGGTGAGTGACTTCAACTCGACGCGGATAGGAAAGCGTCCCTGTAACTCAGGGATTAGATCGCTGGGTTTTGAAACGTGGAATGCGCCGGCGGCGATGAAGAGAATGTGGTCGGTGCGCACCATGCCATAGCGAGTGTTCACCGTGGTTCCCTCGACGATGGGCAGAATGTCGCGCTGCACGCCCTCGCGGGAAACGTCGGGTCCGTGGCCGCTCTCGCGGCCGGCAATCTTGTCAATCTCATCGAGAAAGACAATACCGCTGGATTCGACGCGCTCGACCGCCGCGCGGTTGACCGAATCCATGTCGATCAGCCGGCCTTCTTCCTCTTCCACTAAGTAGTCAAAGGCATCGGAGACCTTCATCTTGCGCTTCTTCGAGCCGCCGCCGAAGATATTCGGCAGCATATCCTTGAGGTTCATCTCCATATCCTCAAGGTTCTGATTGCTGATAATTCCGAATTGCGGCATTCCGCGCTCGCGCACATCTAACTCAACCATGCGCTCATCTAACTTACCCTCGCGGAATTGCTGGCGCAGCTTCTCGCGGGTGCGCTGGTAACTATCAATTTCAGGCAGCGTAAGCTGGCCCTCCTGGGTGGGCGGCGCGGGCGGCGGAGGCGGCAGCAACACGTCGAGCAAGCGCTCCTCAGCGTTCATCTCCGCGCGGTCTTCCACCTCTTCCAACCGCTCCTCGCGCACCATGTCGATGGCGATCTCAACTAAGTCGCGGATCATCGACTCCACATCGCGGCCGACGTAGCCGACCTCGGTAAACTTAGATGCCTCGACCTTCAGAAATGGCGAGCCGGTCAGCTTGGCCAGGCGGCGCGCGATCTCCGTTTTGCCCACGCCCGTCGGCCCAATCATGATGATGTTTTTGGGCATGATGTCGTCGGCGATGTCGGGCGGCAGCTTCTGGCGACGCTGGCGATTCCTGAGCGCGATGGCCACGGCGCGCTTGGCGGCCTTCTGGCCGACGACGTGCTTGTCTAGTTCCGTGACAATCTCGCGCGGGGTCAGCTCGTCCAGCGAGAGCTCTTGTTCTTCGGCAGATGCGGGTAGATAAATGGCCATGGATCAGTCAGACAGGCGGATGCGAGCCGCTAGCCCTTCAACTCCTCAAAGGTGACGTGGTCGTTGGTGTAGATGCAGATTTCGCCGGCGATCTTCATCGCTTTTTCGGCAATCTCACGGGCGCCCAGGTCGGTGTTTTCCATCAATGCGCGGGCGGCGGCGGTGGCGTAGCTTCCTCCCGATCCAATTGCAGCCAGCGGCTCGTCGGGATCAATCACATCGCCCGAGCCGGATATGAGGAAGGTCTGCCCGGCGTCGGCCACCACCAGCAGCGCCTCCAGATTGCGCAGCATCTTGTCGGTGCGCCAGTCCTTGGCCAGCTCGACGGCGGCGCGGTTCAGGTTGCCGGCGTACTGCTCCAGCTTGGTCTCAAAGCGCGCAAAGAGCGAGAAGGCGTCGGCCGTGGAGCCTGCGAAGCCGGCCAGAATCTTGTCCTGGTAGAGCCGGCGGATCTTTTTAGCCGAATGTTTCAGCACGTGATCGCCCAGCGTGACCTGTCCATCGGCGGCCATGACGACCTGGCCGTTGCGGCGGACACAGATCACGGTGGTCGAACGAATCCTGTTGCGTTTTTGGGAATGCAGTGCCGCGATGGAATTCCTACTCAAAGCCATGAAGAAACCTCTGAAAACAATACATCCGGCGGGCCAAAACCGCTTCAAGATGCAGTCACGAGTATATCGCAGCGCGCACGCCGGGGTTGCGACGCCGTCAATCGAAGCTGGTTGTACAGCCTATGCGGCGTCCTCTGAACCTCTCTGCGGTATCCTCTAGTTTGGAGCCGAAAGGGTAGTGTCCTGCCTCGAATGACCCTCTACGCAAATCCCTGGGTGATTAGCGCTGCCGCGGTGCTGAGCGCGGCTCTGCTGGCGCTGGGCCTGTGGCTTGTCTTCCGCAAGCGCCCCACGGCGGAAGAGCTGGAACGCGCGCGCCGCCTGTTTCTGGCGCACTCCGGACGGCTGGTGGACGGAATGCTGCTGGATGTCTGCGAGGTCGAGGCCGAGGACGGCCGCACACTGACCATGCTTCTCTACAGCTATCGCATCGGCGGCGTGGACTACGAGTCCTCCCAGGACATTACCGATATGCGCGGTGTTGTGGATGCGCTTCAGGTGCGGGCGGGCTTTCTCTGCTCGGCGCGCTACCAGCCGGGCAATCCCCACAACAGCATCGTGGTGGCCGAAGAGTGGAGTGGGCTGCGAGCGGGGCTGCCGGTCTTTCCCGCCTACGAGGATGCCGATCCGGTCGATACGAGCCATCTGGAGAGCCTGCGGCCGGGGCGCGGCTAATCTGCTCTGCGGTTTATTCTGTCTATCAAATATCGTGCGCCGCCGTGTACTATCTACGAGAAGAGCACAGCCTCATGCTCCCGGTTTACGCAACGAGGCTGTTATGCATCCCAATAACAGGAGAGAGAGATGCTCAAGGGATTTCGCAATTTCATTCTGCGCGGAAACGTTGTTGACCTGGCCGTCGCCGTAATCTTGGGCGCGGCCTTCAACGCCATCGTTACGTCGCTCGTCAAGGATGTACTGACCCAGTTGATCGCCGCTATCGTGGGCAAGCCGGATTTCAGTTCCGTGGTGCTGAAGGTGAATGGCACACCAATCATGATCGGCAACTTCCTGAACGCCGCCATCTCGTTCCTGATAGTGGCCAGCGTGGTCTATTTTGGGATAGTTTTGCCCTTGAACAAGCTGCTTGCAAAGCTTCAGAAACCCGCGCCCGCGGCTCCGTCGTCTGTGAAGACCTGCCCTGAATGTCTGAGCGATATTCCGCTGGCCGCCCGCCGCTGCGCCCACTGCGCGCAGCCGGTTGCATAGCAGCCGGCAATCGCGGGTCATATGATTGTAGCTTCCCAGGTATCGAAATCTGGGCACCTGTTTGAGTTGCTTGCTCGCGTTTTGGCGACTCACATAAAGAGGTTCCGCTCATGATTGTGCGCAAGCAGCTTGCCTCTCTCGTCCTGCTGGCAATTCTTCCGCCCGCTTTCGTTTACAGGCCGTTGGCGGCCCAGAATCCGGCCCAGAATTCAGTCCAGCCCGAGGTCTTCGGTTACGCGGACTTCACAGCCCAGTCCAAAATCGAGGAAAAGTTTCTTGACGTCCCCGACGCAAGACTGGCCGGGCAGCACCTGAAGATACTCACCAGTGAGCCGCATCTGGCCTCGTCCCCGGAAGACCGCAAGACCGCCGAATATGTGGCGCAAAAGTTTCGTGCAGCTGGCCTGGAGACGGAGATCGTACCCTATCGCGTGCTGATGAATCAGCCGAAAACGGTGCGCGTAGAGGCTTATGACCCCAGCGGCAAGCTGCTGATGAGCGGACCTGCGCGTGAGCATGTGGAGGGCGACGCTTATCAGGACGATTCGCGCGTGGTGATGCCTTTCAGCGGGTCATCTGGATCTGGTGACGTGACCGCCGAGGTGGTCTACGCCAACTACGGCCGCCTGGAGGACTTCAACCATCTAGCCGACCAGCACATCGACCTGCGCGGCAAGATCGTTCTGGTGCGCTACGGCGCCAACTTCCGCGGCGTTAAGGTTTACCTCGCCGAGCAGCGCGGGGCCGTGGGCGTGCTCATCTACTCCGACCCGCATGACGACGGCTACTACAAGGGCGACGTGTATCCCATTGGCCCTTGGCGGCCGGAGACCGGCGTCGAGCGCGGTTCGGTGCAATATATCTTCAAGTACTCCGGCGACCCGGAGACTCCCGGCGTGGCCTCGACGCTCAACCTGCCCGACTCGGCGCGTGTATCGCCCTACGGCAACGAGCCGCACATTATCTCCATCCCGCTCAGCTACCACGACGCCGCGCCCATCCTGCAAGCGCTCAAAGGACCGAGTGTGCCGCAGGAATGGCAGGGCGCGCTGCCCTTCCACTACCACATCGGACTAGTTGGAGGACAGGACGGCGTGAGGGTCCATTTGGTCTCCGTACAGGACTTTCAGCGCCGTATCATCTGGGATGTCATCGGCAAGATCAAAGGAACGGAGTACCCCGACGAGTGGGTGATCGTCGGCAATCACCGCGACGCCTGGGTCTACGGCGCGGCCGATCCTTCCAGCGGCACCGCCGCCATGCTCGAATCGGTCCATGGCCTGGGCGCGCTGGCCAAACAAGGCTGGCGGCCCAAGCGGACAATTGTCTTCGCCAGTTGGGACGCTGAGGAGGAGGGCCTCATCGGCTCAACCGAGTGGGTGGAGCAGAACGCCGATGCCCTCCAGCACGCTGTCGCCTACTTCAACACCGACGTGGCCGTCGCGGGCGCGGATTTCTCCGCCTCGGCCGTGCCCTCGCTCAAGCAGTTTCTCCGCGAGCTCACCCGCTCGGTTCCCAGCCCGCTGGGCGGAACGGTCTATCAACAGTGGCGCATCAACAGCGCCGGCGCCTCAAACGCCCAGTCCACTCCCGGCGAGGAAATCCACGTCGGCGACCTCGGCTCCGGCTCCGACTTTACGCCCTTCTTCCAGCACATTGGCGTGCCCTCCACCGACATCGGCTCGGACGGTCCCTATGGCGTCTATCACTCGGTCTTCGATAATTACGCCTGGTACACGCTGAACGCCGACCCGAATTTCGTCTACTTGCAGGAGATGGCCCGCGTCCTGGGCTTGGAAGCGCTGCGCATGGCCGACGCCGACGTGCTGCCCTACGACTACGTCGCCTACGCCGCCGCGATTTCTTCGTATATTGGCGCTGCCAAAAACAAAGCCGCAAACGACTCGGAACAGGAGAAGAATGCGAGCGATTCCAGCGCAAGGACTACGAAGACGTGGTGGAAGACCTCCGAAACACAGTCCGGCACGCTCGACTTTTCCGCCGCCCAAGCCGCCGCTGCTCGCTTTTCCGCCGCCGCCGAGCGCGCCCATGGCCTGCAAATCGCCGCCACCGGCGATCTGGTCAAACTCAATCTGGCTCTGCGCCAGGCCGAGACCGCCTTCATCAGTGAGCAAGGCCTGCCCAATCGTCCCTGGTACAAGCACACCATCTACGCTCCTGGCGAGTTCACCGGCTACTCCGCTGTGGTGATTCCCGGAGTCAATGAGGCCCTCGACGCGCGCGACCTCAAGCTCGCCGCGCAACAGTTAACGGTCCTCACCCAGGCCCTCACGCGCGCCGCGCAGGCGCTGGAGGGGGCGCGATAAAACAGCGGCGCCGCGTTGATTCCACGCCGTTATCATGGAAGGTATGGGACAAGTCAAAGAGCTATTGAAGCCGCTGGCCGAGGATGGCGCGGCGTTGACTCGCGAGCAGGCGGCTGGCGCGCTGGACGAGATTCTCTCCGGCGCAGTGCCGGAGGTGGAGACGGCGGCGCTGCTCGCGGTGATGGCCACGCGTGGCGAGCAGGCGGCGGAACTGGCCGGCTTTGTCGAGGTGATGCGCCGGCGGGTGACGCCGTTGCCGCTGACCGATGCGGAGCGTGGCGAGCTGGTTGACGTGGTGGGCACCGGCGGCGGGGGTCCATTGACCTTTAACATCTCCTCGGGCGCGGCGCTGGTGGCGGCGGCGGCTGGAGCCAGGGTGGCCAAGCACGGCAACCGCGCGGTGACCTCGCTGTGCGGCGCGGCGGATGTGCTGGAGGCACTGGGTGTGCCCATTGACCTGAATCCAGAACTGGCCGCGGAGTGCCTGCGCGAGACCGGATTCATCTTCCTCTTTGCGCCGCTCTATCATCCGGCGATGAAGGCGGTGGGGCCGCTCAGGCGGGCGCTGGGCTTCCGGACGATCTTTAATTTGTGCGGCCCGCTGACCAATCCGGCCGGTGCGCGGACGCAGGTGATCGGCGTGCTCTCGCCGAGCAAGGTGCTGCTGGTGGGCCGCGCGCTGGTGGAGCTGGGCGCCAGACGGGCCTTCATCGTGCATGGGACCGATGGAATCGACGAGCTGACCACGACCGGCGAGTCGATTGTGGCGCGTATTGAAGAGACAGAAGCGGGCGGCAAGCCGGAGATGCACGCCGCGCGCGTGACGCCGGAGATGGCCGGGCTGCCGCGGCGCAAGCTGGAGGAGTTCACCGGCGGCGATGTGAAAACCAATGCGGCGTTGCTCTACAATGTGCTGACCGGCATTCCCGGCGCGCGGCGCGAGATTGTGCTGCTGAATGCTGCGGCGGGCCTGGTGGCCGCGGGACTGGCCGGGGATCTGAAAGAAGGAGTCCGGATGGGCGCGGAGGCGATTGACTCCGGCCAGGCGGCGGCGACGCTGGCCAAGCTGCGGGCCTTCGGGGCGCGGCACGCGAAGACTTAACGCAGTAAATTCAGTGTCTGTAGATCGGCTTCGCCGTTGAAGTATTTCTTCAGCGCGTAGTTGAAGACTGTTGTCTCTTCAGCGGCGCGGGCGAAGAGCGTCATCGACGAACGGAACTTGAGGTCGTCGGGCGGGCCAAGGATTTCGCGGATGGTGCAGCCTTCGACCTGATTGACCAGTTGCGTGCATTCAACCAAACGCGGGCCGAGCAGCGGATGGTGCGCGTAGGCCGCGGCTTCTTCCAGCGAGCCGATGCCGTAATACTCCGACTGCGCGCTGCGGCCCAGGCCCTTCATCTGCGGAAAGATGAACCAGATCCAATGACCGCGCTTGCGGCCGGCGGCGAGCTCGGCCAGCACCAGCGGATAAACGGTAGCCTGGGCGCTGACAAAACGTTCGAGGTTGTAGGGGTCTGCCA
Organism: Occallatibacter sp.; assembly: GCA_052147235.1. Classification (GTDB taxonomy): domain Bacteria; phylum Acidobacteriota; class Terriglobia; order Terriglobales; family Acidobacteriaceae; genus Telmatobacter. The sequence goes on from JBKQLG010000128.1 coordinate 10,152, forward strand.
TGGCTCGTTGAGAAAAGCATACCTCAGGGGCTAAAGCCCGACGCATTCTATTTTGCGTTTACGGCACGACTGAAGTCGTGCCCTGACACTTCTTGCAACCCTGAGTGTGTTCTTCCGCAGCCTGTGAAGCCCGCATAGATTGGGTTGGCCATTTTGTCAGGGCTGAAGCGTGACCTACCCGTCTCGATATGGCGATGGGACGCCTACTCCGCGTGAAAGACGACGTCGAAGAGGAGCAGGCTGACGGTGGTGAAGATGATGTCGTAGCCGACCAGCAGCTTGATCCACAGCGTGGGGTCGCTCTCGCCGGTGAGGATCGCAGTGGTGGCCTGGACCATGGCCAGCAGAGCTGGAATGAAGATGGGAAAGAGAATCAGCGAGAGCAGCAGTTCGCGGTTGCGGCTGCGGATGGAGAGCGCGGCGAAGAAG
>JBKQLG010000129.1:0-2840 GCA_052147235.1 Occallatibacter sp.
CCATGCCCAAGCGCGAGTATTACCAGCGAACGCCGAACGGACGCCGGCTCTTCAAAATCGGCTACGGACCGGTCGCTCTGGCGTTCGTGGGCGTTAGTGGTCAAGAGGTGCGCGCTCGCATCGGCGAGATCCGCAAGACGCACGGCGAAGGATGGGTCTCGGAGTGGCTGCGTGTGCGCGGTGTCGCCAACTGGGCGGATTACTTCGATACCCAATATGGAGCGAAGAAATCCGGCCCCACACTTGTGTTGTGAAAGAGAGGAACGCATGAAAAAGATGTTTTTACGTGTCGGAATCGTCATGGCCGCATTCATGTTCACAATGGGCGTGAACGTGGACGAGGCCCATGCCGGAGTGGTTGCTGGGATCGCCACGGAGTGGACCCAGATCATGAACAATATCCAGCTTGTTCTGCATTATGAAACGCAGATTCAACAGTACGCGACTCAGTTGCAACAGGCGCAAATGCAAGTCGAGCACCTGGAGCAGGCATACAAACAAACCACCGCAATGGTGCAGGGAATCGGCAACGGCAATTTCAATTTCAGCGCCATCGCCAATGATCTATCTGCGTTGAACGGCGCGGTGCAGTACGGAAACGGCCTGGCCTACTCGATGGCCAATCTGGACGATGAGTTCAATGCGCGTTTCCCTGGTTATGGAAGCGCGAACCCAACCAATTACGCGGGGATGTATCGCAACTGGTACAAAACCAATCTCGATACGGCTCACTCGGCGTTGAAGGTTGCGGGGCTTCAATACTCGCAGTTGAACAACGATGCCGCGCTGGTGCAGACGTTGCAGCAGCAGTCTCAGAATTCGACGACGCTGTTGCAGACGCTTCAGGTTGGCAACTCACTTGCCGCGCAGGAACTGGCCGAAATGGAAAAACTGCGCCAGTTGATGCTCACCGACATTACATCCAAGGCGACGTATCAGGCACAGCAGGCGTCATCCGCGCAGGCTGACGGCGACATGAACGATACGTTCTTCACGGTCCCTACCGGGTCGAATACGGACAGCCGGACGTATTCGCCGGTTCCACAGCAGTAGCACGGGGTGATTGAGATGAAACTGAAACATAGGTCGTTGTTCGTTTTGGGTGCATTGGTGATTGCAACAGGGGCACGTGCCTAGGGGCAGACTCCGGCGCCTCAGTCGGGGCCGTCGGATTTGCTCGATGTCTACAAGAACGCAACAACGACCTGGGTTTCAACTTCGTTCGGCTATGCGAATAAGTTTTTCGGTCTCCTTGCCGTCATCGATTTTACTTGGGCAATGATCGTCCTTTTCCTGGAACGGCATGAATTGGAGGGATGGATCGCTGGCTTTCTGAAGAAGTTTATGACCATCAGCTTCTTCTATGCTCTGCTCATCAATCAATCGACATGGTTCCCGGCGATCATCAATAGCTTCGTCCAGATCGGTCAGCAGGCCGGAGGTGTGTCGGGGTATTTGAACCCATCCACTATCTTGTGGACGGGCGTTCAAATCAGCGGAGCGATATTGGCTGCGTGTCTGCCAAGCGCCTCTGCCAGCTCAACGGTTGGGGGAATTGTGGGAGTCATCGTTCCCGGCGCGGGGGCCGCTCTTACAGCTGCTTCCTTGATTCCCGCGCTGGTGGCCCTATTCTGCGCACTGTTGATCTTCCTCGCCTACGTTGTCATCACGTTGACATTCATCATGGCAACGGTCGAGAGCTATGTGGTGATGTCTGCCGGGTTGATCTTTCTCGGCTTCGGCGCGTCGCGCTGGACGGTTCCTTATACGGAACGCTACATCTCCCTGGTCGTATCGACGGGAGTGCGGCTGATGGTCCTCTACATGATTATTGGCCTGGGCCAGACTCTATCCACCACATGGGTTCAAGAAGCCTCGCAGATCGCATTGAGCACGGCTGGGCTTCAGTCTCTTTTCGGATTGCTGGCCAGCGTCATCGTGTTTATGGCGCTCGCATGGCAGGTGCCGAAGCTCGCCAGCAGCATTCTGCAAGGCTCGCTGCAAATGGGCAGTTCGGATTTAATCGCTCCCGCAATGTCTGCTGCGGTTACGGCAGGGACCATCGCTGCGGTCGCAGCAACCGGAGGCGCAGCGCTTGCAGGTGGGGCTGCTGCATTGGGTGCTGGTGGAGCGGCTGCTGGCGGTAGCGCGGCGGGCGGAGCCGCTGGAGCGGGTGGAAGTTTCATGCCCGGAGCCGCTGGGGGCTTAATGCCCGGTATGGGAAGCACGATGGCCGATGGTGGTGGCAGCGGTGCTGCGCCGGGTGTTGAGGGCGCAATGAACAGTGTGCCGCCTCCTGCTCCGAGCGCGGGTGGTGGAGGCGGTGAAGCTGTAGCCGTCGATCCACCTCCTATCTCCGTGGCGGCTGACAGTTCGCCTACACCAGGGCAGAGTGCTGAAGGACCGTCTGCCGGCACGAGCGTCGGAGAGAGCGCGACCACTGGAAGTTCTGTAACCGTGCCAACGCAGGGAAAAACAACCGGCGTCGCCGATGCTGGTGATGCGATTCCGGCTGGCGGCGATTCCGCGAGTGGGCAGGATGCGGACGGAAGTGTTTCCGGCAGCGGTGCAACGCCGACCGGGGTTCCGGTAAGCGAAGGCGGTAGCAGCGCAGCTATGGGTGAAGCCAGTCTTTCGGGTGAATCACCGACTGCATCGCCGGGTGTAGTGGCGGAAGCTCCTCTCGGTGCTGTGAGTACTGCTGAGGAGGAAACGTCGAGCGCGAGGAGTAGATCGGATGGCCGCTCATTAGGCGAGAAGATCTCTGGACTTCACAATGCCGCGGCACAGGCACACCAACATCTACCGCAGGATTCGGCGACTGTGTCGGCGCCGACTCT
>JBKQLG010000130.1:0-27368 GCA_052147235.1 Occallatibacter sp.
GCTTCTCGCTGTCGTCGAACTCCGGCTGCGTGCGATAGCCGGGGTCAAGATACTCCTGGAAGTACGAGCCAAAAACGATCTCGTCAAACACGTCCTTCTTAGGCGGTGCTGTGGCTTCTTCCGCGGGCCGCTCCAGCCGCTCCTCGCGGCCTGCGACTTCATCCAGCATCGGAACCGTTTCGTCGATCTCCTCCAGAACTGGATTCTCCACCATCTCCGCATCGATCATCTCCTTGAGCTCGAGCTTGTTGAGCGCAAGAACGCTCACCATCTGCATCAGACCCGGAGTCAGGATCTGGCGTTGTGCGACCTTCAGGCTCAATTTGGGTTGCAGAAGCGCCATATTAGGGACCCATTCCCGATTCGATTCACAGTTAGTGTACTGGAGTGAGAAAAAGTTAAAGGTTAAAATGCCGCAAGCCGTGCCAACCGTTCCGGATGGGGCGGCAATCCGGAAACCTTTGTCTGGAATTGTAGCGAATCTTTGTCCCGCAAGGGCATTGCTAAAAACCGAACTGCGGTCAACCGCACTTCAGCCCTTGCCCGGCGGCTGCTCGCATCAATCCAGCGTGAATCCTTCGCCCAGATAAACCCGTCGCACCTCCACGTCATTGCCCAGCTCGTGTGGCGTGCCGGCGCGGAAAATCCTCCCTTCGGCGATAATATAGGCGCGATCGGTTACGCTCAAGGTCTCGCGCACATTATGGTCGGTAATAAGCACGCCGATGCCGCCGGCCTTCAAATCGAAGATGATTTTTTGCAGCTCCAACACGGCGATGGGGTCGATGCCGCTGAAGGGCTCGTCGAGCAGGATGAAGCTGGGCTGGATGCACAGCGAACGCGCAATCTCCACCCGGCGCCGCTCGCCGCCGGAGAGCGCGTAGCCCCGCGTGGTGCGAATGTGGCCCAGATTCAACTGATGGATCAGCCTTTCGGTCCGCACGCGCCGCTCCCGGCTGCCCAGCGGCTGCGCCTCCAGCACCGCCTGGATGTTCTCCTCGACGGTCAGCTTGCGAAAGACCGAAGGCTCCTGGGGCAAATAACTAATCCCAAAATTGCGCGCGCGCAGGTACATCGGCATCTGCGTAATCTCGGTTGCGTCCACCAGCACGCGCCCGGTCTCCGGCTGCACCAGTCCCACGATGATATAAAAGATCGTGGTTTTGCCGGCGCCGTTTGGCCCCAGCAGCCCCACTACCTCGCCACGCGAGATCTTCAAGTCCACCCCGCGGACCACCTGCCGTCCCTTGTAGCTCTTGCCGATTCCTTCGGCGATCAGTGTCTCCATCGCGTAGGTCATCCCGTCCAATCGTCAACAAATCAATCTATCACCCTGGGCATGAAAACGCATGATCTACTGTTCACTACTTCGGAAGCGCCTCTGCGAGGATGCCGCGCAACTCATCTCGGCCCCGCACTCTCTAACGAAGATATTTTTGTGGAGGGTAGAACTGTCTGCGTGGAAGCCGCTCTCACGACTTCCACGCAAGAGAAGGGATTATGGCTTTGACGCGGCAGCAGCCGGCTTGGCCTTGGGGCGGTTATAGGAGGGAACAAACGGCTTATCGAGGTTGTAATACACCGTGTAGCCCACCTCAATCGGCTGTCCGTCCACCAGGTACGGCTTGTACTTCCAGTGGTTGATCGCTTCCTCCGCGGAATCCTTCAATGTCTGGTCAGGCGGAAAAATTCCCCTTGCGATCACTTTCACGCTGCCGTCCTTTTTAATCAGGATGGGAACCGTGATCATGCCTTTAAAGTACAAGCCGCCTGAGCCAGTCTGATAGGTTGGTCTGGGCGGAGTCGGAAATCCCACTTCATACACGGATTCGGGTTGAGGCATTCCCGGTTCGATCCGGAACGGCTGTGAAACAGTGCCTTTCCCCGGTGGTTTCAACTGCGCGGCATCGGCGCCGGTCCATTCCTCCAGCAAGGTCACCTTCGACTCCGCAACCTGCATGCCCATGAAAAGAACCTTCACATCCCGGGCAACGGGACGATTCTGAAAGGGCTGAATGTCGCTATATTTCATAACGGTATCGGAGGTCGAGACCGCCCGCAGATTCAGATTGTCGTCAATACACACGATCGGAAACGTAGTATCCGGGTTGGTCTGGTCAACGTCATAATCGGATGGATTCTCTACCAGGACGCATTTCAGCGTCGCCCCATCCAGGGAGACGGTTTTGATCGTCATCTCATAGTTGGGCTTAATGTTGCCCGCCAGATAAAGCGGATCGATGATGGGACGTGCCGATCTGGCGCCGAGGGTTAATGGATCAAAGCCTGGATCAAAGCCACTGCCGTTGGGCTTGGTGCGATATTGTTCAAAGCGCGAGACGCTCCACTCCGAGCCGTCGTACTGCTGCTCCTTGCCTGTATAGACGCGCTTCCACTGATAGGGCCCCATCGACCACACCTCCAGCGTTGCGCTATCCGGCTTCGATTTCCCCATCTGCATAAGCTGAAGGTCAACCTTCATGTGCCATGGCTTGAGACCCTCGGCTTTCAGGCCGTTCGTCTTGATCGCCGTGTTGAGGATACGATGAGCCAAAGTGTTGAGACTCTCCGTTGCATCGGGACTCTGCGTTGCGGCAGCGGACGGCGAGGCCGGCGCCTGCGCGGAAACGACAAGCGTAAAGCCCGCCAAAAGCGAAAAAAACGCCAGTAAACAGCGCCATTTGATTGAAAAAAATGAATGCATTTCGATCACTCCTCTGTGCAGCTTGTGCACGTGCGTTGAACATTAAAATCACTCGACCGGCTATTCATTGCCCCGCCTGTCGATTCAAGGCCCATCTCTTCAAGATAAAGATGGCCCCTCACTCCGGCGCCGTCGTTTCAGTAACCGTTTTCTTACCACTACCCTCAACCCTAACACTGTCATCGCTGCTATGGAAGATCAGCGCTTCGCCGGTCACCGTTCCCCGTACCGGATCGCTCATCCTGGGTGGCGCCGCAGCTGTTCCCGTCAGTAAATACTCGCCCGTTGCCCCGGTGTAAATCAACTGCTCGCCCGTGCCACGCCTGCCCTCGCTAGTCAGCACAACGTGGCCGCGGGCCGTCATATGGTCCACCTGCGCCTGTCCGCCGTCTTTACTCGCAGTATTGCCCGCCGGTCGCAGCACGACCTCTATTTCATCAGACGACGAAGTTGCCGTTCCAGTTTCGGCCACCACTTTGCCCAGTACGCCCGAGCGCATCACGGCCTTGCGCTCGATGTCGGAATACTTCAGATCTCCTCCGCGCACACGGATCACAGAACGCTGATTGTCTTTGCCTGCGTCTTTGTCCGATGCCGAGCTGCCCGCGCTGAGCAGCACAGCCCGCACCGGTTCAGCCGCATCCATTGTACGCGCTACCAGCGTCTGCCGCTCCCGGTCCAGCACAATCACCGGCGCGGCCACTGAGTTGGCCTGCTGCCAGAGCCGCGCCTGGCCGCGGAAGGTGGCTTCATTGGTCGCATGGTGCAACTGCGCCTCGGCGGCGACGATATGCGCCGGACCCTGCCCGCCCAGAGCCACACCGCTCACGGGCCTTCCCTGCTGGCCGTTGCCTGCGGCGCTGTCATTGCTCCAGCTCGCCTTCACATTGCCGTGCGCAAAGGCGTCTCCCGAGAGGCGCGAAACGTCCACCTTGTCGGCGGTAAGCTGGATAGCGCCGTCTTCAACGCGCGGATTCACGGTGAGATGCAGCCACTCGCCTTGACCTTGGTAGTCGGCGCGGCCTGAGGTAGCCCGCAGCGTGGCCGGCGGAGGCGCGCCCGGCTTGGCTGCCGACGTCTGCGTCAGCTCCACATGGCCTTCGACCGTAGCCGACTGAAGCTGCGCCTCGCCGCCCTGCCCGGACTTTGCGCCTGGCCCGGCCGGAGCCGCGAAATGCGCTTCGAGCCGGTCGCCTGTCGTTGTCTGCCGCGTACCTGTCTCGGTGGTCTCCTCGATGCTCGCGCGGCCTACACCATACATCGCGGTCAGCACGGATGACGGACCAAATGCGCCCGCCACCTCATCGGCAGAAAGCCGGAAGGGCGCAGCCGCTGCATTGCCGCGCTGGCTCTCGCCGGAAATCACTACGCCACCCGTCCCGTGGACCATAGCAGGCTCGATCTGCCCATGGCCGGAATCGCGAAACTCAATGTCGGCAATAGGCGAACGCCAGTGGCGGCTCTGCCGCAGCGGCTGGCCGGCCTGCTCACTGTGCTCATCGCTGTCCATCGCCACGCCCAGTTCCAGATACGCGTGGCGCAACTGGCCCTGCGTAGTGAATTCCAGCTCCGCCTGCGGCGCCGTTCCGTGCAACTGACGCCGCCGGTCGCCGTTTTCAGACTCACTCACCGCATCCATCGTCACTCCGCCCTCCAGGCGTCCGTGACGGGGCTGGTTGTGCTCGTTAAAGTCCATTTGCCCGGTGGGCGCCGTCAGATGGCCGCCAGTCGCGGTGGTCAGGGTAAAACCGTTCATCGCGTCCAACCGCACCGCCGATCCATCCTCGCGGAAGAGTATCTTCGCGTCGCCGGCCGTCGCTTCCCCATCCCTGTAGTCTGCTGTAGCCGTATGCAGCCGGCAGATCTGGTCGTCGCGCTCGAACTCCGCGTGCTGCGCGTGAATCTGAACCGTCTCCGCGCCGCGTTGCGTGGTCAGTTCCACTGCCCGCTCCAGCACCAACAGGCCATGATGCGAGTCGTACGTTGCGCCCATTGAGCTGCCCGCTCCCTGCACCATGGAAAAATCCACGTGCTGGCTGGTAGTCGCCACTCCGCTCTTCTGGTCAAAGGTGAGGCCGCTGGTCTTCACATGAATCTGGCCCCGCGCCGCGGCTTCGGCCACCGAGACCACCGGAGCGCCCTTCCGCTTGTCGCCTATCACCTCTCCGGTTGCCGCTTTGGGCGCAATCGCCGGCGCAACGCCCGGCCGCATCAGTGTAATCTCCACCGGACCGGCGGCGATGGCCGTGCCTGCCTTCTGGTCGTACTCAAATTCACCGCCCTCGATGCGATCTACGCGGTTACCGTCTTCGCCATACAGCTCGATCTTCACGTCGTGCAGCAGAGCATTGCCCTTCTTCAACTGAACGACCTTCGAGGCGTGAATCTTGAAGAGCGTCTGCCCGCCATGCGCCTGCGTATAGGTAACGCCTCCGGAATCCGATTGAATTTCAATCCCCAGCCGCTGCGGCAGATCGCGGCGATTGAAGGGATTCTTCCACTTACCCACCGCCAGAAAGACAACCAGCGCCGCCACCAGCAGAACTCCCGCTCCCAGCACCAGCGCCCGCATTCGCTCAATGGTCAGTCGCACGGTCAGTTCGCCCCCCTCAGCCGTGAAGCCAGCCGCTGCGCAAGGCTCTCGCCCAACTCGCTCCACAACAGGCGCGCCGTCGCTCCCGAAGCCTTCTCGACGGCCGCGGTCAGCTCGACGAGTTGGCGCACATTCTCTTCCACGTGCCGGGCCGCAACCGAGTCCAGCTCTAAATCCTCTTCCAAAAAGGGCGCATCCGAACCGAAGTCCACGCGGATGTGACCGTCGGCCTCGTAAGCGCCCTCGTCAAAGAGGGGCCCAAAGCCGGTCACCCGCACCAGCCGCGGCTCCCGCGCCCAGAGTGGATCGAGGCTGGCGCCCGTCTCCAGCTCCCAGAGGCTCCAGCCAATCTGGAATTCGTAGGCGTAATCGTCGTGTAGAAGCTCCAGCGCATCTTCGACGGCCAGGCGCGGCTCCACGCCCAGCTCGACGGCTCCGTCGCCGCCCGTTCTGGCTCTTCGCCCATAAACCTGCTGAAAGACCGGAGACTCATTCCAGTTGATCGGCCAGACTGTCGCAGAGTAGACGCGCGCTTCGCCGCCATGTGCGGCAAAAGCCCCCAGTACCGCCGTCAGCTTGCCGGGAAGCTCGGCAAGTAGCAGATTGGGGTACCACAGGCTCAGATATAGCGTGTCGGCCATCTCTGTTGATTGTAGACGGGCGGTAGGCCTTCGATACCCTGTTCCCTGCTTCTAGATCAGCTCCACGCCCCACAGATCGTGCAGATGCAGCACGCCTTCGACGTTCCCCGCCGCATCCACCACCACCAGCGAGGTAATCTTCCGTTCTTCCAGAATCGACAGCGCCGTGGCGGCCAGCTCCTCGGCGTCAATGGTGCGCGGATGAGCGTTCATCGCTTCGCCGGCCGTCTTGCTGAGCGCCGCGCCGCCCTCGCGCTCCAGTAGCCGCCGCAAATCGCCGTCGCTGATGATGCCGCGCAGCCGGCCCTGCTCCTGCACCGTTGTCACGCCCAGCTTCTTCGACGACATTTCGTAGATCACGTCGGTCATCGGCGTCGCAGGGCTGACCACCGGGACAGCGTCGCCGGAGTGCATCAGGTCGCGCACCTTGGCCAGCCGCTTACCCAGCTTGCCACCGGGATGCAGTTCGGCAAAATCCTCCGCGCGAAAGCCCTTGCGCAAGCTGACCGCGATGGCCAGCGCGTCGCCCAGCGCCAGCATCGAGGTGGTCGAGGCTGTCGGCGCAAGATTCAACCCGCAGGCCTCACGCTCCACGCCGCAATCCAACGCCACATCGCTCGCCCGCGCCAGCGTCGAATCCAGACGGCAGCAGAGGCTAATCAGAGAGTCGCCCTTGCGCTTGAGCATCGCCAGCAGGCGCAGAATCTCCTCGGTCTCGCCGCTGGCCGAGAGCGCCACTACAACGTCGCCCGGCATCAGCACGCCCAGATCGCCATGCACCGCTTCGGCGGGATGCAGAAACAAGGCCGGCGAGCCAGTGGAACTGAGTGTGGCGGCGATCTTTTGCGCAATAATACCGCTCTTGCCCATGCCGGTGACGACCACGCGGCCCCGCTCTTCGCCGCAGCGCAGAATCAGCTCGACGGCACGGTCAAAGCCGGCGGCCATCGGTCCTTCCAGGCGCGCGGCCAGGGCTTCCAGCGCCGCCGCTTCGGTGCGCACCAATGTCGCCGGCGCGAGCCTCCGGCCGGTTTCACGATCGTTTTGGTTGGGCTGACTTGATTCTTCGCTCATCGGTTATTGATGGTAACAGTTTCACCCTACTCTGTGACCGCAGGTCGTTGCTAATACCTTTCACTGTGGCCGCGTAAGCGGCAGTTGGCCCCACCGCAGGTGGTTGACCCCACCGCAGGCGGTTGGCCCCACCGGAGGCGGCTCGTACAATCATGCTAAGAGGTCCTTCCACGTGAAGCGAAACACTCTCGTCGTTACCGCCGTGCTCTTCATCCTGGCCGCCTTTGTCTGGGCCGGCTGGGCCAACTACGAGTACCGCAAGCAGGCTCGTGAGCGGCTATTGGCAATGGCACCGCAGGCCGAAATGGTAACCAGCGCAGACGGCGGAGCGCCGCAGTACGTCACCCCACTCCAGGGCAAACCCGCGCCTCCGTTCACGCTTGAAGACCTCAACGGAGTGAAGCGCTCGCTGGACAGCTACAAGGGCAAGGCGGTGCTGATCAACTTCTGGGCCACCTGGTGCGCTCCGTGCAAGATCGAGACCCCCTGGCTGATCGAGTTGCGCAACCAGTACGAGGCGCAGGGCTTTGAGGTTTTGGGCATTTCCATGGATGACATCGACCGCGGCGACGCGCAGAAGTTGAGTGATGAAAAGCGGCAAATCGCACGCTTCGTCCAACAGGAGCAGATGCCCTACCCGGTGCTGATCGACGGCGACTCGATCAGCCAGCCCTACGGCGGGCTCGACTCGTTGCCTACCTCGTTTTTTGTGGACCGCAACGGTATCGTGGTAGCCGCGCAACTGGGACTGACTTCAAAGGCGGAGATTGAAGCCAACATCAGGAAGGCGCTGGGGGTGGGCAAGTGAGCAAGTCAGCGAGCCGGCGAGTCAGCGGGATGCGGTTTGCTTTTACCTTGGCCTTGGCGGGCTTGCTGGCCCAGGCACAGTCGCCGGTTCTGCCTGCACATTCCACTGCCGAACTCACCGCCGTCGAGTATCTCTACCCCGAGCAGGTCACCGTTCCCGCCGGCAAGGCCGCCACGGTCACGCTGCACTTCCGCATCGCGCCGGGACTGCACATCAACTCTCACACGCCCCGCGAAGACGAACTCATCCCCACGACCCTCTCGATTCCCAAAGACTCCGGCGTGCGTCTCGATGCGGCTGTATATCCGCCCGGCACAGATTTTACGTTGCCTCTCGACCCTCAAACGAAGCTCAGCGTCTACAGCGGCGAGTTCACCATTCAGGCGCGCATCGTGGCCACGCCAGGCGATCATCTTGTCGAGGCTCGGCTTCGCTATCAGGCCTGCGACAATCGCGCCTGCATGCCGCCCCGGACGATGACCGCTGCGTTTGATGTCATCGCGAAGTGAGCGCTGCTGCCTGCCACGCCTCTTGAAACTACCGCAACCGCCGGCCCGTCATCCTACAATGTTGTGCGGAGGCAGTATATGCGAATTGGAATGAAAACAGTGTGTGCGTTGGCAATTGCGGGACTGGTGGCAGGGCTGTCTGCCCGGATGCAAGCCGACCCACTGACGGTAAAGACGGAAGAAGGCAAGGCACACGGCAAGACCCTCAACGACGGCAAGGTGAAAGCCTTTATCGGCCTGCCCTACGCGGCCCCGCCGGTGGGCGACCTGCGCTGGAAGACGCCTCAGCCGCCCGTCAAGTGGAAGGGCGTGCGCGATGCGTCTAAATTCGGCGCACATTGCGCCCAGGGCCATGTCTTTGACGACATGATCTTCCAGGACAGCGCGAACAGCGAGGACTGCCTCTTCCTGAACGTATACACACCCGCCAACGCCAAGGCCAAGAGCAAACTGCCGGTGATGTTCTGGATTCACGGAGGCGGCTACTCGGGCGGCTCTGCCTCTGAGCCGCGGCATAACGGCGACTTTCTGCCCCTCAAGGGCGTGGTGCTGGTCACCATCAACTACCGGCTGGGCGTCTTTGGCTTTCTCGCCACTGCTGACTTGGCGAAGGAGGCCAACGGCGCGGCGGGCAACTACGGCCTGCTCGACATGGTTTCCGCCCTGCAATGGGTCAAGGCCAATATCAAGAACTTCGGCGGCGATCCGCAGAACGTAACCATCTTCGGCGAGAGCGCAGGCTCCCTGGCCGTCAGCACGCTGATGGCCTCTCTGGCAGCCCGCGGCCTCTTTCAAAAGGCGATCGGCGAGAGCGGCGCGACCTTCGGCGATACGCTGCCAACCGACACACTGGAAGCACGCGAAAAGGCTGATGGCGCTTGGGTAGACTCGCTTGGCGTCAAGTCACTGGCGGAACTACGCGCGCTGCCGACGGACAAGATCCTGGATGCGGTCAAAAACAAGAAGGGCGGTTTTTGGCCCGTCGTCGACGGCAAGCTGCTGACTGAGCCGGTACCCGTCACCTACGCCGCGGGCAAGCAGGCTCATGTCCCGCTGCTGGCCGGCTGGAACCGCGATGAGGGCAGCTTCTTCGCCATGCGCCCCATCACAGCGGAGCAGTTCAAGGGCATGATTGGCGGCCTCTACAAGGAACGCGCCGCAGAGTTTTTGACGCTCTACCCCGCCGAAACCGATGCGCAGGCTCTGCGTTCGGCCATCGACTACGGCGGCGACAGCTTCATCGCCTTCGCCACCTGGAAGTGGATTGAGGCGCACCGCAAAACAGGCGAGTCGCCGGTCTACCGCTATCACCTTGAACTGGCCGCTCCACCCAGCAAATTCCACCCCGGCTCCTTCGCCTTCCATTCGGACGACATCGAGTACGTCTTCGGCACGCTCGACACTCGACCCGGCGCGGTGTGGCGGCCTGAGGATTGGAAGCTGAGCGAGCAGATGATGAGCTACTGGACCAACTTCGCCAGGAGCGGCGATCCCAACGGACCGGGATTGCCTGTGTGGCCGAAGTACGATGCGAATGACTCTCTCATCCACCTCGACAGCACCATTACCTCCGGCCCGGATACGCTGCGCCCACGCTACGAGTTCCTGCTGAAAGGAATGCCGGCCTTCCACTTCTGAGGCGCAAGAATAGGCAAGAAGGGCCGCCCTCGGGCGGCCTTTCTTATTTGAAATGGAACAGGGCGGTCATAATTACCGGTTCACGCCCGCGGCCGCGGCAAAATCGGCCGCCTGCGCCGGCGGAATGGTGCTGGCCGGCGGCGGAGGAGCGAAGCTGGAGTTCTTTGCGTTGATCGCGTTCGAGTAATCGGGACCAAGGCCAAGCTTCTTCAACGCGCGCGAGTCGGGCATCAACTTGGTTTGCCAGCCCTGGTCGGCCTGATACTTCTGCATGGCGGCCTTGGTTGTATCGTCCCATTTGCCGTTGGCGGGACCGGCAAGATAATGCTCGCGAATGAGAGCCTGCTGAATCTCCATGACCCGGTCAGGCAGAATCGCCTGCTGGCCGCGCAATCTGGGCGCAGCTTTTTTGTGCGCGTGGTGTTTTGCGGTCTTGCCGGCCGGGGCGGGATGAGCTGTAGTTCCTAAAGCCGGGGATGCCGCCAGAGCCACGAACAGCGTAACTGCCAGGCTTGCTCGAAGAAAAAGCACTCTGGTTCACCTCAGGGTCATTAAAATTAACTGGCCTTTTGTCCTATTTTAACGAATAGTCCCTGAGTGAGGCAAAGAAAACGATTCATCCAGAGGTACGCGGAACAAGCAGACCGTGGCCTCCCCACCCTAGCCGCTAGTGAGCATGAAGCAGATCTTTCGACTTCACTCAGGATGACAAATATATCGTAAATATATATAAACAAGCAACATAATATTTTGTTATCATCTATACAAGTCCTGCACAGATACGCAGAGTCAATGACTTGCCGGAAAAATCTGCACGGAATCTGCACAGGACGCATCGAAAAGACAGAGGCGAACATGGCATTCGTCACCGACAAAGCGGAACTCAAGCCGGGCCTGGTTCTCTTCCGGCGTGGCGACGTGGATCATCGGATGTGGTATTGCCGCATGAAAATACCCAAAGCCGACCGCTACAAGACGGTGTCGCTTAAGACGACCGACATCGAGGTGGCGCGGGAACGCGCCTTCGACCAGGACGCAGACATCCGGTTCCGCTTAAAGCATGACGTTCCTGTGTTCAACCATCCCTTCCGCGAGGTGGGGCGAGAGTATCTGCTGATGCAGGAAGCGCGGGCGAGACGCGGAGAGATCAGCGCCGCGCGGCCCAGGAAAGTTCGTGCCATCATAGAGGGCGCTTTAGATCGATATGTAGGCTCAACGCAGGTTCACCTTATTGGAGATGAGCTTTGGGGCGGCTATCCGGCATGGCGACGGGAGAACGGCGCGGGACGCAACAGGCGCAACGGCGTTCGGGAAGTCACTGCCGACATGGCGCAAGCTTTCGCTTATACGGAAGCCGAGCGCCGCACCAAAGTTCAGCAAACCCTGGGCATCCGGGTTTTGAAGCCGATTGAAGTCAAACCTTCCGAAGAACGGACGGTTCCTTTTATTAGCGATTCCACCATCCGCCTGGAGATGTCCATCTTCGGTGCGGTGATGAATTACGCCATCAAGAAACGCTACGTTGCTGCCAGCCAGCGTTTCGACGAGCGCCCCAAGCTCAAGACGATGAGGCGCGATGAGTTTACGCTGGATGAATACCGCAAACTCCACACCGTGGGAAGAAAGTGGATTGCCGAGACAGATAGACCTTCAAGCATCTGGTATCGCACCGTCACCTACAACATGATCCTGATTGCCTGCAATACAGGCATGAGGCCGGCGGAGATGAAGAATCTGCGCTGGCGCGACATTATGCCTGCAAAAGACCGCGAGGGGCGTGAGATCGTTGTGCTGTTCGTGCAGGGCAAGGGCAAGTCGCGCAAGCTGGTGGCTCCCAAGAGCGTTGGAGATTATCTGGAACGCATCCGCGTTATTTCCAAAGCCACGGAACCGGACGACAGAGTCTTTACCAACACCACGGGCAAGCCTGAAAAAACTCTTTACAGCAAGCTGATTGAAAACCTTCTGAACGAAGCGAAACTGCGCGAAGGCACGCAGGGCGTGCCGCGCTCGACTTATTGCTTCCGGCACACCTACGCTACGCTCCGATTGCAGGAAGGCGTGGACGTGTATTTCCTTGCCGAGCAAATGGGAACTTCCGTCCACATGATTGAAACCCACTATGGACACGTGAACACCATCAAGCACGCGGACCGCGTGTTGCAGGGGATGGCAGGGTGGGAACTGCCGCAACCGGACTATAGCAAGGCCAAGGCGGTGAAGGCGGCAGAGGTTCACGATAGGTCTAAAGGAGGTCAACGCAGCAAGGCGCGCTGACTGTGAACCTCCCGAAGCCGTCTTTTGCCGGAGCCGCTGGCGGAGGGGCTGGCGCAGGGAGGTGATCGTCCCAATGTCCGGCCCGGACAGTCCTCACTGAGATTGTTCTGATTTGCCGCTGCCCCGCCGGGGCGTTCTTAGCGGCAAATCTCTCTGCACGCGCCGCCGCTGGCGGCTGTACTTCGTGCAGCTCCAATCTATATCGGGGAAGGGGCGTTTCCACAACCGTACCGTTATCGCATATGCCGTGAAATGGTCTGGACCAGTTTGCGGCCCCGAGATATTGCGTGAGGTGTAGGCTCCGAACCCGCCAAATGAACTCTTGCAAATAAGGTCGGCAGAACCCGCAGGTAGCCTCGTATCATTCACCCGACCTTCATTCCCAGGCCGACACTTGCGAGGACAACTCATTGGCTTCGGAGAACCTTGCTAGTCGTGTTGTTTGTTGGATTTGTGAAATGTGCCTTCAATTCCGGATCGGCATGTTCCCACATACTACGCGCGGAGGAAAGATGGTCGTTGGCCTCTGATTCTTGCCCCAACCCCTGATAACAAATGCTGAGGTCGTACTCAGCCAAGGGGATCAAAGATGCGATGCTGTCGGTGAAGACTCTCGCCTTGTTTTGGAGTATGGAATTCAAGGAAATGATTGCCGCATTCCAATCACCCTTGCCCATCTCTGCTTTGGCCAGGAAGTATGCGGTCTCTGGACTTTGGTCCATACGAAACGAGAGGGCCAACTGATCTGTGGCCGCTTTGAAATCATGGCTCTTGAGTGATTCCATGCCGTCAATAAACGGTTTGGTGGCACCATACTTCAGTCCGAGGCCGGCTGCGGCGCTTTGTTGCTGACTGAGAAAGCTCTGGGCGGTGGCATGGTCCCCGAGCACCGCAAAAGTTCTCGCAATTTGAATCGCGAACTCTGGAGCATCAGACAACTTGGTAGCTTCTTCCAGTTCTTCTTTCGCTCGACTTGGATTAACATCCAAGGCATCAATTTCAGCCAACAGGATAAGGTAATCCGCCTGTTCGTATTTAGAATCGGTCTGCCCTATTGCAGTCGCGAGATCATTGCGGGCAGCGGTCAATTTCCCATCGAGAAGGTTTGCCGCCGCAATGCCGTCCTGTGCTGCCATGAAATGAACCAAGTTTCCGTCTCGGCCCTGTGCGGCCAGCGAATTGAAGTGTTTGAGCGCTTCGGGACTATTACCCTTCGCTAATTCGGCGTACCCGGCGGGTTCATCCAGCCAAGGATTATTCGAACCCTTCCGCAGTTGGTTGAATTCGGCGATTGCCGCGTCAAATTGACCTTCATACGTGAGCGCATAAATTCGCTCCAATCCACAAAATGGGTCTAACCTGTCAAGCACCTGGCATTTTGCAAGAGCTTTGTCTGCTTCCCCGAGGTTGCCGTTGCTGATCGCGGTGTCTGCAACGTAGATCAGGGCGTCTACATTCGTTGGGTCCGTGTCAGCCGCCGATTGAAAATCGTCGAGAGCGTCGTTGGTTTGGTCGGCGAGAAGCTCCTGAAGCCCCCTAATCTCCCAAAGGATTGCTTTGTTCCGCGGCTCTGAAGCAGAAACAGCCTTGCTGTCGGCTGCGGCGGCGAGACAGCGCTCAGCCTCGTCATCTTTGTCAGCCTGATACAACAGCCAAGCGGCTTTTAGTCTGGCCTGGGCAAATTCTGGATCTGACGACTGCACTTCATTCAGTGCTTTGACAGCCTGGGTGTCTTTGCCTTCCGCCTCAAGGCGGATGCCTCTTTGGTACGAAGTCTCTGGAATTTTTGACGGTAGGTGCCGGTAATGCAGGGCTCCGAGACCAATTCCCGTGGCAATCAGGACTATCAAGAGGCCCAAAAGACGGTGCCCCAACCGTTTCTTCTCATCGGGAGCGGATGATGCCAACGCCTGATCAACGGGGTTCGTCCCGCCATGATCCGAGTCAGAAACGACGGAGACCGGCGCCACAAAGCGGTAGCCCTTTTTGGGAACAGTCTCGATGTACCGATGTTCGGAATCCTCTTGAAGGGCCTTGCGGATCATCGAAATCGTAGTCGTCACGTTCGATTCCGCGATGCTCACCTCCTGCCAGACCGCGTCCAGAATCTCTTCCTTCGTCACGAGCTGTTCGGCCTTGCCGACGAGGAGCAGAAGCAGGTCGAAAGCCTTTGCAGTCAGTTCGATAGGGGATGCACCCCGGCCTAGTAAGCGCCTCTCGTCTGGTTCCAGGGTGTAAGGCCCAAACCTATATCGCGTGTTGTGGCTTCGCCCCATGTGGTTGTCCAGCAATTATTTTGGAATTCTTTGAGGTTGATTTTAGGACTCTTCCGCCCGGTCTGCCTACTGTCGCAATCAGGCAGACCATCGCGAAGGAGAAAAAATGAAAACCGCATCATCCGTTGGTATCAATATTGGTCGTCAGGACAAAGCACCACTGTACCAGGGAACATCAATAGGGTCGGCGACACAACTTCGGTGGCAACTTGGCATGATGGTCTTTGTTCTGACCTGCGGTCTGATCGCCGCTGCTCAACAACCCAATCAGACTGCTTCCAGCTATCAGCGCACACTCAATTGGACAGCCTGCGGCTACGGCATCGGCCAATGCGACGAAGGTCTCCTATCTCCGGCCGAGGTTGCCCAGGTGCGTGTGATCCGGCACCGGATGAACGTTCAATCCTGCGGCTATGGCTTCGGCCAGTGCAATGAAACACTCCTATCGCCTGCCGAGGCTGCCCAGGTGGGCGCAATCCGGCACCGGATGAACGTTCAATCCTGCGGCTATGGCTTCGGCCAGTGCGATGAAACACTCCTATCGCCCGCCGAGGCTGCCCAGGTGGGCGCGATCCGACGCCGGATGAACGTTCAATCCTGTGGCTATGGCTTCGGTCAGTGCGATGAAACACTCCTGTCGCCTGTCGAGACTGCCCAGGTGGGCGCGATCCGGCACCGGATGAACGTTCAACCCTGTGGTTATGGCGTGGGCCAGTGCAGAGATGCTCTGCTCACCTCATCTGAAGCTGCCGCTGTGAGGTCCACGAAGGCCGGGCAAGGAAGTATTGCAATCCCTTACCCATTACCCAGCATCATCGAGACTTCAACTGCGGCTCCAACCTCTTTCGACACTCAGATCAACGCGTTGCTCAACGCACTGTTGACTTCAGTCAGCCCGTCGGTCGCTGAAAACGGTTCATACTATGGGGAACCGAACAAGAATGGAATTCCGAAAACCGTTCTCGTAAACGGCTACACCAGGAGCAATGGAACTTATGTACAGGGCTATTACCGCAGTGCGCCCGGTACGAATCCTGTTCGTTAGTCGCCCTGGTTCTGCCGGATGGCCGCGAAATTCCGAGCGATTTAGAGTTGTGAAGAAAGGGAACGCAATGGGCAGAGCTGAAACTGTGGGAAGGCTCCTGAATATCATCTCGTGGGGGATCGTTCCTTTGGTGTTGTGCGCGTCTGGGGCATGGGCAGCGCAGGCCCCCACCCAGAGGATCGAGACACTCACGGAGCAAGCTGCCAGAGGTGACGCAAAGGCTCAAGCCAACCTTGGTATGGCGTTTCACATCGCCCAAGGCGTTCCACAGGACGACGCACAGGCTGCTTTTTGGTGGCGCAAGGCGGCAGAGCAAGGGGACGCCGATGCACAAACAAACTTAGGTTTTGCCTACGGCACCGGCCAAGGTGTGCCGCAAGACTACGTGCAGTCTGCTCTTTGGTGGCACAAGGCTGCGGATCAGGGTTACGCCCCCGCACAATACAACCTTGGCTTGATGTACCTCACCGGCACAGGCGTCTCTAGTGACCACGTACAGGGAATCACGTGGATACGCAAAGCGGCAGACCAAGGCAATGCAGACGCACAAGGCCAGCTTGGCAGTTTGTACTACAAGGGATTGGACGTAACTCAGGACTACGCGCTAGCTGCCATGTGGTGGCGCAAGGCAGCACAGCAGGGCGACGCCGACTCGCAATATAACCTTGGACATGCGTACTACGACGGCCAAGGTGTCCCGCAAAGCCACGCAAAGGCCGCTCTCTGGTGGCGCAAGGCCGCAGAGAAAGGCAATGTTGGCGCACAGCACAACCTTGGTGCCCTGTATGTCAGTGGCCAGGGTGTTCCGGAAAACAAAGTGCAGGCGGCTTTTTGGTATCGCAAAGCCGCCGAACAAGGCGAAGCCGATGCACAATACAAACTTGGCTTGATGTACGATCTCGGTCGAGGCGTGCCGCGAGACATTGTAGAAGCCTATTTTTGGTACGCTCTTGCCGCAGAGGGTAAACAGATGGATGCTGCCAAGTATCGGGATGATGCCGCCTTACATCTGAAGCCGGCCGATCTTACCCGTGCGCAGGAGCGGGTGCGGAGTTGGTTTGAAGATCACCCTCCGAAACCATAGAAAAACCTGTGCAAGCTAAGTTGTCATGTATGGGAAGACCATCGATTTTCAACGTGGAGGCCATGAAGCCTTGAGTAAAGCAACCTATTGTCCTTGCCCGAAGTGCAATCATGATGTTCAAATTGCCAAAACCAAAACAAAATTCATTTCTGATTTCGCAGGTTCCGTCTGCCAGAATTGCGGGTACATCGTAACCCATGATGACGTTATTTCTCAGGCAGCTAAGATTGTCGAGGGGTGGCAGAGAACGCTTCAAGCTAGGAAATGATCGTTCCATCACTGTAGCGAACTGAAAGAAGGTACGACGATATGACAGACTCCAGCCAGAGCGAACGAGAGAACACGGTGACGATCAGAGTGCCTGCATTTGTGCGCCGCTGGGTTCTGTTAATTCCACAATCTACCGCGCGTGCCGCGCTCTTATTTTTTGCTGCCGGCGTGGGCCTTGGCCTTACCGTTGTGGTTTCGAATGCGACGATTTCTTGGTACAAGGACAGACCACTTCCACAAAAGGCATGGCAGGAGCAGAAATTTGACGCCGTTGGATTAAGGGCCAAACTTGAAACAGACTGGGGGAATTCTGGCGATGAGCTGAAGTATAAATTGTTAATTGGACCTTCGGACCCCAAGGGGATTGATGACTTTTCTCGGATGCTAAATGAACGTCAGTTTGGGGGCAGGATCACGGTTAACCTATTTGATGCTCGACATTTTCTTGTTGCGAAAAGTGATGAATACCTGAGCGCCTTTACCAGAGTTCTCGATGATTCAGGAAAGGTCAAGGCGGCTGTAGTCCAGGGCAAGTTTTTCATCAGTCGAGACCAGTACACAAGTCTTTCCAATTGGGACTTTTCGACAAACCTTCCGCTCATTCAGAAAGCCGATGGGGCGGGTAAGCCAAGCAGTTCAGGCCCCCAAAATATCAATTCTCTGCCTGGAACAGGCCAGACGGCCAGGGTTGGCACCTCTAAGAACGGTCATATGCCGGTCGGGGGTCCGCAGGAGGGAGACGAAATAATCAGTGGCTACGATATATTTACTGGCAACCTTGAGACCAGCTCAGGACGCACATTTTATATATACAAACCAGGAGAGCAGAGCTCTGCGATAGGCTGGCCAGTGTCTACGCAATTCCACTACCAATGTAATGAGACTTTGGTATGCACCCTGACTAGAGAGGGCACCGCGGTGATCTTGCACGCAAAACTACGAAAATAAATACCGGACAACGCCCGGTTGTGTTCCACAAAGGGTAGGGTCGAGAATTCTCATGTTGCTCGGAAAGGTATCTGAGAACAAAATGCCTGCGCATTCTTCGCGTCCGGGTGGAACAAATCTAGGCAGTCCCTTGCGAACTGGAACCCTTTTTTCTTGTCTGCCGGGCCTACAATGACCTCTTTGAGCGCACCGGGAGCAACACTTCTCCAATCGAATTCCCGATATCTGATCAATGAATTCCGGCGAGGTCTCAGTTTGACCTCGGGTGGCGCGTCAACACTGTATGTCTCCAAGAACCTGTATTCCCGTTCACTTTTGTAGGCCCGGTGCTTGAAGAATATCGCGGCGTGTGCTGCCTGCAACATGAGCGAGAGCGCAAGTTCCCGCGTGAAGGAAGTTATCTCGTCGTCCTTCAAGTTCCTTCCGCGCGGCAGGGAAATCAAACCAAGCATTTTCTCGATGATCTGACGATCTAAATCGGCGAGTTTAGCGTCTTTATATGTAATGGGGAAGGAGACCGCGTGATCCTCAGCGTTCGGTGCCGCTGATCTGTTGTGGGTGAACCCATCCTCCAAGACGGCTGCATCGAACCCTAGCGCGAATCCGGAGCCGTTGGCAGCATAAGCGCGCCATTGTCCGAGATCATCTCCGCATGAGCTAAAGGAACAAACGAAATAGTGTGCAGACCCCTGGATTTTGTGCTCCTCGGTCTGCGCAGCCCCATGGGTTTCGTGGTCGTCTGTCACAGACGCAAGGATTCTTGAAAATTCCTGACATTCTCGCGGGCGACCGACCACCGCTCTTTCCAACTCTTTAATGCCTAACTTAAAGCCGTGGTCCAACTCGGAAGAGTCGTTAAGACGGCAAATATCTGTGAGCCACAGCGTACCGTGTTCCAAGATGCCTTTCAGCCCCGCGTCATTTGTGTAGTGGTAGATGCGGTCCGGACGCTTCCGCGATGAAACGGTCTTCACAAACGCTTCAATGATCTGTTGAGCTTCGCAGCCAAACTGTTCAAGCGCCTTCTGCATGTCTCGCGGGTATTCGTCTTTGAAAACCATGCCTATCCGATCCGGAGGACGTCAACCATCCTTGCGAGTGTCTGGAAAACCATTAACTGACCCGATCCATAGACCTAAATTCAAATTCCCCCCTATTAGTACACCTTCTCAGGCCCGGCTGTGGGAAGGATGCCCCGCCCTTCCCCCGCTGCAACCGCCGATCAAACTGGCGTTTTCCGCTCCCCATCCATGCGGGGCTGTCTCCTGCCCCGCAACGCCCACCCCTACGTGCGCACGAGGGCAAAGCAATAAGGAAGTGAACCGAATTTCTTTCTTCGTCAAGTGCCCCCGCTTCAGGCAACGGTCTGGCAGAGACGGGAAGAACCCGTCAAGGCTCTCCGCTGCGCTGCGATGAACGCGCAGGAGAACGCGCGGCCTTGACCGAACCTTCCCGCCTCCGCCCGTTGCAAGAGCCATGAAGCGGGAGCACTCAACGAAAAAAATTAGGTTTGGGTGCTCTTGCTTCTGGACGCCAATCGGCCCTACGGGGCTACGCAGGAGCATCGTCATGGAATTCAGCAACCACACTACCAGCATCGCAGCCACCACCGCCAGAAATGGCGAAACCAGCAACGCCACGCCGCACAGGAAAAATGCGGCGCAGCGCAACCGCAGCGATTCGCCCTATCAGGGGCGGACAGCGCAGAAAGACAACCCCACGCAACTCATCATCAAGCAGGCCGTGGATTTTCTTATTCAGCAGATTGAGGCAGGCAAGAGCGAAACTTTGGCCGCATATCTGACCGCGATGGCGCGTTTCCACAATTACAGCTTTGGCAACATCGTTGCCATTGCGCGGCAGCGGCCCACGGCCACGCGCGTTGCGGGATTCGGCAGATGGAAAGAAATGGGCCGGTTTGTGAAGCGCGGCGAGAGAGGCATTCAGATTCTTGCGCCGATGATCGGCTACCGACGGAAGAACACCGACGCCGTACAGAATACCGATGCGGACGGCAACGTCAAGCAACCGGCAGTGCTAATCGGTTTTCGCGCCGTGCATGTGTTCGACGTAGCGCAGACCGAGGGCGAAGACCTGCCGGAGTTTGAGCACAACATCACCGGCGAAGTAGGTGAGCAGCGCGACCGGCTCATTGATTTTCTCGCACAGCAGAACATCACTCTTGAGTTCAACGAGAGGATTGCCCCGGCATTGGGCGTAAGCTACGGCGGCAAGATTGCCTTGCTTCCCGGCCAGTCGAAGCCGGAGGAGTTTGTCACTCTGGTTCACGAGACGGCGCATGAACTCTTGCACAAAGCAGAACGCCGCACCTTTACTACGGCAACCGTGCGCGAGACGGAAGCCGAGGCCGTGGCCTTCATCGTGGGTCAAGCAATCGGCCTGGAGATGGGCAACGCTTCGAGCGATTACATCCAGATGTACAACGGCAACGCAACCCTGCTGACCGAAAGCCTTGAGGTTATCCAGCGCACATCAGCCCTGATTCTGGCCGCTATCCGCGACGACGAAGGCGCGGAAGCCGCGACGGAGCGGGAGCAGTTCGCAGCGGCCAGCTAACGCACACATTCTGAGCGGGTGCGCTTGGGAGTGTGCCCGCTTGCGCCCTCACGCAAGATTCAACCGGAATAGGAGATTCCCATGACGACTATGGTTCAAGTGCAAACTCAGTCTGAGTACCGCGACCTGCCGCTCGATTGGCTGGTTGTATCCCCCACTAACCCACGTAAGACATTCGACGAAGATGCGATGCAGGAACTCGCTGCCAGCATCCGCGAAAACGGCGTGTTGCAGCCCTTGTTGGTTCGGCCCCGCGCAGAGCGGAGCTTTGAGATCGTGTTCGGAGAACGCCGTTATCGTGGCGCGGCGATGGCCGAGAAAGATACCGTGCCGGTGTGCATCCGCGAGATGAGCGATGCGCAGGTGTTGGAGGCGCAGCTAGTCGAAAACCTCCAGCGTCAGGACGTGCATCCGCTCCATGAGGCGCAGGGTTTCGCCGCTCTGCTGCGTCTTGAGGAGCCGAAGTATTCCGTGGAACTCATTGCGGCCAAGTGCGGCAAGAGCGCCGGGTATGTGACCTCTCGGCTTCGCTTGACCGAACTTGCCCCCGCAGCCGTTGAAGCCTTTACCAAGGACGAGATTGGCTTGGGTCATGCTCTTTTGCTGGCGAAGTTGCAGTCACAACAACAGGAGGAAGCGTTGACCGCTTGCTGGCAGGAGAGCTATACGGGCGGCAGCAAGACGAAGCGAATCCTGCTGCCCGTTCGCCATCTGCGCGAATGGATCGAGCACAACATCCTCTTAGAACTCGCCACCGCGCCATTCTCGAAAGGGGATGCAACGCTTGTGCCCGAGGCGGGTTCCTGCCATGACTGCCCGAAACGCACCGGGCACAACACGCTGCTCTTCGAGGGCATCGCAGCACAGCACGATTCCTGCTCCGATCCGGCCTGCTATGCGGCCAAGGTGGACGCGCATGTGAAGCAGACGGTAGCGGCGAAACCGAAACTGGTACAGATCACCACCGCTTACGGCAAACCCGCCGAAGGCAGCGCGATTGTGCCTCGCAACCAGTATGTTGAAATCCGGCAGGAGAAGCCCAAAAACAAATACCAGCAGGACGCGCCGGAATACAAGACATGCAAGTACACCACCGAGGCCATCGTTGCGAACGGAACGGACAAGGGCGAATTCCGCAAGGTGTGCGCCAATCCCGATTGTCCGGTGCATCACCCGAAGAAACAGCAGCGACGGCCCGATCCCGATGCCGCGACAAAGGCCGCGCAGGAGAAACAGCGCCGCGAGGAGGCGATTGCCAACACTACCGGCATCCGCGTACTCGCAGCCATCGCCGACGCCGTACCCGTGCGGCTGATGAAGCGCGACCTGCTGTTTGTCGTGGAACGGCTGGCTGGACTGGTAGAGGAACGGCGCTTGGAGATCGTTGCCCGGCAGCGCGGCATCAAGCGGGAGAAGGACAGCGATTCCATCGCCAAGCTGTTTGCCGCCTACTTGCGCCGCGCCGAGGAGAGCGTCTTGGGCAGCGTATTGGTCGAACTGACAATCCTGCTTACTGCCGCACGCCAGCAGACGGCGCAGGTGTTGAACGAAGCCGCCGTATTCTACAAGCTGGACACCGACGCCATCGCTGCGAAGGTCAAGCAGGAGTTTGCCGTGAAGGACAAGGCGAAGAACGCTAAGAAGCCCACGCCCAAATCGCAGACGAAAGCGACGAAAAAGGTTGCGGCGTAGCCATCAACCAACTTGAATCCGTTAGCGGAGCCAGCAAGACCGGCTCCGCATTTCTTTGTATTGCTGGCCGTCTGCCCTCCCTTTTTGATGCCCCGGAAGAGCACCGGGCGGCATATTCGGCCCACCCAACGGCCAGCGCCGCCCATTCGGGGCGGCGATCAAAAATCAGCCTGACCAACTTCTGTACTCAACGATAGTCCGCGAAGCGCGGTGATATGCCCTTTGCGCTAGGCTGCCCGTCTGCCCACCCTCATGCGATGCCCCGGACGAACGCCGGGGCGACATTCTGGCCCTCCCGACGAGCAGCCCAGCCCGCGTTTAGCTCCAACCGTGGACCTGATTTTCGGCAGCACGTTGAGGTAGAGAAGGAGACAGCCGGAAACGCCGGGAATGCCGACGCCAGCGGCATCCCCGCAACCGTCGCGATGAATATCGCTCCGGCGATCTACAGTTATGCTCATCTCTGAGCAGTTGCCGGAATGCTTATTTTGCTCTCAGGTATTCCGTGGGCGTGACAATGCGCGTTCCCTTGTACGCGCCGAGAGTCAATAAATCTTTGTCGCCTGCAACCAGCAAATCCGCTTTCGCAAGGGCGGCGCACTCCAGAAACATATCGTCGTGGGGATCTCGGCATTCCTTTACCGTGCCTCTAATCTTCACACGGATGCCACGCGCCAGAATCGCTTGCAGCGCCGACGTTGCTTGGTGCTGTTACCAGGAGAACTTCTCCGTCAGAACGCGCAAAATCTCTGCGTCGATCTCATCGCAGGTGGCAATCACATCTTCGCCCATCGCTTTTTCGAGCGCCAGAGTCGGCGTGCCGCGACGTTTCGCAAACTGAAGCGCGGAAATCCAGACGTTTGTGTCGATGACGACGATCACCCGTTAGACCGTACCTTGCGGCCTCGCGGCTTCTCGGCACGCACTTCTCCAATGAGCCGAGGCACGTCGGCCTCGGTGTAGCCCTTTGGGTTGCGTCCTTCCGCATATTTGCCCAACTCATCCAGCGTCCTTCGCGCCTGCTGCGCGGAATAGGTGCGGAAAGCTTCCCGAAATAGCTCGCTCATGGTGCGACTGTCCCGCTGAGCCAGCGCTTCGGCCTTTTGCGCAAGTTCTGGCGGCAGGCTTATCGTGTATACCTTCGATTTCCTTGCAGTAGCAGTAGCCATACACGAATATTACACTGTAATGGATTCCATTACAAAACAACACGGGTACCGCCTGCTCACCTTTCTCCGCCCGTCATCCGGGCGGCGCTTTTATACCGTAATGCCGCCTTTCGTTCGCGCGGCGGGGTTTCAGGGCAGCTTTTTGCCATTGGGAAATGCAACGCCATCGATCCAGACAGTAACAGTGGTATCCGCGTGCCGCTGTACGTTCAGTTCCGTTCGCGCCCAATCGGCCCACGTTGACCACGGCGGCAAAAAGAAATAGCCACCAACCGGTTCACCGACGGCCGTGTAACGTCCGCTTGCAACACATGCTGCTGTTGCGAGGCAGATCAACGCGGCGCGCTCTTCATGGTCCGGATTGATTTCGCAACGCGAAGCGAAGCATTCGGGCAGCACCGAGGCCAACTCTTTCACGAGTAATCTACATCTGCCTGTCTGACACCACTCACCGTAGAGCCAATCGAATTTCTTGCCTCGCCTCAGAGTCGGCATACAAGCGTACTGTTCAGCAGAAACGCACACGCCAAGAAAAGCATTCGGAAATGCTTCCACGAGGTTTCGCGGTGCAAGCACCAAAGGGAATGCTGTGGCCAATGGATCAACAGAGGTAAGATACTCAAGCTGCATCGCTGATTCCGATCCGGCCCTTCGAAGCTCTAATCCGGTTCCCTTTATGTGCGAGAACCCGGCCTTGCAGCGTCGCTGGAACTGGCCACGCGCAAACAGGCGCTCGCAACTCCGTATGCACAGATCAGACGTTGGCAGGAGAGGCGCGTCGACGGCTACGACGGCGGCCATGGATATTCGAGACCACAATTTGCTGCGACTGGCCACCGTCGCCGTGGCTCGTCCCACAGCACAGGTGGTTCCGGTGAGAGTTGCCACGCCGGACGTTGCCTTCACTGCGGAAAACCCTACGTCTAATCCGAGGAGTTGCATTTTCGCTAATACGATATTGGGCTCAATGATTTCCATTGTCCAAAAAGCACATTGCGCTGCCCTGCTTTGTTCCCGTTACGATCTTAGTTTATCCCTGTGTCCCTGATTTTCAGCTTCCTCAAAAACGATCAACCATCGCCGACTTAACGTTCCTTCCCCTGGAACAACGCGCGCAGCTTTTCAGCATCAGGATACCCGGCCCCAGTCACAGCAATTAAGTTCTCCGAGAGGTCGAATACTGCACCATTCAAATCCAAGCGCCCCCCTAACGCACGTATCACTGCGTGCGCGTTGAGCTTCACGCTGAAAGCAATGCGAAGATCGGGGGACCACTTGAGTGATGACGACCGAAGCGCCTCTTGAACGGCGATTGCAGTTACGGTGACGAGCTGTTGGTACTTGCCCGATCTCCGCTTGCTTGATGTGTACTTCATCGAAAAAGGGATCGAATCTACGATCAGAATTCCAAGCCGCGCAAATTCAGCAAGCGCTTTGTCGGCGGGTAGTTCGTACGCGGTCGGAAAAGCTTTTCGAAGCGCAGACATCAGCGTTCTTGATCGGCTTGACGGGTCGAGTACATACTGAATGTCCTCGCCGGATTGACTCCATGGCGGTGCTTCTGCGATGAGAAGGTACTCGACGCATCTATCACCAAACTGCTCGACGTATTTGCGCCAATACAACTCTGCATGCTCGTGAATTTCTTTTAGTCTTGGAAGGCGCTCCTGACGTTCCTCGCGCGCAAATAGTTCCCACAAAATCGGAAGCGCTTGCTCAATGCATTGATGATCCCATTGAAGAATCACTTTACATCTCCTACCGTTTCGCCGATCCAGCCAAGGTCTAGCGCCACTGTCCGAGCTGCTTTTGGGAGAGGGTGCCTAACGACTGCCGGCGTCAATCTCAGGAACCACGTACACAAAGCGCGCGAGGCTTTTTGAGACCTTCGAATCGGTAGGAGAACGGCTTCCCACTGCCAAAGCCGAAGACCCACGCTTGGCCAGGAGCATTTCCCGGAGAACTGCTCCATTCCCCCCATGCGGAGAGTGCAAGTTTACCCTTAACTTGCCAAGGGACCGCTTGACCACCGCTGCTCCGAT
The DNA here is from genome assembly GCA_052147235.1 of Occallatibacter sp. Classification (GTDB taxonomy): domain Bacteria; phylum Acidobacteriota; class Terriglobia; order Terriglobales; family Acidobacteriaceae; genus Telmatobacter. Next base: position 25,348 of record JBKQLG010000130.1, read on the forward strand.
CTGGGGCATTGATACTGGAGTCATAGATGCCTTGCAACTCGTTTATTGTCGGCAAGCGCCAGTCCGATTGACCGCCAGTTTGCAGATTCTGGCAATAGTTCGTCGCTTCCTGCCAAGTGACATCTACGCCATTATCCTTCTTCGTCCACATCAACCCGGTCGCCGGGTCTTTCCAAGCGTCGACAGCACCCACTGGTACAGGCGTGGTTTTCGGTGGAGTTGCAGTCCTGTCGGTTGGAGGACTGGAACTCTGTACCTGCACTTGCTGATCCGATGCTGTTAGCTCCTGTTGGTTCTCGGTAATCATCGTGGGGAATGTGACTCCTCTTATTGTCGTGCCTTCAGGCATTTGCGCAGTCACGATTGCCAGCGAACCAACTGAGTTTCCCCCTTCCGATACCAGCGAAGTACCGGGGCGAATATAGTGGCATCCGTTTGACTTTGCTAATCCATCAAATGAATCGATGACTGAACTTTTCGCAGTGGACGCGTTTGGTCCACTGCTGGAGGCAAACCACTCTATTGCGGCATCGTCATAGGTGGCTAACGTTTGGGAGTCAGGGCAGATGACTGCGCCAAATCCGTCGTTTGAAGGCACGACATCACCTTTTGGTATTGGATTCCGAGATGGCGTTGCAACAAGTACACTGCCGAGACTAGAGGGTGTGACTTTTGAAGGAGGGGCGGGATTGGAATCCTCAGATCGCATTTTCCCTTCCGGATCGTTGGTCAGATGTGCACCTACAGTGAAGGCAGATGTGTTCACCGTAACGAGCGGGGCCATCCCATCCATGGGCTTCGCTGCCACCTCGATACCGCTCTTCCATACTTCGCAACCGAGCTTCTCTGCTTTGCTTTCTGCGGTGAATGCAGACGTATACATATCCATCACCGCGGATATATCGTGATCCGCGCGCCGATCACTGAGTAACGACAGAGGGCAGACGATTGCATGGTCGGTTGTATAAACAGGCTTACTGTAGTCGAGAGGAGCGATGGCTTTCTCAGGCTCGCTCGACTTCGGCTTTGCCAAGTTGTAAAAGCACATCACCAAGCACACCACGATAATCAACAAAAACAGCTTCGTACCGGTCTTCACGGAATACTCCTTGCTCTGGGTTGAGGCTTTGCCATCCCGTCTCCGTGCCGTTGAGTATAATTTAGGTCGCCGTCAATTGGATTTTGCCTTTCCCGCCCTGGTCATTGTGCTCTCCTTTTGACAGATGGTTGGACCTCGCCGCTTGGCGCGCCGCGCCTGCGATACCTCACTGATAAGTAAAGTTTGAAGCGTCAGAACTGTCACTGTTGGCGTCCACAACTCACAGCCGAAAATGCACGGTTTGGCGCGCAGGGCTTTTTTCCGGTTGCTCTGTTACCGCGCCGTTGCGTTCCTGATTTTCTGCTTCTTAAAAAACAGATCCCGATGCCGCTTGAGATATGGCCGCATCGCCGGCGGCACAAACTGTAGCCCTCTCTGCTCCGCGATTCCAAGAGCGGCTCTTTCCTCGGCGCGCAATTCCTTCGATAGCAGGATTGCCCCATCGTTTTTGAACGAGATAAGGAATTGATCGAAGAGCTTGTCTAAATTGGGTGTGAGTAGCAGTCCGTTGAGCGGGTCAAGCCGCTCTTCGTTTGTTGCGCATTGGGCCCACGGCACGATGTGTGAAGCGACAAGGACGCCGGACATCGAACATCCTGTCACGGCGCAGCATCCCCAGAGCGCAATGACGTCTGTGCGGAATTTGCCTTGTCCGATTCTGGCCTGGACAAGCGCGTCGCGCTCCGTTTCAGCGATTCTTACAGGCTCACTGGACTCAGCCAATTCCTTGACAACCGGGCTAAACCACCCAACCCTTTTCAATGCCTTCACTACCACGTCGTCCATTTGCCACTGAAACGGCCCCGTTTTGTCGCGGTTCGGTGCAACATTGGCAATGGTATAAGTTTGGCTGCCCGGAGACGAATAACCAAGCTCGCGGGCAATTCGGCCGCAGAGTGCCCCGTATTGCAAGTTGGCAGAG
>JBKQLG010000131.1:0-5136 GCA_052147235.1 Occallatibacter sp.
TGCGGGCGATGCTAGAGGTTGCAACAACCTCGGCAATATTTATGCCTTTGGCCGGGGCGTAAACAAGGACGATAGCGAAGCGGCGAACCTCTACTGGAAGGCCTGCCAGGCCGGCGATGGGGCCGGATGCAGCAATCTGGGAAGCTGTTTTCTATACGGCCGTGGCGTGGAAAAGAATCCCGTGCGGGCGCGGCGGCTGTTCACGCGGGGCTGTAACATGGGCAACCAGTGGGGCTGCGACCGGCTGAAAGAGATGCAATAGTGTAGGGAATGCTGATAATTGATAGCTTTGTCATCGGCGGAGATGTAGGATTGAGTTTTTCCTGAACCGGGGGTCGATTCACTAAGGTCAGGGGCAGGGGTCAAGAATCACAAACAAGATATTGCCGGCAAAGGAGAAGAAGATGCTGAAAACCTGTGCATGGATGGCGGTTGGGTTGTTGGGAAGCGCTTTGGCGGGGGCTGCCTGGGCCGAGGAGCCGGCTGGGCTCTACGGAAAGCTGGGGGTCAGTCCGCAGGCTGTTATGCAGGGATCGCTGGGAAGTTGCTACTTTCACGCTTCGATTGCCGCGCTGGCCATCGTGTCGCCGGAAACCCTGCGCGGGGCCATCAGCCCGAATCCCGGCGGAGGCTACCGGGTTCACTTCTTCAGCGGTCCCGATGAGGTGGTCTTTCCCGAGGACGTGGAGTTTGGCCGGGCGCACGGCTACGACCGCTCCGAGGGCATTTGGGTCGCGGTGCTGATGCGGGGCTATGCGCAGCGCGCCCTGCGTCAGAGCCTGGTGCGCGCCATTGATCAATCGGATTACATTCCCGTTTATGTCAAGCCGGTCGCTCTGGCGCTGCTCGATCAGTCAGGCCTGCTGCTGGTGGGCTATGACCGCGCCATCCGCTCCGTGGTGCAGCAGGATGGAGTGCTCGACAAGGCTCTGCTCAAAGTGAAGCTGGCGGCCCAGTTGAGCGCCCTGGGCATCCCCGCGGCCGAGGCGCAGATGCTGGGCGGCTTTTTGGAAGAAAGGGGATTCTTCGACACAGTGGCGCAGACCGTGGAGCAGAACGGCGAGGTCTTCGGCGCCTACAAGAGCCTGGGACAGGGAGGAGTTCCGGTGCGCGTGATGGAGGCCTTCGAGGGCACGGCTCTTTCGGGCCTGGTGGCCGACAAGAAGCTGACCCTCGAACAACTGCGGCGTCTGAACTCGGGCCGGCTGGCGATGGTGGCCGGTAGCTGGGGCACCGCGTCAGGCGAGGGCTACAGCAACGCGGCCTGGTGGGTTCCGGCGCACGCCTACACGGTGATGAGCTTCGATGAAACCGCGCAGACCGTCACGCTGCGCAATCCCTGGGGCGCGAAACCTGATCCGGATGGGGTCTTCACGCTCCCCCTGGCGACCTTCCTCGATGCCTACGAGTCTTACACCTACTCCCAGGCAGCAGCGCAGTAGACCGGCGCAGAGAAGAATCTTTCAGGAAGCCCCGATATAAAGCGGCGGGTTCGTGGTACTCCAGCTCCCGCGTTTGGGCTTGGGATTCGTGTACTAACCCTAATGCCCATGGCGTTCCCAGAAGATAGCCGGTGTGACAATCGGATATAGCTGGGCGAGTGCGAGCAAATCTTTATCCCCGGTGATAAGGTAGTCCGCTTGTGCCGCGCGCAGGGTTCCCAGCACCAGTTGATCAGCTTGGTCGCGCAGGGTCTCATCCGTTTCAGTGCTGGGTTCGACGATCTCCGCCAAAAACAAAAAGCCGTCCGCCAGATCGCGGATTTCAGCGGGAGTGAGCGCGATGCGCGGCAGCCGCGGCAGCACGCGAACCATCTCATCCAGAATATAGCGCGACAGGATCAGATCAACTTCGCCCTCCCGCCATGCGCTCAGGATGCGTCCCGGAATGCTGCCGGGATAAGCCAGCGCCGACACCAGGACGTTGGTGTCCAGGACAATGCGCAAGCCCGCCATCAGCGCCGCCGTTCGCGCGCGACGGCTACATCAATCTCCGCCATGCCCTGATCGGCGGGCACATCCGCATAAGCCTCGGCAACCCGTCTACTCAACTGTTCAAATCGATCCCGCATTGTGCGGATGCGCGCAAAAAGATTGGCATCCACCAGCGCGGCAACGGGCTTGCCATCCTTGTTCACCACGATGCTGGCCTTCCGATACTGCACCTGGTTGAGCATCTCGCCCAGGTTCTGGCGAAAATTAACGGCGTTCACCTCGGTAACCATTGCGTCCTCCAACCATAATGATCAATATACTCATTATGACCGATATGCTCCATTCTGTCGAGCTGGAAGACCATTCTTTGTTCTGTAAGGGCACGCCTTTACAGGCTGAGGAACAATTCGATAGCAAGGCAGGTGGCCCGCTCATCAACCCAGACGAATCGCCATGGGCTTTGAGAAGCTGTGCCCCGTTCATCGCGGCTTTATCGCGATGAGCGGGTGGGCGCCCCAGGTCTCGATTCTGAAACCTGGGAAACCAACTCTACTGGGCGGGAGCCGGAGCAGCCACCGGCGCCAGCAGATCATTGGGCAGAAACGCTCCCGTTTGTTCATCTTGCACTAGCCCGATCACTCCATCGGGCGTAACAATCGGCGAGCCGAAGACCGCCGCGTCCACCGGTTCGCTCAGGTGGATGCCCTTACCCTCGCGGCTCGCCTTCATCTGCAGCGCCTCCACCGAAGGCTTTCTGGTCACCGCATCCTCCCGCAAACGGAAGATAACTACCTGATCCCAGGTGTCTTGCGCGATAACGGCTGCGGTTGCCGAGGTCAGTCCAGCAGCGGCGCCGACCACTCCCGGCGCAGCCGCGGGCTGAGGATGCAGCGTCAGAACAGCCAGCGAGCTGGGCGAGGCGCGCCGCAAAACCTCAATCTTGCCGTGGCCGCCGCCTCCCACCGCGATCAGATTGTCCCCCTCGGTCGTGCCGCGCAAGTCCACGGTAAAATCCTTTGAGCTCAACCGCAGAGGGTCGCCCAGTCCGAGGGGCCGAAGCTGAATCTCCTGGCTGTTCTTCACCAGTTTGGCCGCCCCAGATTGCACCGCGTTCAAAAACTCCGTATCGTACTTCCACGGTGCCAGCGCCTCGGCCGTTGTCACCACCGCGCCCGTGCCGGCGCGAAAGCCCAACGCCACCGAAACCACCGGGGAACTGGCATCTTTTTGCGCCAGCGCATAACTCGATTCCACCGCAAAGAGATTCGCCTGGGCATTGGTCTCCAGGTCGCGAATCCACTGCGGCTCCGTGCCGGGAAGGAGCATGTTTGCCGCGGCGGTGGCCTTCAAGCCGATATCGATGTACCCGAGGGCGGTCAGCGCCAGACTGCGTTGGAAATCCGAAACGCTAAGTTGCACAGGAACATCCTGGCCAAGAGAGATTTCCACGCTGGGATGCTGCGTGTGCAGCGCCATCTTCTCGACCATGGTGAGGCGCACGTCCGCCACCATCTCGCCCTCAATGCGCACGCTCTGCTTTTCAATCATCCGGCGCAGCGGCTCGACGGTGCGCAGATCGCGAAACAGAACCGTAATATAGAGCGGGGGCAAGGCGGTCGCCACGCCTTTCTTGAGCACGATCTCCTGGTTCAACGGCGCGGCGAAGACCGGCATCCCATTCAGATGCAGCGAGCAAAGCCGGACGCTCTCCATGGTCACCGACTGCGCGGAGGTCAGATTGAGGTCCACGGCCAGCTTCACATGCGAAGTGTCGATCTCCGCCAGGTTGACTTCCTTCACCTGCAGATTCTGGAGCGTCGCTGCCTGTACGGCTGGCTGAGCTGGCGCTGCTGGCTGAGCCGGCCCAACCTGCTGTGCCATCCCGCTCGCCGCCGCCCAGACGCCTATGCCGGCGATTGCAACTCGCATCGCTAGATTCATTCCGCACTCCCCTTTCTCTCCATGCATCATAACGCCGGCAATCGTACACGTGATGCTTTCCCCGCAGGCGCATCAGAAATTGTAGCAACAAATGCAGGCATGAGGCCGGATCAATCCACTTTACAGTCCGTACAAAACCCATTCCGCTGTACAATTTCAACAGGCCCAGTTGCGCCATTTGCGCATCGGGAGCCGCTGTCGCGCATCCAACTGCCATGGGGGCACAATGAGCGTAAAAACCGAGTCCCGCAAGCTGCCCATGATGCCCATCAGGGACATGGTGATCTTTCCTTACATGATGACGCCCTTCGTGGTGGGCCGCGAGTCCAGTGTGCGCGCGCTGGAAGAAGCGCTGCTAGGCGACCGCAAGATTTTCCTCGCCACCCAGCACGACGCCGCGGTGGACGAGCCCAAGGCCAAGGAGATTTATCAGGTCGGGTCGATTTGCAACATCGTGCAGAGCGTCAAGATGCCCGACGGCAACATCAAAGTCCTGGTCGAGGGCATTGAACGCGCCAAGTCCATCGAGGTCAACGACGGCGACGGCTTCTTCGTGGCTACGGTGCGCGTCGGCAAAGCGCAATTTGAAATGACCCCCGCCGTCGAGCAGCTGATGCAGCGCGTCACTACGCTCTTCGAGCAGTACGTAAAGCTGCAGCAGTCGCTCAACTACGAAACCATCATCGCCAGCGTGCGCATGGACGAGCCTGCCAAACTGAGCGACACTATTGCCGCCAATCTGCAACTGGGCATTGAAGAGAAGCAGGACCTACTGGCGCTCTTCGATCCCGCGATCCGCCTGGCGCGCATCGCCGACGTGCTCGACATCGAGATCGAAAAACTCGACCTCGACCGCAACATACAATCCCGCGTCAAGCGGCAGATGGAGCGCGCGCAAAAAGAGTACTACCTCAACGAAAAGATCAAGGCCATTCAAAAGGAGCTGGGGCGCGGCGAAAAGAGCGAGTTCGACGAGCTGCGCAAGAAGATTGAAACCGCCGGAATGCCCAAGGAAGTGCTCGACAAGGCTATCCAGGAACTCAAGAAGCTGGAAGCTATGCCGCCCATGTCGGCCGAATCCACCGTCAGCCGCAATTACATTGACTGGCTGCTGGCCGTGCCGTGGAAGAAGCGCTCCAAGGAAACCCGCTCCATCGACTACGCCGAAAAGGTGCTCAACGAGGACCACTACGGCCTCGAGAAGATCAAGGAGCGGATTCTGGAATTCCTGGCCGTCCGCCAGTTGGTCAAGAACCCCAAG
>JBKQLG010000132.1:0-7005 GCA_052147235.1 Occallatibacter sp.
TTGGAACGACACGGCGCAGCTCGACTATCTGAATCCGGCGGTTCGCGAGCAGGTGATCCAGACGATTCTGCACGTGGCGCGGCTCTTTCCGGTGATCCGCTTTGACGCGGCGATGACGCTGGCCAAGCGGCACTTTCATCGGCTGTGGTTCCCCGGGCGGGGAACAAGCGGGGCCATTCCTTCGCGTGCCGAGTACGGCATGAACCAGGCCGAATTCAACCGAGCCATGCCGCATGAGTTCTGGCGCGAGGTGGTGGATCGCGTGGCCTTCGAGGTGCCGGGTACGCTGCTGCTGGCCGAGGCCTTCTGGCTGATGGAAGGCTACTTCGTCCGCACGCTGGGCATGCATCGCGTTTACAACAGCGCCTTCATGGTGATGCTGCGCGACGAGGACAACGCCAAGTACCGTTCGGTCATCAAGAACACGCTGGAGTTCGACCCGGACATCATGAAGCGCTACGTGAACTTCATGAGCAATCCCGACGAACGCACGGCTATCGATCAATTCGGCAAGGGCGATAAATGCTTCGGCGTGGCGACGATGATGGCCACGCTGCCCGGCCTGCCCATGTTCGGCCACGGCCAGATCGAGGGCTTCACCGAGAAGTACGGCATGGAGTATCAGCGCCCGCGCTACGACGAGAACGCCGATCCTTGGATGGTCGAGCGCCACGTGCGCGAGATTGCCCCGCTGCTCAAGCGCCGCCGGCTCTTTGCCGAGAGCGGCAACTTCCTGCTCTACGACTTCTTCACGGACAACGGCAAGGTGGACGAGAATGTCTTTGCCTACTCCAACCGCAGAGGCGACGAGCGCGCCCTGGTCGTCTATCACAATCGATACGCCCACACGCACGGCACGATTGATTATTCGGCGGCCTACGCCGACAAGGGCGCCAACCAGCTGCGCCAGCAGAGAATCAGGGAAGGACTGGGCCTGAGCGACAACTCCGGCGCCGTCTTCGCCTGGCGCGACTCGCTGACCGGCCTCGAATACCTGCGCAGGGCAAACGATTTGTCGGATCGCGGATTGACTCTCGATCTGCATGCCTATCAATGCCACGTCTTTCTCGATTGGCGAGAGCTATACTCGAACGCCGAGAAACCCTGGGACCGGCTCAGCGATCAGCTCAACGGCCGCGGCGTGGCCAGCCTGGAAGATGCGCTGGTGCATCTGGAGCTTGAACCGGCGCACGATGCGCTGCGCCAACTGCTGGAACCGGCGATGGTGCGCCTCTTCGCCGATCTTGCCGAGCATCCGCGCACTCTGGCGGGCGGAATCAAACCCGGCATCGAGGCCGAACGCACGGAATTCTTTGAAACCGCCTGGACGCGCTGCGAGAACTTCCTGCGCCAGGCGCAGAAGTCTTTTCTTGCGCTTGCCGGCAGCAACGCCGCCGCGCCCGCCAACCCCAGCCTGCTGCGCGCGGCCTTCCGCGAGCGGCTACGCTCGGCGATGCGCATTCCCGCCCTGGAAGCGCTCTTCCCTGCTCCGTGGACCGTGGCCGCCCGGCGCATGCTGCCCAGCCCAAGCCCGCAGTTGACCGCGACGGCGATGTGGGGCCCGGTGCTCGGCTGGTGCGTGCTGGAGCTGCTGGCTGAATCCATCGATGCGGAGAATCCCGAGCGCATGGCGCTGGAGCTCTTTGACCGCCTGCGCCTGCGCGAGCCCTTCGCCCAGCTCTTCGCCGCGTTGGGATTCGAGGGCGAGGAAGCGTGGCGCGTCGCCGCGCGCGTTAAGGTTGGCTTGCTCATCGGAGCCGGCGTCGGCAAGGCGGAACAATCCGCCCCTGAGGGAGAGGCTTTGGCGCCTTCGCCGCTTCTGTGGCCCTCGCTGTGGCTGGACGCGGATGTGCGCTGGCTCTGCGGCGTGCATGAGGCCGAGGGACACGACTACCTGGTGCGCGAGCGCTACGAGGAACTGCTCTGGTGGCTGCTGATGCCGTCGCTGCTGCGCCTGGCGGGCGAGAGCGCGCCCGGCCGCGTGGGGTCCAACCGCGCGGCAGTTCGCGCGATGAGCAAAAGCCTCAACGAGGCGCTGGCGGCGGCCGAGGCAGCCGGCTATCGCGTCGATCTGCTGCTGGCTCCGGCTGCCGTTGAGTTTGCCGGCGAAGAGCCTGCCGCTGAGCCTGAACCCACTACTGCTGTCGCTGTTGAACCCGCTGCCGAATTCGTTCCGGAGTCCGAGGCTGAATCGATTCCTGAGCCTGAGCCGATCGTAGAAGCGACGCATGAGTCTGAAGAGCAGCTTGAGTCAATAGCAGAGCCGGGGCCAGCCGAGCCGGAGATTGCAGCGACTGTTGAACCTGCTGTTGAAAGTGAAGTGGTCACGGAGTCTCAGCCTTTACCTTCTGATGAGTCTGAGCCGATAGAGCCGAAGATTGCAGCAACCGCTGTTGAACCCGCAGCCGAATCCGAGACTGCATCTATTTCTGAACCCGAGCCGATTGCAGAAGCGACGCTTGAGTCCGAAGAGCGGCTTGAGTCAACCGAAGAGCCGGAGCCAGCCGAGCCGGAGATTGCAGCGGCTGTTGTACCTGCTGTTGAACTCGTTCCCGAGTCTGAGTCTGAGGCTGCATCCATTTCTGAACGCGAGCCGATAGTAGAAGCAACTCTTGTGCCCGAAGAGCAGAATGAGTCAACCGAAGAACCGGAGCCAGCCGAGCCGGAGATCGAATCGGCCGCTGATTTAGCCGTTGAACTCGTTCCCGAGTCTGAGTCTGAGGATGCATCCATCCCTGAGCCTGAACCGATAGAGCCGGAGATCGAATCAGCCGCTATCGTATCCGCTGCCGAAATCGAGGCTGCATCCATCCCTGAATTCGAGCCGATAGCAGAAGCGACGCCTGTGCCCGAAGAGCAGCTTGAGTCCATAGAAGAACCGGAGCCGATAGAGCCGGAGATCGAAGCGGCTGTTGAACCTGCAGCCGATGAACTCGTCCCCGAAACCGAGGATGAACCCGAGTGGGCGGCGGACGAACCGGAACCGGCCATTGAACAAGTTGCGGATCAAGCGGAAGAAGAAAGCGAGTACCAGGAGATCCATCCCTCCGGAACGAAAACTCTGGTGGAGTCCCTCGCAGCCATCTTCGCGCGCAGGCACGCACCCTTCGCCGAGACGAGTATTTTCGGTCTCCGTGACGCGCAGCCTTCCTCCGCGGAGCCGTGGGAGCCGGCGACGCCTGTAGATGAATCCGTGCGGTCAGTGGAGGTGGTTCCTGAGCTCCCCGAACCATGGGAACCGCCGCCGGTGAAGATCGAATTCAAAGCCAAATCCACTACTGAACTCGTGGCTGAATCCGCGACGGAAGCAACAGAGCCGCCTTTGCCCGCACCGGAGCCGGAGCCTGAGCAGCCGGAACCGGCCGAGCCGGAGAACGAACCGCCGTTTGAACCCGAGGCCGGTCCATACGATCCGCTCTGGCCGCCTCGCAGATAAGCGCCTCATGCGCACAGCGCGCTTCTAAATCGATGTGACGCAAGGCACATCCAAATCTGCCCCCGGAATGTCATTGTCCTAGCGGATGGTCTCCAGGATGAAAGTCGCTGCGGAATGCGCCGGCAAGCGCAGAGTCCTCTTTGCCGGGCAAGAGGACTTCATAGGCGAACGCTCTTTTACTTTCTCCTTTCACGCCCTCGGAAGATGGTCCAGAAGTGAATAGGGTCTGGCCCATGTCGCCCTCTCCATCTCGTCTCCTCATGATCTGCGCGCGGCAGATGTGCGCCGTTTTTCCAGCGGCGCCGGGCGCGCTGCATCCCGCCATCATCGTCTTCAAATCCTTCAAATCCATCAATAAGTGGAGGCATCATGCAGAGTGTCGCCCATGAAGTGCTGAATGCTCACGAGAGGCTGCTGATCGACCAGGCCATTCATGAGCAGGACGGCCGCCCCGGAGCGCTGCTGGGTATCCTGGCGGCGGTTCAGGCCGCCAACGCCCATAAATTCCTTTCCATGGACTCCCTGCGCTACATCGCCGAGGAGACCGGCATTCCTCCCTCCACGGTATACAGCGCCGCAACCTTTTTTGCGCTCTTCAACCTCGATCCGCAGGGCGACAACGTGATCTGCGTCTGCCGCGGCACCGCATGCCACACCCGCGGCTCGCGCGATCTGCTGGAGAAGCTCTGCCTCGATTTAGGGCTGAGCGGGCAGGAAGCCAGCGACACCAACGAGGCCGACAAAATGGCGCTCACCACATCCGACCAGCGCTTCACGGTGCGCACTGTCGCTTGCTTTGGCCAATGTGCGCTGGCCCCGGTGGTCGAAGTGAACCACCACATCCTCAGCCACGTGAATGAGCGCACGCTGCAACGGGAAGTGAAGGCTCTTGAACATAATGGACATGGGAGGAAATAATGCCGCGAATTCAGGATATAGGCGCCTTCAATGCGGTGCGTGAAGCCGGGCTTGCCAAGCTGATGCCGGCCACGCCGCGCCTCACCGTGGGCATGGGAACCTGCGGCCGCGGCAATGGCGCGGAAGAGGTGTATCACGCCCTGAATGAGGCCATCGATCGCAGCGGCCTGGAGGTAATGCTGGCCGGCGTGGGCTGCTTCGGCTCCTGCTTCCAGGAGCCGATGGTCAGCATCCGCCTGCCGGGAAACCCGCTGGTGATGTTGCATCGCGTGCAGGCCAATGACGCCGCGCGCATCCTGGAAGCGGTCTCCACCGGCATCATGCCCGCCGATCTGGTCTATTGCAAGATCGAGGAGTGGGATCACATCACCGCTCATCTGCGCTACGGCCAGGGCTATCCGCTGATTCCCTCCTGGAACACGATCCCCTTCTTCAAGGGGCAAAAGAAGATTGTGCTGCGCAACTGCGGGCTCATCAGCTCTTCTGACATCGAGGAATACATCGCGGTGGGCGGCTATCAGGCCCTCTATAAAGTGCTGATCGACGGGCGTGCAGACAACGTAATCGAGCAGGTCAAGGCCGCGCGGTTGCGTGGCAGGGGCGGCGCGGGCTTCCTCACCGGCAACAAATGGGATTTCCTGGCCAAGGCCAAGGCCGAGACCAAGTACATCATCTGCAACGCCGACGAGGGCGACCCCGGCGCTTACATGAACCGCAACGAGATTGAGGGCGACCCTCACTCGCTGCTCGAGGGCATGATCATCGGCGCTTACGCCATGGGCGCAACCGAGGGCATCATCTACGTCCGGGCCGAGTATCCGCTGGCGGTGAGCCGGTTGAACAGGGCCATCGAACAGGCGCGCGAATACGGCCTGCTGGGCGCTAACATCCTCAACCGCGGCTTCAACTTCAACATCGAGCTGGTGCAGGGCGCGGGCGCTTTCGTCTGCGGCGAGGAGACGGCTCTGATCGCCTCGCTCGAAGGCCACGCCGGCCGCCCGCATCCCCGCCCGCCCTTCCCCGCGCAGAGGGGCTTGTACGGCATGCCCACCAACATCAACAACGTCGAGACCTGGTACAACGTTGCGCCCATCATTACCCGCGGCCCCGCATGGTTTGCCGAGAACGGCAGCGTGAAGAGCCCTGGGACCAAGGTCATCTCCCTGGTGGGTAAGATCCTGAATACCGGGCTGGTGGAGATGCCTTTGGGCACTCCGCTCAAGACCTACATCTACGACATCGGCGAGGGCGCGGTGAACGGCCGCCGCATCAAGGCCGTGCAGACCGGCGGGCCCAGCGGTGGATGCATTCCCGTCGAGATGTTCGATACTCCCGTGGACTACGAGAGCCTGGCGCAGCTCGGCTCCATCATGGGCTCCGGCGGAATGGTTGTCCTCGATGAAGACAACTGCATGGTCGATGTCGCACGCTACTTTGTCGAGTTCACTCACTCCGAGTCCTGCGGCAAGTGCGTCCCGTGCAGGGTAGGCCTCAACAAGGCGCTGCGTATCCTCAATTCGATTACCGACGGCAGCGGCACGCGCCAGCAGATGACCCTGCTCGACGAACTGGGCCGCATGATTCGCGAGACTTCGCTCTGCGGACTCGGCCAGTCCGCGCCCAATCCTGTGCTCACCACCATCCGCCACTTCCGCGATGAGTACGAGGACCACATCGTCGCGCATCGCTGCCGCGCCGGCGTCTGCCAGGAACTCGCTCTCTCGCCCTGCGAGAACTCCTGCCCGCTGAGGATGAACATTCCCCGCTTCCTCGAGCTCTATCAGGAGGGCCGCCTCGAAGACGCTTTCGAGTCGGTAATTCTCGATAATCCGCTGCCCGCATCTACGGGTAGAGTTTGTCAGCACCCCTGTGACAATCGCTGCCGCCGCCAGTCCTTCGACGAGGTGGTGAATATGCGCGAGGTGCATCGTTTCCTGGCCGACGCCATCTATCAGTCTGACCTCTTTGAGCCAATGCTGCAGCGCATTCGCGCGCGCCAACTTCCTTATACGGGCCGCAAGGTGGCCGTGGCCGGCAGCGGGCCGACCGGCCTGACCGCCGCGTTTTATCTGGCCATGCTCGGCCACGACGTGACCATCTTCGAGGAGCGGAGCGAAGCGGGTGGAATGTTGCGCTTCGCCATTCCTGAGTACCGGTTGCCCAAGTCCGTGCTGCGCCGCGAACTGGACATGATCGAAGGCGTCGGCGTGAAGATGGTCTTCAATACCCGCATTGGATTTGACGTGCCGCTGAACGAGCTGGCTAGCCAGTTCGATGCCGTCTTCCTCTCCATCGGAACCTGGAAGGAATCCTGGCTCTATCTGCCCGGCACGGAGTTGAAGAATGTGCATCCCGCGCTGCCCTTCCTCGAAGCCGTCGCCCGCAAAGAAAAAGTCACGATGGGAAGCAGGGTGGCCATCATTGGCGGCGGCAACGCGGCCATCGATTCGGCGCGCACGGTGATACGCATGGGCGCGCAAGCCACCATCCTCTATCGCCGCGAGCGCAAGGACATGCCCGCCATCGACGAGGAGATTCAGGCCGCCGAGGACGAGGGCGTGCGTTTTGTCTACCTCGCCGCCCCGCACCGCATCCTGGGCGACGCGGAGGGTCACGTGAAGGCCATCGAGATCGTCAAGACGCGCCTCGGC
>JBKQLG010000133.1:0-5275 GCA_052147235.1 Occallatibacter sp.
CGGCGATGGCGTTGCGCAGGCGGCTGATGCCGTCCAGCCGCGTGTAGATGTTCTGGCCGTCACGGATCGCCTGGATTGCGCCCTCCTCGACCGGCGCTGGGACGGGCGTGTCGCAGATGCCCTGGGCCAGGTTGATGCCGCCCATGCGGTCGCACTCCAGGGTCATCGCGCGGATCTCCGACTGAATGGTGGCGGGGGCGAGCTGGCTGAGGGTGAGACGGGACGAGGCAACGGCAGGGTTGGGCATGGGGGTTTTCCTTGTGCTTTTATCTTACAGAGGGGAGCGATTAGTACAGGGTGCCCCACCCTCGCCGCGTTTTTGTCTTTGCGGCTAGGGTGGGAAACGGCGAACCTCAACCAGCCTCGTTCATCAGGTAACAAAGACCGGAGATCCGCACGACGCGTAAAATCGATCTTGCATGCATGAACTTTCCCTGGTGACGAGCATCGTCGAAACGGTAACCGAGACACTGGCCGCCAATCCGGGCGCGCGGGTGCTTGAGGTGCGGCTGCGCGTCGGCGCGCTGGCCTCGGTGATTCCCGAGTCGCTCGAGTTCTGCTGGGGCATTGTCAGCGAAGCAACGCCTCTGGAAGGCTCGCAGCTGGTGGTGAATGTACTGCCGGTGGTCGTGCATTGCGCGCCCTGCGGGATCGATTCAGAGCTGGATGGCGTGCAGAGCTTCCGCTGCCCGCGCTGCGGTAAGCTGTGCGCGGAGATACGCCAGGGGCGCGAGTTGGAGATTGATTCGATTGAGATTGACGACGGTGAGGTGAGCGAATGACGACCAGGATTGTCGAACTGCGGCGGGGAATTCTCAAAAAGAACGACGAACTGGCGGCAGGCCTTCGGGCGAGCTTTACGGCCGCCGGCGTGCTGGTACTGAACCTGGTCTCCAGCCCCGGCACTGGCAAGACAGCCTTCCTGGAGCGGACCCTGCGTGAGCTGAAGGCGCGGGGCGCGCGGGTTGCCGCGCTGGTCGGCGATCTGGAGACCGACAACGACGCACGGCGGCTGGCTTCGAGCGGCGCTCCGGTGCGCCAGATCAATACCCACGGCATCTGCCACCTCGATGCGGAGATGATCGGCAAGCACATCGACGGCTGGGAGGGTGTCGCGCTCGGTGGGCTCGACTATCTCTTCATCGAGAACGTCGGCAACCTGGTCTGCCCGTCGAGCTACGACCTGGGCGAGCGGATTCGCGTGGTCCTGCTGAGCGTGACCGAGGGCGAGGACAAGCCGTTGAAGTATCCCACGCTCTTCAACTCCGCCGACGCGGCTGTCATTACCAAGATGGACATCGCCGAGCCCTGCGGCTTCGACCGCGAGCTGGCGCTCAGGAACATCAACGAGATCCGCCCCGGCATCCGCATCTTCGAGACCTCCGCCAAGACCGGCGCGGGGATGGAGGAGTGGCTGGGGTATCTGGCGGAGACGCGAGGTGTGCTATAGTGTTTTATGGTAACACCATGGAGTACTTATTATGCCATCCCTCGCAACCACTAGCCTGAAACTCGACCTTGAACTCAAGCAGCGCGTTCAGCAGCTCGCCTCGGCGCGCCGCCGGTCAGCACATTGGATCATGCGCGAAGCCGTCGAGCAATACGTGAAGCGCGAAGAAAAGCGCGAACAGTTCCGGCAAGACGCGCTAACGGCCTGGAACGACTATCAGGCAACCGGCCTGCACGCCACCGCCGAAGAGGCCGACGCCTGGCTGGCCAAGCTCGAAGCGGGCGAGGAGGCCGAGGCTCCGCAATGCCACGCCTGAAGTGGTCGCCGCAAAGCCTGCGCGATGTAGCCCGGCTACATGATTTTCTGGCTTCCAAGAGCTCCGACGCGGCCAAGCGCGCCGTAAAGGCGATCCGGCAGGGCGTGAAACTACTCGGCAAGTTTCCGGAGATGGGTCGCCCTGTCGAGGAGCTGCCCACCGAGTTCCGCGAATGGGTGATTGAATTCGGCAGCGGGGCCTATGTTGCCCTCTATCGGTATGACGGCAAGGAAGTTGTCATTCTTGCCATCTGGCATGGGAGCGAGGCAGGCTACTGAGAAGAGCGACCATGACTTTGCATCCACAGTTCGATTTCAAGAGTTTTCTCGGCTACCTCGACGAGGCCGAAATGGAGCTTCTTAATATTCGCGTGTCTGGTGACACTCAACTGGCTGCCGTTCTCTTGCTGCTGCTTCGCGCTAGTTCGCTGCTTCGCGCCTCGCTTTCACTGTTAGAGTCGGATCAACTTGACGCATACGATGTGATGCGCCGTGCGCACTGGGAATCTTGGGCGCTGGCTTATGAATTTCGTCTCGTAGAATCGCTGTCAAAGTCTAACAATTGGCACCAAAACAAGAATAAATACGGAATTCCCGATTTTAAGATGCTCGAGAAATATATGAGGTCATACGGCATTGCCTCCCTAAATATGGGCAGGGATTACGGTGGTCTCAGCAAATTGACACACTCCACAAAATCGGCGGCATCAAACTCAGCAATTATCGTTGCAGCCCGATGCGGCAAAAATCTCAAACAACAAGTTAAGAAAATAATGGATTCAAAAGAGGCGTACGAGAAAGAAGAAGTTGGCGTGATGTATCTTTTCTCTGGCTGACTACAGAGGAGAGGAAGGATCTGATCGAAGTCCGTACCGATATGGCAAAGATGCCAAGCTCCCATAAATTCATTTTAGACTTCGTGAAATCATCCCCAAGAATCGAAGGTGAGACCAGGGGTTGATTGATTAAGGTGATCCAAATCACACTATACGCAGCCCCCAACTCGGTATAACGTAGAAACCATGTGTCTAGCGATTCCGGGAAAAGTCGAGGAAATCATCACTGAGGGCGATCTCCGCATTGGGCGGGTGAACTTTGGCGGCATCGTCAAGCGCGTCTGCCTGGACTACGTGCCGGAGGTCCAGGTCGGCGACTATACCATTGTCCACGTTGGCTTTGCGCTCTCCAAGATCGATGAGGAGACGGCCCTGAAGACGCTGGAAGACTTTCGCGCGATGGGTATGCTGGACGAGGAACTGGCCAGCGAGGATGAGGCCTTCGCGCGGGCGGCTTTGGCTCCGTCGTCGCCTTGCCCGGATGGGAGTTGTTCGGTGGAAACCCGCAAAACCGCTGGTTGAGGTTCGAGGGTTCTCAGCTCCCAAAATCGGGACCTGGGGCACCCAGACAGAGTTGAGCATTGAGGCCGGGAAACTTCCCGGCAATCCATATCGTCCTGTTCTACTGTGCGGCGGCTTGCAATTAAGGATGCTCGACCGTGCAAATTCACTGCGAGGTTGTACGAATGAAGAAGCTTTTATGTCTCTGCGCGGCCCTGATGATGGCTTTCACCGCCGCTAGCGCGTTTGCCGCATCTGACGTGACCGGCTCCTGGACGGCTAATGTAGCCGGCCCGAATGGAGACTCCATGCAGATCACCTTTACCTTCAAGATGGATGGCGCCAAGCTGACCGGCACGGTAACCGGCCCGCAGGGCGATCCGATGGAGATCACCGAAGGCAAGATCGATGGCGACAGTATCTCCTTCAACGTGAGCTTCAACGGCATGACGATCAAGCATGAGGGCGTGATCGCGGGCGACACCATCAAGCTGACGACCAAGTCTGATAGCGGTGATTTTCCCGGCATGGAGATGACGCTGACGCGGGCCAAGACCACGCCATGAAGTACCTGACCGAGTTCCGCAATGGCGAGATCGCGCAGCGAATGGCGCGGGAGATCGCCGCTGTCACGACGCGCCCCTGGAAGATCATGGAGGTCTGCGGCGGGCAGACGCACTCGATCATCAAAAACGGGATCGACCAGATGATCCCCGCCGGGATCGAAATGATTCACGGCCCCGGCTGCCCGGTATGCGTGACGCCGCTGGAGCTGATCGACAAGGCGCTGGCGATTGCCGCCCAGCCGGGAGTGATCTTCTGCTCCTTCGGCGATATGTTGCGCGTTCCCGGCACCGAGGGCGATTTATTTCAGGTCAAGGGCGCGGGCGGCGACGTTCGCGTCGTCTACTCTCCGCTGGATGCCGTTGAAATCGCTCAGAAAAATCCACAGAACGAAGTTGTCTTCTTCGGCGTGGGCTTTGAGACCACCGCTCCGGCCAACGCGATGAGCGTTCACGTAGCCAAGCGCCGCGGCTTGAAGAACTTTTCGCTGCTGGTCTCCCATGTTCTCGTCCCACCGGCGATCGCGGCGATTCTGGAGTCGCCGGGAAACCAGGTTCAGGGCTTTCTGCTGGCCGGGCACGTCTGCAGCGTGATGGGCTACTGGGAGTATCCGCCGCTGGCTGAGAAGTATCAGGTTCCGCTGGTGGTCACAGGCTTCGAGCCGCTCGACCTGCTGGACGGGATTCGCCGCTGCGTGATTCAGCTTGAGTCCGGCCGGCACGAGGTCGAGAACGCCTACGAGCGCATCGTCACCTTCGACGGAAACCGGGCCGCGCAGAAGCTGCTGGCTGAAGTTTTTGAGGTCACCGACCGGGCCTGGCGCGGCATCGGCGTTATCCCCAGGAGCGGCTGGCGGCTGAGCGAGGAGTATCGCGCATTCGACGCCGAGGAGCGCTTCCATATCACCGGCATTCATACCGAAGAGTCGCCGCTCTGCCGCGCTGGAGACGTGCTGCGCGGAGCGATCAAGCCGGCAGAATGCGCGGCCTTCGGCAAGGAGTGCACGCCGCGCCATCCGCTGGGCGCGACGATGGTCTCCAGCGAAGGCGCCTGCGCGGCCTATTACAACTATGGGCGGTTTTTGTCCGCCGAAGAACTGGCCGGCGCCGGAAGCGGGCTGACGAGAGGGCCAAATGTCTGACGATTCGAAGACAGCATTGCCTCCTACCAGCCCAACGACATCAAGTTGCAGGCCGACGTCAAGACCAACGCCGTTCTTCTCTACAACGACCGCATTTCCGATGGCTGGAGCGCGAGGGTGGACGGGAAGCCGTCGCCGCTGTTGCGCTGCAACTACATCATGCGCGGCGTCTTTCTTCCCCCCGGCGGGCACACGGTGGAATTTCGCTTCCGGCCCTCGGTGACGCCGCTCTACGTCACCCTCCTCGCCTTCCTGGTGGGAATCGTCCTGGCCGCCTGGCTGGTCTGGCGCCGCTTCACCGAAAAAGCCGCGCCCAAAACCGTGTAGCGGCGGTCTATGACCGTCGCCGTTGCGACGCGCCCGGCCATACCGCAGGCAGCTTCCAATTCAGGAACAAAACCCCAATAAATCAGGAATCATTCCCCGGCAAAGTTGGGACAGGACTGGGCACTTATTGCACGATTTCTG
>JBKQLG010000134.1:0-3404 GCA_052147235.1 Occallatibacter sp.
CGCCGGGCTTTACTACCCGGCAGATTTCCGCCACCGCCCGCTCGATTTCCACCGCGTGTTCGAGCGATTCGGTGGCGTAGGCCGCATCGAAAAAAGCGTCGTCGAACGGCAATTCGGTCATGGAGCCGGCGCGGGTGTGGATCCCGGCCGGCACATAGCGCAGCATTTCCTCGGACAGATCCAGGCCCCAGAACTCGGCCTCCGGCTCCCGGTCGCGCAGCACGCGCGCGAAGCGGCCCTTACCGCAGCCCACGTCCAGCACCCGCTTTCCCGCCAGGGGCGCCAGGTGCTGGTGGATGAGCTTGACGTGGTAGATGCGCGGATCGATGGTGGAGGGGAAATGCTCCTCGTCGGCGGACGCCTCGTCGAAGGAAGCGCGAATGCGCGCCCGCAACTCGCCGGTGAGCGCGCGCGCATGACCGGGCGAGGTTTGCTGGCGGCGAAATAGCCGGCTCCAGTCCATAGTCATTCAAGCTGTCAGCGATCAGCCGTCAGCCGTCAGCCAAGACAGCAGTGGCTGACTGCTGACCGCCGAAAGCTAGCTTCTGGTCAGGAAGATGGGGAGGCCCAACTTGCGATCGTAGGTCGGCCGGTAGCGGTCGGTGTTGTACATGGTCGCTATCTCCACCCGGCGCGGCCCCAGCTTGGGGTCGGGAATGGAGACCAGCGCGTAGCGCCCTTCGTTGATGGCGGTCATGAGGCCGTGTTTGCCGTCTTCAATGGCGTCCATTGCCATACCGGCAAAGGTCGAGGCCACCATGCGGTCGACGAAATCGGCGCTGCCCGAGCGGAGGTCGTAGGTCAAATCGCTGACGATGGTCTCGTCGCCGGTCTTGGTCTTGATCTCGTTGCTCAGGTCTTCCGCCACGCTCATCTTCTTGCGGTGCCCGAAAGCGTCGGCCTCGCCATATTCCTTCACCGTGTAGCCTTCCCGCTCCGCGCCCTCCGACAAAATACAGAGCGCATAATTGCTGGGGTTGTTGCGCTTGTCGGTGACCAGCAGATCGATCAGGTGCGGCAGGCTCACCTTATATTCCGGGATGCAGCAGCGCACGCTGGTGACGTAGGCGGTGTAGAGCGCGGTATAGCCGGCATCGCGGCCGAAGACGCGGAACAGGCCGATGCGCTCGTGCGAGCCAACCGTGGTGCGCTGGCGTTCGATGGCGTCCATGGCACGGGTAATGGCGGTGGAAAACCCGATGCAATACCCGGTATTCCGCACGTCGTTGTCCATGGTCTTGGGTACGGCCATGACCTGCACGCCGCGGCGGCCGAGTTCGGCGGCGTAACTCAGCGTGTCGTCGCCGCCAATGGCGACCAGGTAGTCCAGACCGAGCACCTCGATGTTAGCGAGGACCGCCGGCGTCACGTCGAACACCTTGGTGGTGACGCCCTTCTTGGTGCTTTCCTTGACATCGAAAGTCTGCCCTTCCAGAACCGGGGGCAGCTTCCCCATTTTGGACGGATTGGTGCGCGAGCTGTGCAGATACGTGCCGCCCGTGCGGTCGATGGTGCGCGTGTTTTCCGTGTTGAGCGGCAGAATATAACGCGCGCGGCTGGAGGGATCCTGCAGATTGACGTGCGTCAGGCCCTCCCATCCGCGGCGGATTCCGACGACTTCGTATCCGATCGCGACCGACCGGTATACCACCGATTTGATGACCGAATTCAGGCCGGGAACGTCGCCGCCGCCGGTAAGAATGCCGATACGCTTCGCAGGCATGATTGCTCCTCTAGTTTGGGAAAAGTAGTCCCTTGTCCGAAACATCCCATTATATTTGATGGCGCGAGGCTCGATCGGGCTGTTGCGGGGCAGTGACCGGAAGAGCGGTCTGGTCAAGTGAACATGGGCAGTTGTTCCTCAATCCGCATATGCGCCCCGATACTATCGAGTATCAGGCGCGCGGAAACCTGGGCAAGTTCCTTCGGCTCCACCTTGTGCAGTCCTCCCCCGTAGACACGGCCTTCGGAAAGCAACTGCGCGGGAGTGATTCGCTGTAGCGCTTCAAACACGTGCGCGTAAAGCTCGGGATGCGCTTTCAGCGCGGCGCGCAAGGGGCCTGTGGGATAAAGCATCAGATAGACGTTGTGAGCGGTCGCCTGGGAGCGGTTCCAGATGAACCGGAAGGGATGCTTTCCATCGCGGGAGCGGCCCATATAGGTGCAGAGGAACGGCGCGGGAGGGCGCTCCTCCTGCGAGTACCACGGGGCGCGGTGGCTGGCGAGATACGCCTTATGAATCTTCTGCTCCCTGCCCGTCTGAAGATATTCATGGAAACGCGGCCACGCGGCCTTGATGCGTTCTTCCGGCTCGTTGCAATCGAGCAGGTAACGGCGCGGCGATACGTCGGGCGCGCCGTTTGGCAAGGCATCGATGATGTCCCCGGTCACGTGGCGAGGGCCTGGCAGTATGGGCTTCATGAACTGGCGCGGAATGTGCCAGCGTTTGATGTCCTCTTCTGTGAGGATGAAAAAACTGTTGGAGCCGGTCGCTAGGCCGCGCTTGATGGCGAATATGTCGCCCAGGTTCAGCTCGGCCGTAACGCTCACCGTGGTGGTGGCCGGAAATCGCGTCCATTTGCGTGACAGGCGCAAGGTTTCCAACTGCACCTGTGCTTCCGTCTGCGGATGCTCTATCGGGCCTGCAAACGAGAATCGGGCGGTATGGCCTGCCGGGGGCGGCGATTTGCGGAACACCACGACGGCGGAGGACACCAGGGCGTCCGTGAACTGCACGTCCGTGGGGCAAAACCGGTGAATATGCAGTAGCGTCACGTGCTCGGTGAGATAGCGGCGCAAGGTGACGCCGTAATTCACATCCATGAATTCCGAAGGGATGAGCCAGATCGCAAGCCCCCGCTCTTCCATCCAGTCGTGGCTCAACAGCAGAAAATAGCAGTACAGCCCGGCAAGGCCGCTGATATCCAGATGCAGCGAGCGTGCGAGCTGCGCCTTCAGGCGATCCTTTTCCGCTCCCGGCAAGTGGTGATGGCGGACATAGGGCGGGTTGGTCAGCACGAGATTGAAGCGCTGCTCGGGCAGATGCTGTTTCGTGAAATCGCCCTTAATGACCTGAAGCCCCTGCCCTTCCCATAAAGTCGCAGCGGTTCTTGCAAACAGCGGGTCAAGCTCGATGCCGGTGGCAGCGGCGATGTGTTTCTGCCCAAACGCCTGTGACGCTGCCGAGAAAAAAGAACCCGTGCCTACAGCGGGATCGAGGAAGCGGACGGGGGTCTTGCCCATGAGCGCATGCGCATGCCGGGCAAGGCTGAGCGCCAGTGCGGGCGGTGTTGCAAACTGCCCCCACTTGTTGCGCTCCGGCGCGGTCTTCAGGCTATCAAGGCGCGTCTGCTCCTGCTGGCGGCGCTCCTCGATACTGTGTGACGCGATGATTCCCATAAATA
>JBKQLG010000135.1:0-5434 GCA_052147235.1 Occallatibacter sp.
GTCACCAACTGCGCGGAATGTGCGGGAACAATCCATCTGCCCAGCCGCACAAACGGAACGATGAGCGCCAGTTGCAGGGGCATGGCGGCGTAGTTCGCGGCCTGGATGGCAGGCAGATTCAAGCGCAGGGCCAGCGCCAGCCCGGCGCAGAGAACCGTGGGAATTCCAATCACGGGTATGCAGCCAATTGCGAAGCCGAGGGCCAGTGTCAGCGCCAGCCGGAGTGGGGTGATTCCCTGGCTGAGCCAAAGAGCCGCTTTGCGCTTTGCCGCTGCAGGAATCCTGCCCACCGTCTCCTCCGCGCTGAATATCTTTGTCTACAACCTAGAGACACTTGAAATGGCGTTTTGTTTTCCTGACATGAAACTCTTGTAAACGAACCAAACTGGTCATGAGGTTGGATGCGGCGGGTCCGGAATGGTTACTGTGTTTTCCGATACCACAAATGTGTTATCCCCTGCCGAGACCTGCACGGTACACCTCCGGCAGTGATCGGCGCAACCGGTCTGCGATACACTGCGATACACTTGGACCCGATGAGGGTGTTTGGCATCGATTGCGGAACCGAGGTGACCGGCTTCGGCGTCGTTGATTCCGGCGAAGGTCCGCGCGACGAGCCACTCCAGTTTCGAGCGATGGGCGCGATCCGCTTGACGAAGACGCAGGCCTTGCCGGAGCGCCTTGACCAGGTATTCAGGGAACTGACTGCCGAGCTGGAGCGCTGGCGCCCCGATGCAGTGGCCATCGAGGAAGTCTTTTATTCCGTCAATGCCAAGTCTGCATTGAAACTGGGGCAGGTGCGCGGCGTGGCGCTTCTGGCTGCGGCCCGGCAGCGCATTCCGCTGGCCGAATACGCTCCCTTGAAAATCAAATCGAGCGTCGTGGGTTACGGACTGGCGAAGAAGGAGCAAGTGCAATTCATGGTGGCGCGGCTGCTTGGATTGGCGCAACTGCCTCAACCTTCTGACGCAGCCGATGCCCTGGCCATTGCCATCTGTCACATTCACACTGCGCAAACTTTGGCGCTGCAAGGGGCCAGGCGATGAGGGCGGGCTGGCTCATCGCTGCCGCCTTCACGCTCGCGGTCCAGCTTCATGCTGCGCCTGCGGCCGATCCCGTCGTCCAGGTGGACTTCTCCAATCCCGAATTGTCGCCCCCGCAGTGGACGCTCGTCCTGCACGCCGATGGCAGCGGCCATTTTCGCTCGCAGATGGGCAGCACTTCCAGGACAGGCCTGAAGGAGATTGAAGCGCCTAACGTTGATCGCGACATTCAGGTGAGCAAGGAATTTGCCGGAAGCGTCTTTGCAGCAGCGCAGAGCCACAATTGGTTCAATACGCCTTGCGAAAGCCACCTGAAGGTTGCTTTCGAGGGCTGGAAGACATTTACTTATGACGGACCGCAGGGTCAGGGATCGTGCACCTTCAACTACTCACGCGACAAGGAACTCCAGACGCTCGGCGAATCCATGCAGGCGGTATCCGAAACGATTCTGGAGGGTGCCCGCCTTGAGGTATTGTTGCAACACGACCGCCTGGGCCTGGATCAGGAGATGGAATTCCTTACCCAGGCCGCTCAGGACGGCCGGGCACAGCAGCTCTTCGCCATCCGCGACATTTTGGAGCGGCTGGCCCAGGACGATGACGTTCTCGAACGGGTGAGAAAACGGGCGCGAGCCTTGTTGGACCGCGGCCCATCATAAATCTTTGCATTGAGGCGACTTTTTCGCTTGATTGAGTGTCCAATCAATGCAGGGGTACCGATGTTTTCGGATGTGTCGCCACAGAACCATGGAAAGGCAGGGCGTCATGAATGATTTGGGGAATCGCAGTTGGGTAGCAGGACTGGCAGCAGTGGTTCTAGCGGTGGTGTGTTTGGGACCGGCGCTGCGAGCGCAGGACCAGGCTCCGAATCAGGGGCAGGGATCGGGCCAGCCGGCTCGCGCAGTGCGCCTGAGCTATGTGGATGGCCAGGTGACTCTCGCGCAGGGTGGGCAGGTTCTGGCCCAGCAAGCTGTGGCCAATACACCTCTGTTGGAAGGCATGCAACTAACCACCGCCGACAGCGGGAAGGCCGAGATTCAATTTGAAGATGGCAGCGTAGCCCGGGTGTCTCCGGACAGCTCCATAACGCTGCAGGTTTTGAGCGGGTCGGGAACGACGGCCGTCGCTCAACTCCTGCTCACTGGCGGCCTGGCTTACTTCGAATTCCAGGGCGGAGGGCAGGCTGGCCAGATGAGCGTGTTGTTCGGCGACGCTCAACTCACCACCAGCGGCTTCACCGTGCTTCGCGTCAGCATGGACAATCCTCCCGGCGAAGTCGCCGTGTTTTCAGGAAACGCGCACCTCGATGCTGCCAACGGCGCCGTTTCCGTTGACTTGCATGGCGGCGAAAGCATCGCTCTGAACGGCGCCGCTCCGGCCAACTATCAGCTCGCGGAGTCGATCGCGCCGGATTCGTGGGACGCGTGGAACTCGGATCGCGATCAGGCGCTGACGACCGAGGCTGCATCCGAGACCGGCGCATCGACGAATTTGGGCCAGAGCCAAAATCCCGCGTGGAACGATTTGGACGCCGATGGGAACTGGTACAACGTGCCCAATCAGGGCTACGTGTGGTCGCCCAACGAGGCTGCGAATGCTGGTTTCGATCCATACGGGAACGGGAACTGGATGTGGACACCGGGGTACGGGTACCTCTGGATCTCCGGCTATCCGTGGGGCTACATGCCGTTCCAGTGCGGGGCGTGGAACTTCTATGACGGATTTGGATGGGGGTGGGCGCCGGGCATGGGCGGCTGCCAGCCGTGGTGGGATGGGGGTTACTACGGAGGCCCGAACATCGGTCATGGACCGGCCGGATATCGACCGATTCCACGCCCGATTTTGCCGCGCCATCCTATCAACCCCAGGCCGGTGGCGATGATTCCTGTTAGACGGACTCCGGTGATCGTCAACTCTACTTTACCGGCGCGAAACAGAAACACGCCGGTGACCATTGGGGGGAGCACGGTCGTGCCGCTTCGCCCGTTGCCATCGCGGCCGGTCTTCGATCGCACGCCGTCGAATGCAGGGGGAAACCAGCCGCAGCCGAGGTACGGGCATGCCGCGCCGGGAGGCGGGCCGACAGCGCCGGGAGGCGGGCATGCCGCGCCGGGAGGCGGGACGACAGCGCCGGGAGGGCCTGCCGCGCCGAATCGGCCCGGTTACAACTTGAACCGCCCCGTGGCGAACCAGCCAGGTGAGCCAAACCGGCCCGTGCAGCCGCAGCCGGGACAGATGAATCACCCCGCGCCGCCGCAGCCAACTCCGGAGAATCGTCCGGCACAGCCGCAGCCGGCGCCGGGCCAAACAACTCCCTCCGAGCCGCCTGTGCAGGTTCCGATGTACAGGAGCCAGCCGGCGCCGGCTCCAGCGCCCGCGCCTGCTCCGGCGTATCGTCCTGCGCCGCCTGCACAGCCTCCGGCTTCGCAGAGCCAGCCGCAACCGAGTCACTATTCTCCGCCTCCCCCACCGAGCAATTCTGGCGGCGGGTCAGGGAACCATCCATCGGGCGGTGGTGGTGGCGGTAGCGGCTCGCCGCACCCGAGCGGAGGCTCTTCCGGCGGTGGCGGCGGTGGTGGAGGATCGCACCCGAGCGGAGGCTCTTCGGGCGGCGGTGGTGGCGGTGGTGGATCGCACCCGAGCGGAGGCTCTTCAGGCGGCAGCAGTGGCGGAGGCAGCGGCAAACACTAAGCCGATCTTCGCCAACCGGAACCGAGGTGAATCGCAAGACGCTCCGCGCACGCGCGGAGCGTCTTTCATTCTGGCCGCTTTTCATTCTGGCCAACTTGCATTCTGACCGTCTTGCATTCTGACCGTCTTGCATTCGCAGCGTCCGGCCATTCTGACCGTCTTGCAACCAGACCGTCCTGCAACCTGACCGCTTTGCATTCTGGCCGTCCAGCAATCGGCCCGTCTTCCATTCGCAGCGTCCGGCCTCTCGGAGAACCTTGCCGGGAGAGGTGACCACCCTGCTTACCTTCGTGCGCCTGGGCCGCG
Source organism: Occallatibacter sp. (assembly GCA_052147235.1). GTDB lineage: Bacteria > Acidobacteriota > Terriglobia > Terriglobales > Acidobacteriaceae > Telmatobacter. Next base: position 4,041 of record JBKQLG010000135.1, read on the forward strand.
AATCCGACCTTGCAAAAGGCTAGTCTAAGAGATGTGAATGTCGAGCGAGACACGCGTTTGCGGGTCGCGGCCATTGGGTTTCTCAATCCCGCTCCGCTCATGTGGGACTTTGAACATGCGCCGCTGAACGAGGAGCTGGCTCTTCGCTACCGCATCGACCGCATGACGCCCTCGGAGTGCGCTGCGCGACTGGCCGATGGGCGCGCCGACATCGGCCTGATTCCCATCGCATCGCTCGCCACCACGCCGGGACTGCAGATTCTGCCCGGTTGCACCATCGCTTCAAAGTGCAAGGTGCGATCGCTGATCCTGGTGCATCGCGCCAGCCAGCCGCCCGGCAAGCTGCGCTCGGTAGCGGCAGACACCGCGAGCCGCACCACCCTCGCCTATGCGCGCATGCTCTTTCATAAATGGGGCAACGCGGAGGTTCCGTTCGTGCCCATGGTCGCCGATCTCGACGCCATGCTGGAGCGCGCCGATGCCGCCATTCTCATCGGCGATCCCGCGCTGCTGGCTCTCGAGGAGCGCAACAACCAATTCGAGCGCACCGGCGAAGAGCTTGTCTATCGCGACCTGGCCGAGGAGTGGCACGCGCTGACGGGCCTCGCATTCGTCTCCGCCGTCTGGGCGATTGCCCCAACAGTGAATGCCCAGAATTCGCGCGGCATTGCATGCAGCGGAACTTTGGATGAGAGCATTGCTGAGGATTTCATTCGCTCGCGCGATCACGGCCTCGCCAATATCGACGCGCTGGTCGACGAGTGGTCCGCGCGGTTTCCCATTCCCGAGTCGACCATTCGAGCGTATCTCACAACCAATATTCACTACGTGCTCGACGAGGAGTGCGTAAAGGGGATGCGCGGATTCTTCCATATGGCAGCCGAGTTGGGCGTTCTCCCGCCGTACACGGTCGCGGTTCCGGAGCTCGCGGCGCGATAGCGGACGTGTCAGTGTCATCCTGAGCGAAGCGCTATTCATCCGAGTCGAAGGACCCGCTTTTCACCCCCGCCACGCACGCGCCGAATGGGCTGGCAGCTGATGCCTCTTTGTCTGGTCCCGGCCCTTGTTTCCAGCCCTTTAGCCCGCCATTTTCCTTGCACCGAGGAAGGATTTCACACGCCTCCTGATCAACGCCGCGTCACCGATCTCGCATTCCCAGATTGTCAGCGCCTTCCATCCCATTGCCCGCAGCTTTAGCAAATTCTTCCTGTCACGCACCTGATTGCGCTTAAGCTTTGGAATCCAATAGGTCCTGTTGGATTTCGGTAAGTGTGCAGACTTGCAGTCGTGCAAGTGCCAAAAACATCCATGCACGAAGATGATCTTTCGACGCGAGGCAAATACCAAATCAGGCCTACCAGGAAGATCCTGCTGATGAAGACGAAATCGGTAGC
>JBKQLG010000136.1:0-12373 GCA_052147235.1 Occallatibacter sp.
GCCCCTGCAAAAAGGCTGCCCGCGCCGATCCATGAGGTCAGCAGCGTGAGCACCAGAACCACCGCCGGCAGCGAGCGCCCCGCCACCAGGTAGTCGGCCTTGGTCTTCACCTGCAAGGCGCGGGAAACCGCCACCGCCAGCAGCACAGCGGCGATGACGGCCAGAACAACGATATAGAGTGCGGACATGCGCGGGTTTCCTTGGCCTCATTCCGGGAGTTTTAGAGCAGTTTAACGGAAGAAGCGCACAGCGCGTGCATCGCTTCGCCGCAACCATCATCGCTCTTCGTGCCGGCTTCCGGCTCGTCCGCGGTTCGGCAGTCGCCCGTCGCACAGGTATCTTCCAAGGCACGAATCCATCCAAAAGTAACAGAGTGCCGGTTGACGCGCCGCCCGGCTCGCGCTAATCTCGCAGTACCGGATTTGGTATTCGACCCCAACCCGCGGTTTCGCAAGGCAGCCTGCAAAATGGACCTGGGTTCGCCTCGCGCTCTTCGGCTCCCTCAAAAACAAGCCGTTTGCCTGCAAGCGCCCTGCCGGGGCGCGCGTCCGCATCGCTCGCTTTCGAGCCGCGCTGAGCTCGCGCGCGCCGCTTCAAACGTCGATAACAACTCTGCCAACCCGCCGGCAGTTGCCCCATCGGGCCGCTGCCGGTCGACCTTAAGCCGCCGTCCCGGAGGACGTTGAATCCTTTGAAGATCGCCCTGGAGATCACGCCCAACCTCGAGCCCCTGTTCGGGACCCGCGATGAAAACCTCAGGCTGATGGAAGACTCGCTCGGCGTGCGCATCGATCTGCGCTCCGACGCCGTGCGCGTGGAGGGCCCCCAGGAAAGCGTGGCCCGCATCCAACACATTTTCGAGGACTTCGAGGCGCTGCGCCGTCTGGGAATCCATCCCCACAACGGCGAACTGAACGGCATGTTGCGCCTTGTTGTAGCCGACCCCTCCGCCACTCTGCGTTCCGTGGCCGAAGCCGGCAAGCAGCGCTCGGTGGGCATCAAGCGCACCGTCCAGCCGCGCTCGCTCAACCAGCGCCGCTACGTGGAGGCCATCGAGCAGAACGACATGGTCTTCGGCGTAGGTCCGGCCGGCACCGGCAAAACCTACCTGGCCGTGGCCATGGCCGTGGCCGCCATCAACGCCAAGCGCGTCAGCCGCATCGTGCTGGTGCGCCCCGCGGTCGAGGCCGGCGAGCGCCTGGGCTTTCTCCCCGGCACGCTCCAGGAAAAGATCGATCCCTACCTGCGCCCGCTCTACGACGCTCTCTTCGACATGCTCGACATCGAGAAGGTCGACAAGATGCTCGACCGCAACGTCATCGAGGTCGCTCCGCTGGCCTTCATGCGCGGCCGCACTCTCAATGACGCCTTCATCATTATGGACGAGGCGCAAAACACCACCATCGAGCAGATGAAGATGTTCCTGACGCGAATAGGCAACAACTCCAAGGCGGTCATCACCGGCGACATTACCCAGATCGACCTGCCCAACCCGCGCAAGTCCGGCCTGCTGGACGCGATCAACATTCTCGGCGGCGTCGAGGGCATCCACTTCTGCCACTTCGAGGATTGCGACGTGGTGCGCCACGTGCTGGTGCAGCGCATTGTGAGAGCCTACGAGTCCTACAAATCGCAACAGCAGGAGCTGCCGCTGGCGATGGGCGAAGCGATCGAGGTAGGAGCCTTGCCCCGCGAAAGCCGGACAGAGCCGCAGCCGTTGCATCCGGCCAAGCCGCAATGAACATTGGAAAGGATGCTCAAGTAGAATTAACTTGATTGCAATACCAGTCTTAGTCCGTTATCCTGTCAGACTTAGGATTGAGAAAGTGCAGGAAGAAGTTTATGTGGATAAACGGTAATAATATACGTGGCTGACTATTCCGATTTTCCCTGCTCATCTCTTACTCGCATCCGATCCATAAATGTGAACATATTAGTAATGTTATGCTGCCTCCCAGTCTCCTTGAGCCAGTTGCCGTAATCCTGAGGCGTAAACCCCACTCGTTGTGTGAGATCGCCGGATTCGATATGCTTGCGAAGGTCGGCGAACCATTCTTTGCTATAGCTGAAGGTTTCAAATCCGCTGGATCTAAGCGCTTCCCATGATTTCCGTGCCCGCTTCACTGGCCCTACTGTGTGATCGAGAGCCTTCCATCCTTCGTAGGCCAGCAAATCTCCAGTCTGCACACGGGCAGAATATTTTGCGGATACGAACGAAATTTCTGGATAAAGCCAATCACGGAATTTTGCGTCTCCTTCGCGCATGACGTTATACAGATAGCCAGCATTGAATTCATTCTGGCTACTGATATCACACGTCAGTTTTGCAATGTGGCCCACGCGCTCTGCTAGCGCCGCTGTACGCTGTAAAACCTCCACAAAGGCGCGGTAATAAGAAAGTGCGGCGGAGTCGGGAAAAGTTTGGAACTGAGCGCTTATGTCGATGGCGATAGCGATTCCGCCGATTCCGCTATTTGCCAAAATAGAAACAAGGTCGCGATACATGGCTTTATTATTTTCGTGCGGAATACTACGGTAATCTCCTTGATCGCTTTCGCAGTCCTTTGCGTGAAAAGGAATCCCACCACAGCGCGGAATCCATTTAGCCTCTAGTTGCTGCCAATGCTCTTCTGAGCCAGCGAGTGCCGAGACTGCTACCACGCGCTCCTGTTTTGCGTCAGACCCATCGTCGCCATAAACATAGATCACGATGCACATTCCTTTAGTGCAAATTTGACTTTGAACACACATCTGCCGGGTGCCGGGTGCCCCAGGTCCCGCATTTGGGACCTGGGAAACCACGAACCTTTCCTGCCGGCACTATGCAGATAATAACCCTCCTTCGGCGCAGAATCATTCTATGAACATTGACCAGAGGAGCGGCCCTTTGCTGATCATTGACCAATCTATCAGGGATGCGCCCGGTTCAATATGTCAGGGATGTGACCGGTCCGTACCCCGTACCCCCCACCCCCCCACCCTGTGGAAAACGTCTTTTTGACCCGCGCATCGCTCGTAACCTGGATGGTTTCAATGTCATGCATTTTCTGCCTGTTGTCGAATCAGTAACCACAAACCCCGTATTTTGCCCGCTTTTAGGCGAAAAAGGAAGACAGTTGGGCCAGAAAAGCCCTCTTTTACGCGTTTCCTGAATGCCCGCAAGTACCGCAATGATCGATCGGAAAAAGCTGAGGCCTGGGCAACTCCAAACTATTTTTTCACCCGCTTATAGAACGGCGTCGGAACCTGCTTCGCCCGCACCTGATTGGCGCGAACCTGGACCAGCACGTCTTCGCTGCTGGCAGCAACGGATGCGGGCACCAGCGCGAAGGCGATGTTGGTCTTGAGAAACGGCGCGGGCGAGCCGGAAGTGACGACGCCGATCTCCATGCCTTCAAGGTCCAGCACCGGGTACCCGTCGCGGGCGATGCCGCGCTCTACCATTTCCAGGCCAATGAGCTTGCGCCTGGCTCCGCCGGAGGCTTGCACGGCCTGCAGCGCCTCGCGGCCAATGAACTCGCCCTTGTCGAGCTTGAGCCAGTGCTCGTGACCGGATTCAAAGGGATTAATGGTGTCGGAGATTTCGTGGCCGTAGAGCGGCATTCCCGCCTCCAGGCGCAGCGTGTTGCGCGCGCCCAGGCCGCAGGGGCGAATGCCAAACTCCGCGCCCGCCTCCAGCAATGCGTTCCACACTTTTTCCGTCGTCGGTCCATCCGAGGGCAGGTATAGCTCGAAGCCATCCTCGCCGGAGTAGCCGGTGCGCGCGATCATCACGTTGGGCACGCCGCACACCTCGCCGAAGGTAAACCAATAGTTTTTGATCGCCGGAAGATCGACTTTAGTCAGCTTTTGCAGGGTTTCCAGCGCCCGCGGCCCCTGCACGGCCAGTTGCGAGTAGCTGTCGGAGTCGTCGCTGATTTGCACCAAAGGCCGCGTACCCACCTGCCCGCGAATCCATGCGTAGTCTTTGTCCTTGGTGCCCGCGTTGACCACCAGCAGATAGTCATCCTGGTTGAGCCGGTGGACCAGAATGTCGTCCACAAACGTGCCTTGCGGGGTGAGCAGCGCGGAGTAATGAGCCTGGCCGTCTTTGAGGCGACTCGCGTCGTTCATCGTGATATGCTGAATGGCGGCCAGCGCGCCGGGGGCGCTAAAGCGGATCTCGCCCATGTGGCTCACGTCGAAGAGGCCCACGCCGGCGCGCACGGCCAGGTGCTCGGCGATCAGGCCTCCTGAGTATTCAACTGGCATATCCCAGCCGCCAAAATCCACCATCCTGGCCTTCAGCGCGCGATGGGCGGCGTTGAGGGCGGTCTTCTTCGGCGTGGCGGCAATGGGCGAAGCAGGGAGGGTCATGGGGATTCCTTTCAAGTGCCTTGCTGTACTCTCTTCACGATAAGGAGTCAGCGCGGCAGGGTCAAACACTGCGTCCCGGCTCAGGGTGGGCAGGCCCGGTGTGCAATTGGAAAGATTCCGGAGTAAACTACTGTCATGGCCGTGTTGAGCAAAACTGAAATCGCCGCCCTATCCACACGGGAGCGTCTGGCGCTGATCGACGATCTATGGGAGAGCATCGAAGCGCCGCTAACCTCGCCTCAGCCGGCGACTGCCGCAAGCCAAGCGCACGTTCCAGACTGGCAGCGCAAGATTCTCGATGAGCGGCTGCATGATCTTGAAATCTTTCCCGACGACGACATCAGTCTGGCGGAAGCTCGCGGCCAGTTGCTGATCTGATGAACAGTTTCACGGTTCGGCTTCGGAGGAAGGCTCTCGCCGATGTGGGCCGAATCAGGAATTGGTATCAGAAGATTGATCCCGTTCTCGAAGACAGGTTCGTCCGTTCGCTGAATGAGGGATTGGATCGGATTGAAGCGCACCCCTTCGGCTATCAGGTCGTCTACAGGAATACTCGGCGCATCTCACTCGACAAGTTTCCCTATAGCGTTTACTACCTGGTCCAGGACGAGCGTGTTATTGTGCTTGCGGTCATTCATCACAAGCACAATCCAGAATTGGCGCGCTGCGTCGCGGAATAATGCCGCCTCACCGCTTCCACGCGCGCCAGAAGGAACTTACACCCAGGTAGAGAAAGACGGCCATCACCCCGGCGGTGAGCAGAAACGTCCTGTGATCGGGGCCGTGAGCCCAACTCGCCTTTGTACTCCACAGCTTGGGAGCAAAGACCACCACGGGCAGCAGGAAAAAGACGCCCGTCACCTCCAGCCACAGGATGCCGCCTACTCTGCGGAAGGGGCGCAGGAATCCGCCCACGCCGCGCGCGACGCCCGCCGTAGCCCGCCCGGCTGCCTGTCCTTCTGTACGTCCGCGCACTCCGGCGCTGGCAACCGCTTGCGCTGTGGCGGCGGAGCGTGCCGGGGCACTCTGCGCGCCGCCGGCCATGTGCTGGCCGGCGATCCGCCCGGCAACCCGCAGCCCGATGCCCAGCGCTCGCCCGATGTTTTCTGGTCTCATCTTCGATATGATGGTAGCAGCGACGGTTGCTGCGCCGCCATTTCAGCGGATTTTGGCTGATTCGCACTTGCCAGCGAACCGCAACGGAAGTAATGTAGAGGAATCCTGCGCTGCCCGGCGCTTATAGCCTGCGCCGGCCACCGCTCTGGAGGTGCCCATGACAACCCGTCTGCGCGAACTCATTCAGCAGTTGAGCGAGGCCATCCACGAGTCGGTCATCGAGAGCGAGCAGATTGCCGGCGTGGTCCAGGATATCCGCCAGCACGGCTTCGACGTGCTGCTGATGCTGGAGGCCACTATAGGCCTTAACGATGTCGCAGCCCGAGAGACCCGGGAGGCCGGAGCAGCAGCAGGTGAGAGCGGCGCCGAACCGCCCTTTACCCAGAACGATCTCAGCTTTCTCCGCTCCCTGCGCATCACTGTCGCCGGCGAGACGGACAACGCCGCCGAGCCGAACGCCCGGTAACCTGCCCTGCCAATTCGCTCATGCTTCCTTGCTCAGCGAAGCCTGAGTCGGCGCGTCATCCTCCCTGGACAACCGGGACCACCTTGTAGGAGCTGAAACCCGTTCCATATTATCAACAGAACGTCAGATAAAGCGGCGTACCCATGGTCTTTCAGGGCGTTCGGCGTTGCCGGACGCCCTTTTTCCTGCCATGCGCAGACGATATCGCTCAATCCACGCGCAGATTTCCTCCACTTCCGGTACCATATTGAAGGTACCTATTACAGAATGAGCCTGAAAGCCAAGCTGGAAGCTGTCATCTACGCCGCGGAAGAGCCGGTCACAATGGCCCAGCTCGCCGCCCTCTTTGCCGACGACGCCCTCGCATGGAAGGCGCAGCAGGAAGCCGCGTCTGCCCAGCTGGCCGACTTGCAACCCTACCTGGGCGAGGAGTTCGCCCTCCTCGATGCACCGGAAAAGCTCCATCCGGAACTGGATTCAGCCCTTTCCGATGACCTTGATCTGGAGATCGATTCTGCCGCGACTCCCGCTGAAACAGTCCTGAATTCGGAGACTGCGGCCAGCTCTCCGGCAGAGGCGGAAGCGAGTCCGGAAGCGCCCGCGACGACCCTCCTCGACGAGCCCGAGACCGCCGAACCCTTGCCGGAAAGCGCGACCGTCCCGGAAGCCGAATCCGCCGCAGAACCGGAGTTGACCGCCGAAGCCGAGTTGGAACTGCGGCGCTTCGCCCGCCTGCGCGACCGAGAAGTCCGCGTTATCCTTCGCCAGCTCCTCGACGAACTCATCGCCTCCTATGCCGCTGACGGCCGTGGCGTGGAGATTCGCGAGATTGCCGGCGGCTTCCGCATGGCCACCAAGCCCGAGTGCCACGACGCCGTCAGCCTCTTTGTGAAAAGCCTCAAACCGGTGCTCAAGCTCTCGTTGCCGGCTCTGGAAACACTGGCCATCATCGCCTACAAGCAACCTGTCACCGCCCCCGAAGTCAACGAGATTCGCGGCGTGGACTCCTCTGCCGTCTTCGGCTCGCTGCTGGCTCGCAAGCTGATCACCACCGCCGGACGCAAGCCGGTCATCGGCAGGCCCATCCTCTACAAAACCACCCGCGAGTTCCTGCTCCGCTTCGGCCTCAAAGACGTCGCCGAGCTACCCTCGATGGAGGAGTTCGAGAAGCTGGCTGCGATCGAACTCGACGAGCCGGAGCCTGAGGCCGGCGAAGACTCCGGGCTAAAAGTTAATCCAGCCTTTGGCGCTGACTTCGACGAGGCCGCCAGCGAGGAGCTGGAAGACTCCGAAGGTCTGGAACCGCTAACAGAATCCCCTGAAGGCACTGAGACCGCCGAGACGGCGGCCAGCAACGAACCCACCACCCTCGCAGAGGCCGCCCCTGCCGCGCCTCCCCCAACAGAGCAGGCAGAAACTGAGACGTTCCCCCATGACGAAGAAGAAAACCAGTAGGAGTAAGCCCGAAGCGACCGCAACCGAAGCCACTGAACCCAAGTTAGAAGCCGCACCGGAAGCAGCAGCCGAAACTAAAGCTGAAGCCGCCGCCGAAGCTGTCTTTACAGCGGAAGTAGAAGCTGCGGCGGAAAAAGAGCTCGTAGCCGAAGAGGCGGAAGCGCAGGCCGAAGACGAAGCCGAGACCGAAATTGAAGCCGAAGACGGACCTGAGCCCGAAGACGAAGACAGCGCCGGCTCCGAACGTGACGCAGTGTTCATTCCCCAGCCGCGTCCCCCGGCCAAGCTGGAGCGGCTGCAGAAGATTCTCGCCGCCGCCGGCGTCGCCAGCCGCCGGCGCGCCGAAGATCTGATCGAGCAGGGCCGCGTACAGGTCAACGGCAAGATCGTCACCGTGCTGGGAACCAAAGCCGATGCCGCCCGCGACCACATCCGCGTCGACGGCAAGCTCCTCCAGGGTCCCGAGCGCCTGCGCTACTTCGTCCTCAACAAGCCTCGCGGCTTCGTCACCACCGTCAAGGATCCCGAGGGCCGGCCCACGGTGATGCAATTCTTCGACAAGATGAAGGAGCGCCTCTACCCCGTCGGCCGCCTCGACTACCTGAGCGAGGGACTGCTGGTAGTCACCAACGACGGCGAGCTAGCCAACCGCCTCACCAAGGCCTCCTCGGGCGTGGAAAAAACCTACCTCGTGAAGGTCGCTGGCCAGCCCACCGAAGCCGAACTCGACATTCTCCGCGGCGGCGTCACCATCGCGCTGGGCAAGCCTGGTTCGCGCCAGATCCGCACCTCTCCGGCCCGCATCCGTCAGGTCCGCCAGGGCGACAATCCCTGGTACGAAGTCGTTCTCATCGAGGGCCGAAACCGCGAACTGCGCAAAATGTTCGAGGAGATCGGCCACTTCGTCGAAAAAATCCGCCGCACCGGCTATGGCCCGCTGGTTCTCGATCAGGAGCCGGGCAACCTGCGCGAGCTGCAACCGGAGGAGCTGGCCGCGCTGCGACTGGCCGCCGAAGGCAAGCTACGCACCCCCAAAGCAAAGGATCTCCGCCGCCGCAACCTGCTCGACGCCGGCCTATTGCCGACGGTTCTCCCCAAGCCTAGCAGCCGTCCGCGCATGGCCACACCGTTGGCCCAGCCGCCCGCCATCGCAGCCCGCCCTGGCGGCTTCCGCCCGAAGAACTTCGGCTCCGCCCGTCCAACCCGCGCCGCCGACTCCTTCGCCAGCGGCGATGCCAACAAATTCTTCCGGTCAGCCCACCCCAGTGGGGAGAGCGTCCGCCCTGCCGCCGGCCGCACCTCGGCTCCCAATCCTGTTCGCAGCTTCTCTCGCACGGAAGAAGAGCGCCCTAGCCGCACAGGCAAAGATTCTTCAACGAGTTTTGGCTTCAACCGCCCCGCTGGACGCAGCTTTGACCGTCCGGATTCGCGCCCAGCCGCGCGCTCTGTCGCACGACCGGCCTGGAAGAAGGACGACCGCGCCGCTCGTCCGCCCGCGCGCTTTGCCGCCGGTCCAACCGGAGAAGCCCGCCCCGCTCCCAGCCGTCCCTTCACCCCCAAACCCTCCTGGAAGAAGCCGGAACGCCCGGATAGATCAGATCGCCCAGCCCGCGCGGAACGCCCCGCAAGGCCAGACTTCAAGCGCTCCGCCCCACCCCGCCGCGAAGCACGAGTCCTTGACGTGGACCTCGGCCCAGTCCGGCCGCCCAACCTACGCATCGAGGAGATGACGGGTCCGGATCGTTCCAGTGCCCCGCGCCCCGGCTCATCCCGGTCGAGCGCTCCCCGCGCCTATTCCGACCGGCCCAGGCCCAGCCGTCCCAGCTTTGGGCGTCCCGCCCGCTCCGAAGGTACTCGCCCCTACACCACCAGCAGCGGCAAACCCCGCGCCGGCGGCGCGCGTCCCAGCAGCAAACCCGGCTCCTTCGCTAAAGCCGGCCCCGGCTGGAAGCCCAAGTCCAGTTTCAACCCCGGCAAGCCCGCCTCCGGCACACGTTCCAAGCCGAAGCCAGGCAGCTCCGCCAAACCCAGCCACCGAGTCAAACCCGGCAAACACGCCGGAAAGAAACGCAACTATTGATCAGTCCTAACCGTTTGATTAGCCGAATATCTGTCATCCTGAGAAGCCCAACCCGCATCGGCGTGTTACGGTCGGAAATGAACAAGCCAAAATAGCTCCGTGCCCCATCCATTCCGCGTTTTCTGCGGAATGGGTGAGAAACCACGAACCTCCATTAATCTTGTTCATGTGAGCGGAGCGCATCACGACTCCTCCTCAACACGTCGTCGAGAACGATCACTCCACCAGGCTCAACAGCACCTTTACATTGCGTTCCTCGTCGCCGGGAGCATCCACCGGGGTTTCGGCGATGAAAGCGGCGTGGGCGAAGCGCGCGTCGTTGAGCAGGCGGCGGAAGGGTTCCAGCCCCATCGTGCCCTTGCCGATCTGCTCATGCCGGTCGAGCTTGGAGCCGCGCGCGGCCTTGGCGTCGTTCATGTGCCAGACGCGCACCGCGCCGAAGCTCACAGTCACCGCAACCTGCTTCATCGTCTCCTCGTAGCCCTCGGAGGTGACCAGGTCGTATCCGGCGACGTGGGTGTGGCAGGTGTCCAGGCAGACGCCCATCGGCGCGGTCGGTTTGAGCCGCTCAACCAGCTCGGCGACCTGCTCGAAGCTGCCGCCCAGCGAAAACTCCGACCCTGCTGTGTTCTCAATGAGAATGTGGAACGGAGTTCCCTGCCAGGCCAAACCGTCAATCGCGCGCGCAATCGAGTCGGCGGCCAGCGTAAGGCCCTCGTCGCGCGTCAACCCCTTCCACGAACCGGGATGCAGAACCAGAAACTCGGCGCCCAGCGCCAGCGCCCGCTCAATCTCGCCGCGAAATGCAGCGATGCTCTTCTGGCGCACTTCGTCCGACTGGCTGCAGACATTGACCAGGTAGCTCGTATGAATCACCAGCGGGCTGACATCGAGAGCGGCGCGTAGCTCCTTCATGCGCGCGGCCTGCTTGGGGTCGACTTTGGGAGCGCGCCACATACGTGGGCTCGACGAAAAAATCTGAAAGGTGTTGGCGCCAATCGCCCTTGCCTGCTCGACGGCGTTCGAGGCCCCGCCGGTTGTGCCGAGATGGATACCGATGCGCTTTACCATGGAAACATTCTAATGGGTGATATGCGTCACCAAAACAGATTACCAACGGTTGGGCAGCCGTAATCATGCATTTTTATTCATTTGACCATAATATCTCTTCATGAACGATCCTCTTGTTTCACTTTCCCGGATTCTGACCGAATCCATCCTGCCTAACCTGAAGTCCCTGCAGGCTAACCAGGCCGAGCAAATCGAAGCCAACGACCGGCTGGAGAATGCCGTCGAGGAACTGCGGCTGCATCTGGAGTCGGAGTTCAGTTTCCTCTCGGCGCAGTTGACCGCCTGCCGCGCTGAGCTGGCTGCTGCGCAGGCAACCTACTATGCGACGCAAGTGCAGCGCGGACTGCTTGCGCCGGATATCATGACGCTGATCCACTAAGACCCCTTTCTCCCGGAGAGCCTGTAATAATCTCCAGTATGCGAACCGTGCTCACCGCGCAGCGGCTTTGGGATGGGACGAGGCTGCTCGACTGGCCTGTGGTGGCGATCGAAGAGGGCAGGATCGCGTCCATCTCCCCACGCGCGGCCGTCGAACTGCCCACGGATGCCCGCGTTCTCGACTTTCCCGGCGCAACCCTCGCGCCCGCCTTCCTCGACGTGCATATTCACGGGGCCATGGGCCACGACGTGATGGAGGCTACGCCCGCGGCGCTCAACGCGATGGGCAGCTTTCTGGCCGCTCACGGCACGGGCAGTTTTCTGGCAACCACGGTCACTGCGCCGCTCGATACCACGCTGCGCTCGCTTTCCGGACTGGCGAAAGTGCTGGCACAGCCGCCGGTCGCAGGCCGAGCGCAGGCCGTCGGCATTCATCTGGAAGGCCCGTTTCTCTCCCATACAAAACGCGGCGTGCAGCCGGCGGAGCATCTGCTTGCGCCCGACATCGCCACCTTCGACCGGCTCTTCGAGGCCGCCGAAGGCTGCATTCGGCTGATGACGCTGGCGCCGGAGCTGCCCGGCGCAATCGAGCTGACCGCGCACGCCACCGCGCGCGGCGTACGTGTCTCGCTGGGCCACTCGAACGCCACCGCCGCCGAGACCCGCGCCGCCATCGCTGCCGGCGCTGTGAGCGCAACCCATACCTTCAACGCGATGCGTCCGCTCGACCATCGCGAGCCGGGGATTCTGGGGACAATTCTCACCAACGATGCGCTCTTTGCCGAGCTGATCTGCGACGGCATCCACGTTGCGCCGGAGATGGTGAAGCTGTGGTGGCGCTCCAACGGCGCGGAGCGCGCGATTCTAGTGACCGACGCGATTAGCGCCGCGGGCATGCCGGACGGCGCGTACCGCCTGGGTGATTTTGAGGTGCAGGTCGCCAATGGTCGAGCTACAGCCAACGGAGTTTTGGCCGGTAGCGCTCTCACGCTGGACCGTGCCCTCGCGAATTTCATGGAGTTTACCGGCGCGCCGCTGGAGCAGGCTTTGCGGCTGCTCACCGTCAACCCGGCGGTGATGATTGGGCTCGGCGGTCAGGCCGGTTCGCTCGCCGTTCGAGAAGCGGCTAATCTTGTGGCACTCGACGATGCGGGAAAGCTGGTTGGCTCGGTCATGCATGGACAGGCAGCGTTCGTCCGGCAGTGAGTAGAGCAAGCTGGAGATAGTGGTTTCCCCCAGGAGCTGCGAAAACCGTAAACTTTCGGCTCAAAAAGGCGATTTTTTCCCGGATAATGACCCCAAAAAGGGGCGAAATTCGCCCTTTCTGCTCCTGATTCGTTACTTGGAAATAATTGAGGCAATGAAGAAACAGAGAAGGCGGAGGCGCCGCGGCAGGACAAGCATCCACACCAAGCCGAGTTCGATGACGAGCGTGGCGAGGGCGAATGAAG
>JBKQLG010000137.1:0-19518 GCA_052147235.1 Occallatibacter sp.
GTTTGGCAGAGAATTCCATAGGAAAAGCAAATCTTTCATCCCCACCACAGCCTTCACGGAGACAGCGGGATATTGCACGAGAAGTTGCCGAACCATTGACCAGGCAATTCCAGAACCGATCCCATGCACACAGCCGCACTGTCTTCACAGGAACCTTTCCCTCCTAATCGGCAGGAGAGCCGTGCGCGGCAGCTCGCTGGATTGATCGAAGCAAAGCGTGTAGCAAAATGGGACAATCGCGGTTGCCGGTAGCAATATGGGACATGTGAAATTAACAAGCGCTAAAGAAGAAACAATGATGGGAGATCGTATTTTTATTCGTGCTAGACTCCGTGCATATGAAGGCCTTAACGCATGGAAACGGCAGCAGGAGTTACCGTTCCAGCTCTATCTATGATCTGTCAGCAGCGTGGTTTCGCACGGTCTTGAAGATGGGGCTTCTTCTTATAGTCGCGTCTCTTGCGTTGGCCGCGCACGCCCAGCAGACACCGCAGCAGAGCGGCAATCCGGAAGGGACCGAGAGCCAGAACGGAATGGATTGCTTCGACCCTTTGCTGGCGGCCACGCCGGAGTGCATCGCACAGAGTCAGGAAGAAACCAATCCGCTGCTGACTCCGCAATCGCGCAATACGCAGCCGGGAGTTTACAGAGATCAAACGCGGAATCCAGAAAACAACTACGCTGACACGGAAAACTTGACCCGGCAGCAACCCAATCGCAACCAGCCGCTGCTGGTGAAGCTGCCGCCGGAAGCGCCGACCGAGTTTCAGAGGTTTATCGGTTCGACGATCGACCAGGTATTGCCTATCTATGGAGCGAGCCTCTTTGCCAGCGTACCCTCCACCTTTGCGCCGCTGGACATGACTCCTGTGCCACCCGATTACGTTCTCGGGCCGGGCGACGAGTTGCGCATTCGCGTTTGGGGCCAGGTGAACTTCCAGAGCAACGTGCGCGTGGACCGCACGGGGGAGATATTCCTTCCTCAGGTAGGCCCGGTGCATGTGGCGGAGATACCCATTTCGGCGCTCGATGCGATTCTGCGCGGCGCGGTGGGGCGCGTCTATCGCAACTTCAATCTCACCGCGGACGTGGGTCAGATTCGCGCCCTACAGATTTATATGGCGGGAGCGGCGCGGCGACCCGGCGTTTATACGGTGAGCGCACTGAGTTCGCTGGTGGACGCGCTGTTCGCGAGCGGCGGACCCACGGTGCAAGGCTCGATGCGGCAGATCCAACTGCGCCGCGGGAGCGCGGTGGTCACGGAGTTCGATCTCTATGGCCTGCTGATTCACGGCGACAAGTCGAAGGACGTGAAATTGCAATCCGGCGATGTGATCTTCATTCCTCCGGCCGGCCCGCAGGCGGCTGTCACAGGGAGTGTGCGCTCTCCCGCCATCTACGAGCTGCGGGAGCACGAATCGCTGGCTGATCTTCTGGCCGATGCCGGAGGCATCACCTCGGTCGCGGCGGAAGCGCGGGTCTCGATTGAGCGCATTGAGAATCATCGCGACCGGAGCGCGATGGAGGTGGCCTACGATGCGAGCGGTTTGGCCACTTTGCCAGCCGACGGTGATCTGGTGAATGTTTTTTCGATTGTGCCGCTCTACCGGAAGACGGTCATCCTGCGCGGCAACGCAGCCAACCCCGGCCGCTTTGCCTGGCATCCGGGCATGCGCGTCAGCGAGCTGATTCCGGACAGGGAATCGCTGATCACGCGGAATTACTGGTGGAAGCGGGCGCAGCTGGGCCAGTCCGTGCCGGAGTTTGATCCGATTCAGGGCTACGACAATCTGCGCCAGCCAGCGGAGAATCGTGCAATTCCGATCAAAGCGCTTCCATTGGAGGACGCGAACACGGCGAATCTGGCGCAGAGTCAGAATCAGAGCGTGAATCCTGCGCAAAACCAATATCAGAACTATCTCAACGCGAATCAGGCGCAGAGCCAGAATCCGAGCGCGGAGCAGCGCTCCGGGAACACGACGCTGGCCTCCGCGCAGTCATCTTCTGTTTCTCGCGTTCCCCTCCCGGCACAGCGCACCGAGATCAAGGCTTTGGCGCCGGAAATCGATTGGAACTACGCCGCGATCGAGCGGCTCGACCCGGAGACGCTGAAGAACACGGTGATTCCCTTCGACCTGGGCAAACTGGTGCTGCAGCACGATGGCTCGCAGGATCTTGAGCTGCAAGCCGGAGATGTCGTGACGATCTTCTCGGAGTCCGATATCCGGGTGCCGATTGCACAGCAGACGAAGCTGGTCACGCTGGGCGGAGAATTTTTTCATGCCGGTGTATACACGGTCCAGCCCGGCGAAACATTCCGCCATCTGGCGGAGCGCGCCGGGGGACTGACGCCCGATGCTTACCTGTATGGCTCGGAGCTGACACGGGAGTCGACGCGCGCCGTTCAGCAGGCCAGAATCGATGAATACGTGCAGAGCCTGAGCATGGGAATCCAGCGAAGCAGCCTGGCGATGTCAGCGTCGCCGGCCAGCTCGGCGCAGGATATGGCCAGTGCCGCCGCGGCCCAGAACAGCGAACGAGACCTTCTAGCGGCACTGCGGCAGATTCGCGCCACAGGACGCATCGTGCTGCGATTCACGCCCGACTCAAACGGGACGAGCAGCTTCCCGGAGATCACCATGGAGGATGGGGACCGTTTTATCGTCCCGCCAGTTCCGGCCACGGTCAATGTGGTTGGCGCGGTCAACGATCAGAATTCCTTTCTGTACGTACGGGGAATCAGGGCGGGCGATTACCTGAAGCAGGCCGGTGGCCCCAACCGGGATGCCGACCGAAGCCATGCGTTTATCATCCGCGCTGACGGCGAGGTGGTGAGCCACGACAAGGGCAGAAAAGCATGGGGCGGCAGCGCTTTCGACAACCAGTTCATGAATCCGGGCGATACGATCGTAGTCCCGGACAGAACCTACAAGCCGTCCGCGTTACGCGGCATTGTTGACTGGTCGCAGATGTTCTCGCAATTCGCACTGGGAGCGGCGGCGTTGAGCGTGCTTAAATAGCCGGATTTGGGTAACAATACCTGTTGAATGCAGGCAGGAATGGGCCGGTCCTTTCTTTGGCAGGAGCCGATGACAACGATAATTTCGCTTTCCGGAGAGAATGGGCCCGCCGGAGCTCGTACCGAAGCCAGCGCAGCCGGGCAGGGCACGGAAGAGTTCTACACGATCTCCCTGTTTGATCTTCTGATCGTTATCGCCGAGCGGAAGCGCTTCATTCTCTGGGTCACCGCGGCCTTTGCATTGCTGTCGCTCGGAATCGCGCTGCTTCTGCCCAATCGCTACACTGCGACGGTGACGCTGATGACACCGCAGCAGAACACGTCGATGGGCTCGCTGCTGGCCACGCAGATGGGCAATGTGGGGGGGGTAGCCGCGCTGGCGGCTGGCGGAAACCTGCTCAAGAACCCCAATGATACCTTCGTCGGCCTGCTAACCAGCCGCACGGTCGAGGATGCCATGGTGCGGCATTTCGGGCTGATGGAGGAGTACGACAAAAAATACCTTTCCGATGCGCGGCGGGAGTTCGAGAAACGCACGAAAGTGGACGGCAGCGGCAAGGATGGCCTGATCCACATCTCGGTGGAGGATCATGATCCCAAGCGCGCCGTGGAACTGGCCAATGGCTACGTTGAGCAGTTTCGTAATCTCTCGCAGCATCTGGCCATCACCGAGGCCTCTCAGCGCAGGCTTTTCTTCGAGCAGGAGCTTGAGCAGGCGAAGAACAGCTTGGCCGCAGCCGAAGAGGCGCTGAAGCAGACGGAGCAGACAACCGGACTGGTGGAGCTGAGCAGCCAGGAGAAGGCGCTGATCGAATCGGCCGCAACCCTGCGCGCGCAGATCACGGCCAGGGAGGTGCAGATTCAAGGGATGCAAACCTATGCCACCGGCGAAAACGCCCAGTTGGTGCAGGCACAGCGGGAGCTGGAAGGCCTGCGCGCGCAGTTGGGCAGGATGGGCGGTTCGGAAGACAGCGCCAGTGCGGGATTCATCGTTCCCAAGGGCAAGGTTCCCGAGGCCAGCCTGGAATATGTCCGCAAGCTGCGTGACGTCAAGTATTCGGAAGCGATCTTCGAAATCCTGGCGCGGCAGTTTGAGTTCGCCAAGCTGGACGAAGCCAGGCAGGGAGCGCTGATTCAAGTGGTCGATCCCGCCATTGCTCCCGACAGGAGATCCTTCCCATTGGTGATTCCTATCGTGATCGTATCCACTCTAGTGGGATTCTTCCTGGGGATTTTCGCGGCTCTCTTTCAGGCCGGATACCGGCGCCTGAAGGAAGATCCTGAAAATGCTCTCAAGTTCAATCATCTACGCAAGGCCTTTTCCTTCAAGGGATGACGCCCGGGATTCTCGTTCCTCTCTGCATCAGTGCGCCGCTGCGATGCGCAATTCCCGGCAATATCATTCCCAGCATTCCGCTGCCCTCCATGCATGGCGTTTCTCGTCCACTCACTTCGGGAGTGGCGAGCATGCGCAGGGAGCTATTCTCGTGAGAGAGAATGAAGAGGTGGTCCGCCTACCAATCCAACTCGAAGCCGGCCAGCACTCCGAGCCTGCCGTTCTGAACAGGGAATGGGTGCGCACACTGGCGCTGGAGGCGGGATTTACCGAGGCTGGGCTGGTTGCGCTTCCTCACATTCACCAGGAGCGGGACGCGGCGCGCTTCGAGGAGTGGGTGCGGGCGGGGCGCGCGGGCTCGATGCGCTACCTGGAGCGGCGGGGCGAGGATGGGCGTTTGCTGCGCGCGCGGATACCGTTTCCTTGGGCGCGCTCGGCGGTGGTTTGCTGGGCGAACTACAACGGCGAGCAGCCGCGTTCGACGGAGCGGGCAGCCGAGGGCGCGGGATGGATTGCGCGCTACGCCTGGTCGAGCAAAGTGGACGCGCTGGGCAGACGGCGGCCCAGCGATTATCACAAGGTGCTGCTGAAGAGATTGAAAGCGCTGGAAGCGCGGCTGCATGAGGAGCATGGCGCCTTCGAGGCGCGGGCCTACGTGGACACCGGACCTGTGGTGGAGCGGGCGCTGGCGGAGGCAGCCGGATTGGGCTGGACGGGCAAGAACACCTGCCTGATTCATCCCAAACTTGGGTCGTTTGGCTTCCTGGCGGTGTTGCTGACCTCACTGGTGATCCCAGCGGAAAATGTGCCTCTAGCTCTGCAGCCGGATCGCTGCGGAAGCTGTCGGCGCTGCCTGGAGGCCTGCCCGACCGGCGCGCTGATCGCACCGTACCAAATGGATGCATCGCGTTGCATTGCATACCTGACGATCGAGCATCGCGGGGCGATTGCGCCGGAGTTGATGGCAGGGATGGGGCGGCAGGTCTTCGGCTGCGACATCTGCCAGGATGTGTGCCCGTGGAATCGCAAAGCGCTATTTGGCGGCGATATGGAGTTGGAGGCGCGGACGGAGCTGGTGAACCCGGCTTTAGAGGTTCTGGCGGCGCTGGATGAGGCGGAGTTCGAGCGTGAGTTCAACGGTTCGCCGGTGCGCAGAGCGGGATTCTGGGGACTCAAGCGCAATGTGGCCATCGCGATGGGCAATAGCATGATGGGCCGGTTCGCGCCCTGGCTGGAAGAATGGGCTGACGCTGCGGACGAGGGGCTGCGGAGCGCTGCGCGGTGGGCGCGGGAAAAGCTGAAGCTGTCGCGATGAGATGCGTGTGGGGCTATTGTTTCCCATCCTGGCCGCAATAACAACAACGCGGCGAGGATGGGACACCTAGAAATTTGAGACTATTCTTATAAAAAGAACCATGCGGCCGTTGCGAGATGGATGCAATTGGCGGGGAAGAGTTTTTACTTCAGAAAGGAAAGTTCACGTGGATGAAGTTCTGAATTCCGATGCGCGGAGCGAGGCGGCGAGTGAGGTTATCAGGGCCGTGGATGTGCCGGAACCGGCTAAGAAGTCCAAGTGGTACCGCTGGCGCACGGACGGCACGGCGCTGGCGAGTTACCTGCTGGACAGCGAGGTGCATACCTTCGCTTTCAGCGTGGCGGCTAACGCGATTCTGTCATTTATTCCCTTCATCGCGCTGCTTTACGCGCTTTCTGATAAGGTCTTCAATTCGCCGATGATGGTGAAAGTCGTCGTCGCCATGGTGAACTATTTTTTCCCATCGGACCAGGATTTTATGGCCCGGAATCTGCCTATTCTCGCTTCGCATGTGGGGGTGCAGCTCTTCTCGCTGATCATGATTCTGGTGGCCTGCACGGGCATCTTTCTGCCCCTGGAGGTGGCGCTGAACCAGGCCTGGGGCGTAACCAAGAGCCGCAACTACCTGCACAATCAGATCATCGCATTCGGTTTGGCCATCTTGATGGTGGTGCTGGGTATGGGCAGCGTCCTGTTGAATGCCGGATTGCGCGATGCATTGGCACTGGTTTTAGATCATCAGACAAATATCAAGTTCATCGATTTTGTTCTGCATATTACTAATCAGGGAGTCAGTTTTATCTTGCTGGCTGCAACCACCGGCGTAGCCTCGATCCTCTTTTTCTTTTCCATTTACTGGCTGCTTCCCAACCGCAAGGTTCCCTGGAGGCATGTGCTGAACACTTCGATCTATACAGGAATTATTTGGCTGGTGGCCAAGTATATTGTTGAGCTCCTGCTTCCGCATATGCATCTGATCGATCTTTACGGCCCGTTCCATGTCTCTGTAGGTCTCTTAATGTGGGCCTACATTTCCGGACTGATTTTGTTTGCCGGGGCGCAGTTCAGCGTGGCGCGGATGGGCAACAAGACGAGCTAGAAGAATTTCTACCTCATTCCCGCGAACGGCGCCTCGACGTCCGGAGGCGCAGATGCGTCAGGTTCACAGTTTCACTGTCGTCTGCCTGCGGAGGGTTAGTTTCTGCAAATGGCAGAGGCGAAAAATAATGGTTTCCCAGGCCCCGAAGGGCGGAACCTGGGAAACCGGTAGTGAGACGTCTCAAGCCGCCTGGAGAACTTCATCCATCATTTCTGGCGAAGCAGAATGATGGATGCCGGCCACTCGGGCTCATGCTCTTCGACGGAGACGCAAATCAGAGTCCGGTCAATCCATGCCTCCCTCACGAGTTCCTCCACCGCAGGTTCACGGCCATGGAACCAGTGTTCATGTCCCTCCTCCGACAAGAGGTGGAACCCTTCGAAGTCACCGAAGCGGTCATAGGCGATGCCGATGACCTTTCCGGTGCAGCAGTGTTCTCCGTGATGTTCGCCGCGGCCGTGGCCGTGACCATGGTCGTGACCGTGGCCACCGCCATGGCCGTGACCTGGGGTTGGCTGCGGATAGCCGTTCGGAGAGCCCGGAATCTTGGAAGCGTCGCCGCCGCCGCTGTTGATGCGGCCGGTGAGGCAGTGAATGTAGCGCAGCAGCACCGGATACCAGCGGTTGGCGGTTCCGATCATGCCTAGCCGCCATTTCAGGATGGCGAGCAGGTTTTCGTCGATGGGAAGGGTCTGCTTTGCTTCCTCGACCTGGATCTTGGCCAGGAAGGATCCGGTGATGTAGCGCCACAGGATCTGTTTCGGAGTGGTTGCTCCGGTCGTGGCCTTGACTTGCGGAATCGGCTGTGGCGGGGGCGGGGCTGGCACGATGACCTGTTTGGTCGTGATGCGGCGAATGACTACATCGAAGTCATTGCCGTAGCGGACCGTGGAGGGGAGCTGGATGGTAATCAATCCGGCAAAGCTGGCGCCCGAGCCGGTGGGGATCGGGATGTAGGTCACCGGGCTCGTCACTGTGAATTGGATGGTGTGGGCGTCGGTGGCCGTCAGCGTCTGCGCGGGATACAACTGGGAGGCCAGTTGCAGGACCGTGCTCGCGCTGACGCCCGGCCAGTAGAGCGTGGCGACGCTGCCGGAGGGTATTTTGCTGCCCCAATCGATCATCATCTCGTCGGGATAGCTAAGGATGCTCGTCGGGTCGGTGGATTGCGGCGGAGGACTGGGGCGGACATCGATGGTCTGCGGAACCTGGTGGGTGGCCGGGAAGCCCGGATTTCCAGAGGTTGTCACCTCACAGTTGCGCTGCGCCAGCTTGGTGGAGTTCTCCGGGCTCTCAATCACTCCGTTTTCGTTGATGATGGGAGCCAGGCTGTAGGCGATCTGCGCCACCAGGCAGTTGTGAGCGCTGCCGGCTAACCAAGCTTGGACGGGGACGGGTCCAATGATTGGCAGAGTGCCATAGGTGTTGGTTGCGTCGTTGACGTTGAGGAAGCAGCCGAAGAAGGCCCAGGTGTAATCCTGGCCGGCGGGGATTTCGATGTTCTGGCTGTTTGCGCCGCCGGAGTTGTAGTCGGTGGGGTTGTTGATGAAGTTTTTGTCGGCGAAGAAGGGCAGCGAGCAGCCGTTGATGTTGCCGTGGTTATCAGTACCGGGCAGGGGGCTCTGCGGGTCGTTGGGGCTGCCGGTGCTGGGATAGGTAACCTGCGGGTCCGCGGTGGTGGTGGCCCCGGTGGAGTTGATGTAATCGGTGTCGAAGGTCTGGGTGGTCATCATGCGGAAGAAGACCTTGACATTGGAGGCCTGGGCGGCCGAGCCGGAGGCGCCCTTCAAACGGACGCGGGCGATGGCGAAGTTGTAGTTGTGGTCTGTTCCGGTGAAGGGAGTGACCGAGGAATCGCCGTTGAGCGCGCCGTTCTGCTGCGGCAGCAAGCTGTCGAGCGGATCGGAGACGTTGGTGTCGGGCGGCGTGTAGTTCGGATTCAGATAGCCGTACTGCTGATTGAGCCAGGTGATCAACTTACCGATGTAGGTGTATGCGCCGGTGACGCTGTCAGTAAGCGTGGGCGGGGCGATACTGGGTACGGGGCCGGGGCCCGCGACGGGGGTGCTGTTGAGGGCGGGAGTGCCAGTGAAGACCCGCAGATCCTGGCTCAGGTAGGGTTGGGTGATGCCGGCGGCCGGACCCGTATTGATGTTGGTGAAGTACGGATCGTCACCGCCCAGCAGATAAAACTCGGCCTGCGGGGTGAGCGCGTCGGCTTGCCCGAGGATGCTGATGGAGGCCTGGAGGGTGTAGGCATTCGGCGTGGCGGAGCCGGCAGCGGGGAAGGCGGTGGCAGAGGCCAGCGAGGCGTTGGTGAAGTTGATATCGTAGCCAAAGCGAATCCGCTGCGGCACATCGGCGTAGGGGGTGGATGGGCCGCCGAGGTCGTAGGTGATCGGGACGACGTCGGGGGGATAGCTGAGGCCGGGGATGTGGCTCGAGTTGAACGAACTGGAGCTGGAGAACGACGGGATCGAGGAGCCGACCGCGTTGGGGGTGTAGCCTTCGAGGAATAGGTAGAAGGCGAGGGGGTAGCTGAGATTGTCGGCAACTTCGTCGCGGCCGAAGGTGTTCTGATTGGTCACGAAGTAGAAGTTCGGGGTGGCGCAGGAGCCGGCGGCGATCGAGTCGTTGTATCCCAGCTCGTTGTCTGGCGTTGCCGGTTCGGGCGTGAACGCGTAGGTGTAAAAAACCTTTGGATTGGGAGAGTATCCACTTGCCGTCGAACCGGCCAGGGGGTTGCTGTTGTAATTGGCAACTCTTCCGGGGTCGTATCCCACACAGTAGTTTCCGGTGACGCTGCTATCCAGTGCATAACATTGGTAGGTGGTGGGACCGGCGCTGGGCGTGAAACCCTCGTTCGTGCTCCAAGTTTGTCCTGGCGCCAGATTAAAGATGAAGGCCACCAGGTACCTGGGCGATGCGCTCGGGCCGAAGTCAAGAATTCCCATCGGCTGCGTGCTGCCGCTGGACAGGGTCGGCAGCGGCTGAGTCCCGTCCAGCATATTAGTACCAAAGCCCCCCGCGAGATAGATGGGCCAATACGCGCCTCCAAAGATATAGGTGGGCGTCTCCGCGCCTCCGCGGTAGAGGACGACGGCGTGGCTGTTGTTCTGATCGGTGTTTGTGAAGGTCCAGGTGATAAGCCCGGTGGTTATGTCGGCCCAGGCCCAAGTGGCAGATACGAATGGAGAAACTCGCGGGGTGGGGGCCGGACCCGCGGTGGGCGTACCGCGGTGGACCACATTCTTAAGTACGGGGCTTGGGCTGTTGGAAGGTGTTTTTGCAGCAGGGACAGGGCGTTCGCGCCGCGCCCCCGGGGGAAGGGTAGGCATGGGTGATCTCCTTTCGGGGGAAACTAAATGAAGCTCGAAAGTGTTGTCAAGTGAAAATTTGGACTTATTAGCTCCACTTGTCAGGAGGGAGTGATTCACGGGCAGATCCGCATCGCTGTAGTGGCAGTTGTTGCTCGAATCAGCGACCGATTCGGGAGATCAGATGTCCAGGTTTTTTACGTCGAGTGCATTGTCCTCGATGAACTTGCGGCGCTTTTCCACATCTTCTCCCATTAAAGTGGCGAAGATCTCCTCGGCTTCCACGAAGTCTTCCAGCTTGACCTGGAGCAGGGTGCGGCGCTCGGGGTCCATGGTGGTCTCCCAGAGCTGCGCGGAACTCATCTCACCCAGGCCTTTGTAGCGCTGCACGGAGTAGTCCTTCTTGCCCTGTTCGACGATGTGGGCGAAGAGCTCGCGTGCGGTCTGCTTTTCTACCGGCTCGCGCAGAACGCGGGCGGTACGACGGGCTTGTTTGGCCTCTGCATGGACCTCCGCGTCCTCGGCTTCGACGCTCTCGGCCTCCTCCTGCGTGGCTTCGGGAGCTGCCTCGACGACGGCGGCCTTGGCGGCGTACTCGATGAGGAAGGGCGGCTCGAGGAACTCCTTGATGAGCGAGTACTTGGACATCATCTGGCGGAACTCGGGGCTGGAGGCCAGCGTCCAGTCGATACGGCGCTCTGCGCCTTGCGCATCTACAAAACTGACCGACCAGGTGTGGTGCTCTTCGTCCTCGACAGGCGCGCCGAGTGATTTGAATTGGAACTCCTCGGCCTGCTCGACCAGTTGCGCGTGGAGCTGGAGCAGTTTGGGCGGAATGTCGCTCTCGGACTTGGAGGCGAAATCGGCGCGGTGTACGAATTCGGAGCGGGCCAGCAGCTCGGTCAGCTTCTCGTTGCGGACGCGCTTGTCCACCTTCTCGACGAAGTCCAAATACTCGCTCAGCGTGCCCATGAAGCGGGTCAGTCCGGCGCCCTCGATGCGGCTGGCGGCCTCGCCGTGGCGGACCACCATACCTTCAGCCGCGCGGTTGACCATCACTTTGACAAACTCGCGCTCATCCTTGATGTACTGCTCGAAGCGGCCCTTCTTGATTTTGAAGAGCGGGGGCTGGGCGATGTAGATGTTGTCGCGCTTGATCAGCTCGGTCATGTGGCGGAAGAAAAAGGTGAGCAGCAGCGTGCGGATGTGCGAGCCGTCAACGTCGGCGTCGGTCATGAGGATGATTTTGCCGTAGCGAATTTTGGCGGCGTCGAAGTCGTCCTTGCCGATGCCGCAACCGAGCGCAGTGATCATCGCGCGAATTTCCTCGTGACCGAGCATCTTGTCATAGCGCGCCTTTTCGACGTTGAGGATCTTGCCCTTGAGGGGCAGAATGGCCTGGAAGCGGCGGTCGCGGCCCTGCTTGGCGGTGCCGCCGGCGCTCTCGCCCTCGACCAGATAAAGCTCGCAACGCTCGGGGTTGCGCTCCGAGCAGTCGGCCAGCTTGCCGGGCAATCCGGCGCCATCCATCACGCCCTTGCGGCGGGTCAGGTCGCGCGCCTTGCGGGCCGCCTCGCGGGCGCGGGCGGCTTCAATGGCCTTGTTGATGATGCGCTTGGCGATGGGGGGATTCTGCTCCAGGAAGGCGCCGAGGCGCTCGTTGACGAAGGCCTGGACGGTGCCGGCGATGTCGGAGTTAAGCTTGCCCTTGGTCTGGCCCTCGAACTGCGGCTGCGAGAGCTTGACGCTGACAACCGCGACCAGCCCCTCGCGCACGTCGTCGCCGCTCAGGTTCTCCTTCATGTCCTTGAAGAGGCCGAGCGACTGGCCGACTGCGTTGATGGTGCGGGTGAGCGAGGTGCGGAAGCCGGAGAGGTGCGAGCCGCCGTCGACGGTGTTGATGTTGTTGGCGAAGCTGAAAACCGTCTCCGAGTAGCTGTCGTTGTACTGGAGGGCGATTTCGATCTCGACGTTGTCGCGCATCGCCTCCATCATGATGGGCTTGTCGTGCAAGACGGTCTTGCCGCGGTTGAGGTGCTTGACGAACTCGGCAATGCCGCCGGCATATTTGAACTCGGCCCGGCGGGCCTCGCCGGTTTTGGGATCGGCGGTGCGCTCGTCGGTGAGCGTGATCTCCAGGCCCTTGTTGAGAAAGGCCATCTCGCGCAATCTCTGAGCCAAGGTGTCGTAGTTGAACTCGGTGGCGGCGAAGATTGTCTTGTCGGGCAGAAAGTGAATCTTGGTGCCGCGGCGCTTGCTGAGGCCGAGCTTGCGTAGCTCGCTGACGGGATCTCCGCAACAGAAGTCCATCTCCCAGGTGTGGCCGTCGCGCCAGATCTCAACGTTGAACTCCTGCGAGAGCGCATTGACACAACTGACGCCAACGCCATGCAGGCCGCCGGAGACCTTATAGGTGGAGGCGTCGAATTTGCCGCCGGCATGGAGTTTGGTGAGCACCACCTGCACGGCCGGCATCATCTTGCCGTTGGAGAGAAGCATCATATCCACCGGGATGCCGCGGCCGTCATCGACCACAGTGATCGAGTTATCCACGTGGATGACGACGTCAATTTGTTTGCAATAGCCGGCAAGGGCCTCGTCTACCGAGTTGTCCACCACCTCGTAGACCAGGTGGTGCAGACCCATCTCGCCTGTGGAGCCGATGTACATGGCGGGACGCAGGCGCACAGCCTCCAGACCTTCAAGGATCTTGATGTTTTCGCCGGTGTAGTTGCCGTTATCGCCGTTGTCGCCGGGAGGGATGCCGCCAGATGATTCAGTCGCCATAGGATTCCGTTCGCAAGGCGTTCGCTTCGATTTCCACAGGGGGCGCGGTGTCCGGGTGCGGTTCCGAGCCGGAATACGGGTGTCTAACCAATTGAAAGACTGGGGCTTTCGAGCGAAGTTGCCTACCATGATTTTAGCACGTGAGGAGGGGAGAAGCGAGGGGGTAAAAGGCTAAAAAAGAGGTTGACAGGAGTAAATCCCGGATCTAGAATAGTACGACAGTAATCAATACCGTTACTACTTATATATCTACATGAATTCACTTGACTTATTCTTGCTATTGGCCTATATTTCAGTCTACAGGATATGTAATTCCTGTCAATGAAAATTCACTAGAGGTTACCAACGATGAAACTCGCCATTCGCATCTTCGTTCTGTCGATAGTTGTTGCCGGCGGCGCTGCCGCTGCTATTACGCCCAAGACCGCTCCCGCCCTCCCCAGCCATCAGTCGGCCTCCGCAACTGTGCCGATTCCGGTATGCAGCCCCACCATGCCATGCGCTGTCGAGTCTGCGAACAAGTAGAAACCAAAAGTAACCTGATAGACGCCAAGAGTAACTACGCGGCAATTACCGGAAACGCAATTCTGTTTTTGTTTTGTAGTTGTGCTGGCAGGCATTCGGCGCTATTCTGGGATTGTTCTCAGAATGGCTGGAGGCGTGTGATGTCTTCACAGACTGTAATGTCCCTGTTAATGGTGACTGAATTTGCACTTTGGGCGGCATTCGGCTTCCTGTTTTGGACCCGAAACCTGCATCGCCGTTTCCCGGCCATGGGGTTCTACCTGGCGTTGCGCGTGGTTTCAATGCCTGTGTTCCTGGTATTTTTCTATGGCCAGGAGCGGCAATGGTTCAACGGCCATAGCTCCAATATGTATTTTTACTTTTATTGGGCTGTTTATATAGCCAGCGCCGTGCTGCTGTTCTTCGTCTGCATCGAGGTCTTCCGCTCCGCGCTGTCGGCTTTTTCCGGGCTCCAGAGACTTGGAACCGTGGTCTTTCGCTGGGCGGCTCTCGCCTCAGTGATCGTGAGTTTGTCAACACTTAACCTGGAGCACTCGCGCACCTTCATGATGACCCATATCGCAACCGGATTGATGCGATCTGTCAGCATCCTTGAGCTCTGCCTGCTGGCCTTTCTCTGCCTGAGCATGAACGCATTGCGCCTCTCCGTTCGAGACATGGCCTTTGGGATTTCTCTGGGCTTCGGTTTGATGTCGGCCAACGACTTTATCGTGGGCGCGCTTTTGGCCCGCAACACCTCGCTAACCGGACCGCTGCAATTCGCCTATGAGTCGGTGATTCTTGTGTTGCTGGGCATCTGGATTACCTACGCAACTCTGCCCGAGCCGGCCCGCCAGCCGCTCGTGATGCCGGTCAACTCAACCATCCTGCGCTGGAATGAGATTGCCTCGGTTCTGGGCTACACCGGAACTCAGGTGGCCGTACAGCCGGCGGGTGGCTTCGTTCTCACCGATGTCGAGAGGGTTGCCGAAAGGATGCCCATCCGTAACCTGAGGTATAGGGAAGAAGCATAGGGATTAGGGAACGGGTAACAGGACGCAAAAGGCCACGGCATAGCCGTGGCCTTTTACATGAATCAGCGCCGAAACTACTCGGTTGCGATGGGTTTGATCGAGGCAAAGCGTCCGCGGTTGCCGTGATCGGCAAACTTCACCCGGCCGGTGACCTTGGCAAAGAGCGTGTCGTCGGAGCCGATGCCCACGTTGAGGCCCGGCTTGATGCGCGTGCCGCGCTGGCGCATGATGATCGAGCCGCCAGTGATGAGTTCGCCGGCAAAGGCCTTTACGCCCAGCCGCTGTGCATTGGAGTCGCGTCCGTTTGTGGAGCTGCCTCCACCCTTCTTATGTGCCATTGCCCAATCTCCTTTTCCAGCTTTCAGTTCCGTTTTAACTAGGCGGTGGAGTAGGTGACGCCGTCGGCCTCGATGGCCTTGATGCGCACCTCGGTAAAGTTCTGCCGGTGACCTTGCAGCTTCTTGTACTGTTTCTTCCGCTTGAGGTGGAAGACGAGAATCTTTTCGCCGCGTCCCTCACCCATCACTTCGGCGATCACCTTGGCGGTGGAAGGCTTGGCCACGGTTCCCGGTTCACCGCTGACGGCCAGCACATCGCTGAACTCGATGGTCTGATTCTCGTCGGAAACTATGCTCTCAATCTTCACCACGTCGCCAGGCGCGACACGATACTGCTTGCCACCGGTACGAATCACCGCGTACATAAACCCTCCAGCGCAAGTCCGACTCAGCCGGAGCGCTTACGCAATCCAAAAATAGCTCGGGCGGAAACTTCTGCGCCGCAAATCCCTCGCAACCGGCTCGCTCAAGCCCTCAAGTTCCGGGGCGAACGTCCAGCTCCACGGCGACAGGCAGGAATCGCCAAACTAGAGTAGTGTACCGGTTTTGGGGGCAGCTGGTCAACGTGACCATTCTTCGGGAGTGGGTTGTGGTGAGTTAACCGGCCAAATCGAATCGGGGCATCGAAAAGTGTACATTTCTTTTCCCTTGACATTCGACAGGAATACATGGCAACCTGTTGTCGAACATCGAGGGGAAGAAAATGCCGCCGTCCACTGATCTTTTGCAGGGAACACTGGATTTACTGATTTTGCAAACGCTGGCTCTGGGGCCGATGCATGGCTGGGGGGTTGCCCAGCGTATTCAGCAGATTTCAAAAGATGTCTTGCAGATCGGTCAGGGGTCGCTCTACCCAGCGCTGCACCGGCTGGAATACAAGGGGTGGATTCAGGCCGACTGGGGAAGCTCGGAGAATAACCGGCGGGCGAAGTACTACGCGCTGACGGCAGCGGGCAGAAAGCAATTGGAGACAGAGCTGGAGAGCTGGGAGCGGCTGTCGGCGGCGATCGCGTTGGTGCTGGGGCGGAACCTGGAGGTGACGACATGATGAGGGAATGGTTCACGCGCGGGCGCTTTCTGGTTCGGCAAACTTTCCGGAAGCGCAGCAGACTGAGTGAACTTGAAGAGGAACTCCGGTTTCACGTGGAGCAGGCGACCCTGGCGAATCGGGCCGCGGGGATGACGGCGACAGAGGCGCGGCGGCAGGCGCTGATCGAATTTGGCGGTGTGGAGCGGGCGCGGGAGCAATGCCATGAGCAGCGGCCGGGGTGGTGGCTGGGCACCGTGGCGCAGGATGCGCGCTATGCCCTGCGCGGTTTCCGGCGCAATCCTGGATTCACGGCGATTGCGGCGGCATCGCTGGCGCTGGCGATCGGGGCGAATACGGCCATCTTTTCGATTGCCAAGAACGTGTTGTATGACCGGCTGAGTGTGCCGCATGCAGAGCAGATGCGTCTGCTGCGCTGGAGCGGGGATGAACGTTGCGTGGTGGAAGACGAGTGGGGCGGCAACAGCACGTTTGTACCGGGCGGCGGCATAGTGAACACCGTGTTTTCATATCCGGTATACCGCGAGCTGCGCGCCCACAACCAGGAAATGCAGGACCTGTTCGCGTTCAAAGAGGACTGGATGAACGCGACCGTTGGCGGGAATGCGCGTCGCGTACAGGTGGAGATGGTTTCGGGCAACTATTACCAGCAGTTGGGCGTGCGGCCACAGTTGGGGCGGCCGATTGAGCCTGCGGACGACGCCGTGCCCGGCTCCGGCGCGATGGCGGTGATCAGCGACAGCATGTGGGAGCGGGAGTTTGCCCGCTCACCGCAAGCCATTGGCCAGACAATGAAGCTGAACGACGCCGTGCTGACGATTGTGGGCGTGAATCCTCGCGGTTTCGGCGGCGCATGGAGCGTGCAGCAGCCGGCGGATGTGATGACGCCGCTGGCCATGCAGCCGCTGCTCCATCCCCTGACGATGAAGGCCGAGCGCGAAAGCAGCCTCGATCTGCTGGTCGATCCAAATATGTGGTGGCTCAACGTGATGGGCCGCGTGAAGCCTGGTGTGCGGGATACCGAGGCGAGCGCCGCGCTCGACGTGCAATTGAAGGCCGCGATTCGCGGGACCATGAACGTGACGGCGGGAAAAACTCTACCGAGCATGGTGCTGGACAAAGGCGGCCGCGGGCTGCACTTTGGCTCCGACTACAGGTATAGCAAGCCGGTGTATGTATTGTTGGCGCTGACCGGACTTGTCCTGCTGCTGGCGTGCGCCAACATCGCCAACCTGTGTGCTGGCGAGGGGCGCGCAGCGGCAGCGGGAGATGAGCGTACGGCTGGCACTGGGCGCGGGACGCGGGCGTGTGCTGCGGCAACTGCTGACGGAGAGCCTGCTGCTGGCCGGGATAGGCGGCGTTGGCGGGCTGGGGATGGGCTATCTGGGGCGCAACGCGATTCCCAAGCTGATGGCGCACGCGTGGGATCAAAGCAGCGTCGTCATTCCCTTCGACTGGGGCGTTTTTGGCTTCACGGCCGCCGCCACGATCCTGACCGGCATTTTGTTTGGCCTGGCTCCGGCATGGCTAGCCGCACGCACCGAGGTTGGCTCCAGCCTGAAAGAGAGCGCGCAGACCGCGACGCGCCGGCGCAAGGGCCTGGGCGGAAAAGCGCTGGTCGGATTCCAGATTGCGCTCTCCACGCTGTTGGTCGTAGGCGCGGGACTGTTTCTGCGCACGCTGTTTGCATTGAACCAGGTCGACGTGGGCTTTCGTCCCGATCACCTGCTCGTCTTTGAAGTGAACCCACCGGGCAAGCGGTACCCGGATGCAAAAGGCGTGCAGGTGCACACGCGTCTGGAGCAGGCAATTGTCGCTGTGCCGGGAGTGGATGCCGTGACCAACATGTCGGACCCTCTGCTGGCAGGCACCATGTCGAATGCCCCCTTTGTTCCCGAGGGAGAAGCCTACAATCCAAGGAAATGGCAGTCCGCCGACAAGAACGAGGTGGGGAACAACTTCTTCCAGGCCATGGGTATCCCCATCCTTGCCGGGCGCTCGTTCGGACCGCAGGATACGGCAAGCTCGACGCTGGTCGCGGTGATCAACCAGAGTCTTGCGCGCCAGCGATTTGCCGGCGTCAATCCTGTCGGTAAGCGGTTCCGGTACGGGGATGTCGAGAAGAACGATTGGATCCAGATTGTGGGCATCTGCGGCGACACTCACTTTGCCAATCTGCGCGAAGAACCGCCTCCGCAGTTCTTTCTGCCGTACGCTCAACGTTCCTGGGGAGGCCGCATGACGTATGCTGTGCGGACGCGGGTTGACCCTGCCACCATGGTGCCGGCGCTGCGGGCCGTGGTGCGCAAGATCGATCCCGATCTGCCGATGATCGACATCCGCACCCAGGAAGAACAGATTGATGCCAACATGCAAATCGAGCGCACGTTTGCCGCGCTCAGCTCGGGATTCGGATTGTTGGCGCTGGCGCTGGCCTTCGTGGGCATCTACGGGATCATGGCGTATTCGGTGGCCAACCGGCGAAATGAGATCGGCATTCGACTCGCGCTGGGAGCGGAGCCGGGGCAGGTGCGGGGGATGATTTTGCGCGAGAGCGGCGCCTTAGCGATAGCGGGGATTGCGGTGGGCGCGGCGGCGGCGCTGGGGATGACGCGGCTGGTAAAGTCGATGCTCTACGGAATTCAGCCGTACGATCCGGCTACGCTGACGGCGGGCGTATTGCTGCTGTTGGCCGTGGCGCTGGCGGCGAGCTGGATTCCGGCGCGAAGAGCGGCGGGCGTGCAACCGATGGATGCGCTGCGGCACGAATAAAGCAGGGACTAAGGGACTGAGGATGACGCTCGCGCGAAAACCTGGCCGGCAAAGAGGATCTGAACTGGAGGTTGCTGCATGGTGAAGGAGGTATTGACTCGAATGCGGTTCTTCGTCACCCGCAGACAGCACAGGGAATTGGACGAAGAACTCCGATTTCATCTGGAACAGGCGATGGAGGCGAATCGGGCCGCCGGGATGACGGCGGCAGAGGCGCGGCGGCAGGCGCTGATCGAATTTGGCGGTGTCGAACGGACGCGCGAAGAGTGCCACCGGCAGCGGCCAGGGTGGTGGCTGGGCACGGTGGCGCAGGACGTGCGCTATGCCCTGCGCGGTTTCCGGCGCAATCCCACCTTTACTATTGCGGCGATTACGACGCTGGCTGTAGGAATTGGAGCTACGACGGCGGTGTTCAGCGTGGTGGACCGGATTCTCTTCCGCAGTTTGCCCTATGCGCACGACGACCGGCTGGTTTCGGTTGGCCTTGTCGCGCCGATCATTCCGCAGGAGTTCATGCTGGGTGGTTCCTATTACGATTGGCGCGACAATCAGAAGCCCTTCGAGGCATTCACATCGGAGGCGGGCGTGAATACCTGCGATCTGACGGAGCGCAATCCAGCGCGTCTGAGCTGCGCCAGAGTCGAGCAGAGTTTTTTGCCCACTTTGGGGATTTCTCCCCTGCTCGGCCGGAATTTTCTGCCCGAGGAGGACCGGCCCAACGGACCGAAGGCAGCTCTCATTTCGTACGATTTGTGGCGCTCGCATTATGGCTTCGATCCGGGCATCGTAAACCGGCTGATCGATATCGACGGTAATCAGGTCCGGGTGATCGGCGTGCTTCCCAAAGACTTTGAGATGCCCACACTAGGGAACCTCTGAAAAACGCCGAGTTTAAAGAGCGCGCAGTAAGTATTTTGTCGCGAGGGCATGAAATCGGCGCATTTTCGTA
>JBKQLG010000138.1:0-6044 GCA_052147235.1 Occallatibacter sp.
GTGTTTGCTGAAAACGCGCCATTCGCTTCATGCTTCTAGTTTATTCAAATATGACGCGGGTCGCAGACTTGTGCAGAGGTTCCCTAAAGGGACTCCACCCTGCAAATATCAGCCTCGCAAAAGGCCAGCCTCTTTCTAGAATAACTCCGATTACGGCAGATGTTAAATATTGTGAACCCAAGTCCGCCTGGCACCGTCTGGCATTAAACAAAATGAGCGTCTAAGATTCAAGAATTCATCCGCTGCCTACCCAACGCCTCTACCCGTCGGTTTAACCTCTCTTGGCCAGCAGGCAATACGCGCCCCGCGCCGCAAGCGCCTTGTCGAAGGTGACCAGCACGCCGCCTGCCGCTTCTGCAACGGCCTGCAACCAACCGTCGGCCCACACCTTGGGGGCGCTTGCCGGGCCAGTCGAATTTGTTCGAAAGAACCTGTCGGTCCGGGAATGCTCCGGCGAGAAGACAACGCGCTCATCCGTAAGCAGACTGTCATAGACACGCCACGCCTCGTCGAACGAAAGCGGTCTGCCTTTCATGACCGCCGCTGTGGTAAGCAGGCGAAGCAAGCCGAGCTGCGAAAGCCGGCAGAATGCGATTTGGCCACTCGTGGAGTTCCACCAACGGCGAGCGATTGCGCTGTGAACGTGCTCGTGAGAAACCAAGGCAAGCCAAACGTTCACATCAGGGAAACTCAATGAGGTCATAGAGCTCTTCATTCGTAAAATCAATGCGGCGTCCAGCCGGCGGAACGAGTGACTCATCAAGGGTGAGCCGCCTCTTCGGCCTGGCTGGCGCGGTCTCCTCGACGGCGTGTTCAATGCCGGCCAGCATCAGCTTGCGCGCGGAGCAGCCCTTGCGCGCGGCTGCCTCGTGCAGCCTGCGGTGCAGATCCCGCGGAAGGTCGATGGATGTGCGGACGGCGTTTTGCTCCATGCTTTATTGTGTGCTGAGCGACTTAAATAAGTCAAATCGCCAGATCGATACTTTCCAGACGACTGGAACCAGCATTCCGGGCGTCCCATATCCCGATTCTGGGAGCGGGGAAAACAACACCATCCAGACCTACGCCCGCCCGATACACTTGAAGCTGTGACCGACATCGAATCCTTCATCCGCCGCCTGCCCAAGGCCGAGTTGCATCTGCACCTCGAAGGCACGATTCTGCCCGCGACACTGGTGGAGTTGAGCGCGCGCCACGACGCGCAGCCACTCACGCTGGCCGAGGCCGAGGCGCTCTACCGCTTCACCGACTTCACCGGCTTCCTGGATGCTTTCCGCGCCGTCAGCAAGCAGTTGATCGGTCCCGAAGACTTCGAGCTGGCCGCATGGCGGATGATCGAGCACCTCGCCGAACAGGGCGTCGTTCACGCCGAAGTTTTTATCGCCGTTGGAGTCATCTATCTCTGGCGCAAGGACGATCCCGGAGCCTTTGAGCCAATCTTTGCGGGGCTGGAGCGCGCGCGGGAGCGCGGTGAGCGTGAGCTGGGGATTTCGATTTACTGGATTTTCGACGCGGTGCGCCACTTCACCGTCGAGGAGGCCGAGCGCGTCTTCCGCAAGGCTGCCGAACTCCGGCCCGCGCACCCTTCGATCATCGGAATTGGATTGGGCGGCGACGAGCGCCGCTGCGGCTCTGCCGCATTCCATGCCCTCTACCAGGAAGCGGCACGTGCCGGGTTGCGGCTGACCAACCACGCCGGCGAAACCACCGGGCCCGAGGCCATCCGCGAAGCCCTGGCGATTGGCTCGGAGCGCATCGGCCATGCCCTTTCCGCCGGTCAGGACTTTTATCTGCTCCAGGATTTGAAGGAGCGCGAGATTCCCCTGGAGTTGAATGTCACTTCGAATGTACGCACCGGCGTCTGCCCCTCGTATGCCGCCCATCCGCTGCGCAAGTATTTTGACGTCGGCCTGCTGGTTACGCTGAACTCCGACGACCCGGCTTTCTTCGGCTCCGATCTGGCCAACGAATTCCTGCTGGCCCACACCGAGCAGGGATTTACCCGCGACGAACTTCGCCAGCTCGCCGCCAACTCCATTCGAGCCAGCTTCCTTCCAGAAGTAGAGAAGACGGAATGGCTCTTCCGGATCGACTTGATGAAGTAATCATGATTGCGCTGATCTTGTCTCCCGCCAACCCATCCAGGCCAAAGCGCGGTATCATGGAACGGTAGGAGAAAGACCGCTCATGTCCACTGAACCCGAAGCCCCGGCCGTTGCGGAAGAGACCGCCGCGGAAGAGACTCCCGCAGAAGAAAAGAAAGAATCCAGCACGCTGAAAGTAATCACCTGGCTCTCGGTGGGGATGGTTGTGGCCGCGCTGGGCATCTTCGTAGGCCGCGAACTGCGCAACCGCTACAAGTTTAACCGCCGCACTCCCTACGACTTTTACGATCACGCCAGCGGCAAAGAACAGCAGACGGGCGAATTCGGCCTGGGCGTTTAGCTCTCTCGCCCGCACAGAATCAAAGGGTGCAATTGCTGCCTGCCATGAAACCGGAACTTGTACCATCGAGGATAAACATGCCGCTCTCTGGAGAAGCCATTCGCCTGATGAACTACATTGACGATGTAGCCGTGACCCTGCGCCGGGTTCTGGCCACCGTCCCCACGCTCTCCGACGAGGAGCGCTTGCGCGTCGCCGAGCACCTGCTGCACGCCAGCCCCAACGCCGACGACGTGGCTCAGGCATTAGCCGCCAAGCCCCAACCGATTGCCTGAGAGCGTCGCCATTATCGGAGCCGGGCCGCTGGGCCGCTGGCTGGCCCTCGCGGCTGCTCGCGCGGGATTTTGCGTGCAACTGGAAGACGTGATGCCCGCCAACCTGCATCATGCGCAGGAATTGCTTCGCCAGGAGCTTGGCCGCGCAGCCCTGCCGAAGGTCGCCTTCGTCTCCACCATTGAGGAGGCGGTGCGCAACGCCGACCTGGTCATCGACTGCGTGCCGGATGAGCTGGAATCCAAGCTGGAAATCCTTTGGCTGCTCGACCGCATGGCCCCGCCGCGCACGGTCTTCGCCACGCCGACGACGCGGCTCTCCATCGCCGACCTGGCCAACTGCACCTATCGCCCGGAAAAATGCATCGCCATTGCCGCTGAAGCGGGCGCGCTGGCCGGCGAGGCAGGCGGGGAGATTCTGCTGCGCACCACCAGCCGCACTACGCAGGAGACGGTAGCGCTTGTGGAGCGCTTCTGGCGGCGGTTGGGCTTCACTCCGGTCTTCGAGGCTGACGCCGGCGAGCAACCTCGCTAGCACACGCTCACGACCCTCCATGCTAACCTGAGGATTCAGCCTGTGGAGAAATCTTTTGCAATCCAGCGCCTTCCTGATCGCCGTCTTCGAATTCGTGATCCTCATCTTCTCGCTCTGCGTGCATGAGTGCGCGCACGCCTGGACGGCCTCGCGGCTGGGCGACCAGACCGCCCGCCTGGAAGGGCGCATCACGCTGAATCCGATGTACCATGTGGACCCCATCGGCACCCTGCTTTTTCCTGCGATCATGATCTTCGGGCCCTTCATCGGCTTCAGCATGTTCAGCGGAATACTGGTGGGCTGGGCTAAGCCCACGCCGGTGATCACCCGCAACTTCCGCAAGATCGTCCGCGACGACAACCTGACCACGCTGGCCGGTCCGGTCTCGAATCTGCTGATGGTGCTGGTGGCAGTCATCGTTCTGATCATTACCGCCAAGATGATTCCCGATGGGCGGTCCGTGGTTCTGGCCTCCTTCTTTGCCACCTTCAACCCTTCCGACGACTTCACCCCGCAGCCGCTGGTGCTGATCTGCACGCTGGCCATTTTGATCAACCTCTCGCTCTTCGTCTTCAACCTGCTTCCCATTCCGCCGCTCGACGGCAGCCGCCTGGTGCGCAATCTGTTGCCCTACAACGCGGTGCAGGTCTACGACCGGATTCCGATCTGGGTCAGCTACCTGTTCATGATTCTGGTGGGCGGCACAGTGATCCGGGCCTTCGTCAGCCCGGCTCTGGAGATCGTGATCCGGGCGCTGATGCGCGCATAGTATTGCTCTGACAATAGTTAAATTATCTCTTTCGTGGATATTACTTGCCGGAAATATGATCCGCGCGTCTATAATTCGGTCACTAAGGGAGAAAGCTCATGTCCTTGGCAACCGGGGAAAGCAAGAAGAACGTCAGCAAGAAATCCTGGCTGCCGTTGAGTTGGGGCGCTCGATTCATCCTGGCGATTGCGGGATGCATCGCTTCCTTTTGGCTGGCGAGCCGGCAGAATGCGCATAATCTGCCCGCGCTGCCCAGCTTTCATGATCGCCTGATGCTGGTTGCGCCCACACTGATCGAGGGCGCCGTCGGAATTCTCTTTCTGATTTGGATCGGGCTTCTCATTCGCGAGGCAGGAGAGCGCGCCACCCCCAAGATCATTTCCAGCGCGACCGCAGCCGAGACGGCGAAGAAGAAGCGCTGGACGGCCGTCAAAACGGCGCTCTTCGTGGTCTTCATCCTGGCGACGGTCCCGACTGTGGGCGGAGTGTACTTTAAGTATCTTTGGCCGGGGTATCCGGAGTGGATCTCGCACGCGGCTCGCCCGATTTTCGACATGCTTGGTACGCTGGGCGCTATCTTTGGGTCAATCCGGCGCTACAGAAGCCAAAAGCCTGAGCCGGGCACAGGCTATGGCGCGGAGAAAGGTCCGTGGCTCGACGACCGGCAGCAGAACTTCATTGCCGTCGCCCTGATCGGAATCGCGGTGGTCTTCGGCATCCATTATGCGGTTAGGAATCTTCCACATATCACCGTAATACGGATCACGACAATCAGCGCAATGGTTCTCGGCGCCATTCTTCTTGCGCTTTTGCAAGCCTCCAAGAAGCCTGAACAGAGCGCCCCACATTCCGATATTGCGGGAATGGCTGCGGGGCCGGGGGCGAGAACGCCGAGTCAACGAAAACTTGGCGCGAAGGCCGCAACGTGGATCGTCATTATTATCGTCATGGCGGTGATGATTTCTCATGTCCCATCGCATGTGAAGACGATTGTCTTCTTTGCGCCGATCGGGATTCTGATCATTTGGGCCATCGCGCTGACCAAGCTGAAGATGTGGATCTACGGACTAGCGCGTCAAGGTGAATTCGATCGGGCACTTCAAATGAATCGGCGATTCTCACGGATTCCCGGCTACGGAAGTTCGCTGGAGGGACCGATACTCTTCAATGCCGGACGGTACTCAGAGGCACAGTCGTTTCTGAGACCCCTAGCCTTCGACGAGCAGGGCAATCCAAAGCTTACCACCACCGAACTGTATACCTATGCGATTTCTTTGGTGAATGACGGCAAGGAAGCCGAGGCGCAAAAGCTGCTAGAGGCCGCAGTGCAAGTTCCGCAGCGCACTGCGGGATTTCATGTGGCCCTTGCGACTTGCCTGCTCTCGCAAAAAAAGGACGCGGAACACGCCTGTGAGCTTTTGGAGCAGGCGATGGCCACACCCGATCTTCAGGGCTCAGGTTATGGACGGCTCTCGGATCATCTGATGAGGCTTGGAAGATATACGTGGGCGCTGGCGGCGGCCGGACGACGCGAGGAGGCGGAGACACAGCTCAACAAAGCATTTGCGGGCTCCAGCGGACTAAAGGAACGCGATCTGGCTGGGTTGCAGTACTTCGCCGGAGAGGCTTGGCGGTCGCTGAGCGAATGGAAGAAGGCGCGGACGGCCTTCGATGAAGCATTGCGGCTCAGTCCTGACGGCTCCGCTGCAACCAGTGTGCAGAAGGCGCTGGCCAAGATGCGCGAGGAGGCCCGGGCATGACGTTAGGCTATCTGCTGTTTGATGCGCGGTTCTAAGCCGTTCGCCATCGCTTCCCGCTACAATGGAAAGAGCCGTTGCTCCGCGAGTACTGAAAGAGATTTCCGCATCCCGAGAGGCGGCGCATCCTTGTCGCATTACCCAAAATCGAAATCCGGAATTGACAAGCAAAATGCCTGAATCCGCACCCTCATCCTTACCGCACACGTCGGACGATCCCCGCGCTTCCAGCGCCGCAGGCGCAGTTGGCCCCACCGCAGGTGGCC
>JBKQLG010000139.1:0-17588 GCA_052147235.1 Occallatibacter sp.
GTTGAGCGGTACGCCCACGGTCAGGAATTCAAAGTCATATTTCGTGCCATCGACCTCAAGCCCGAACGAGATATACCCTTCCGATTGATGATCCTGGTTGCCGATCACCTTAACCTCCGTGGCGGGAATATCGAAGACTGTGCGGCCTGATACCTGCCAGGTGACGTTCTTTGGGCCAAGTATGAGCATCCCGCTTTCGCACTCGCTAAGACCATTACTGTGACAAACCGGCATCCCAATTTGTTTTTTGATCTTCAGAAATTCGTCCCAAGCCGTGAAGACGTCTGTAGGGCGGCCCGCTCTGAGGTAGGCAGTCCCAAGGTATATCCATCCTGTCGCATCTTTACGAAAGTCCAGCGCATGTTGAAAGTATGGAATGGCGCTTGACCGGTCTTCGTCATGAAATAATCTTTGATTTCCAGTGCTCAAGCAGCTGTCATAGTCAGAGCAGGCAACCGGCACGCTCGGCGTAGTTCCAGCGGCCCCGCTGATACCCTGATGGTTTGCCTGAGCGGGCTCGAGCCGTCCAGCGGCCGCCTTGATTAGAACAGAGACGCTCGACAATGCAAGGTCAGCTTTCACGGCATTTTCCGGAGACTGCAACGGCGAATAATATTTCGGGCCAAGCTTAGAACCGGAGGCAACGAAATCTAACGATTGAAGCTGTTTACCCGCTTCATCGTGTTGGCCTATTACAAAACCTCCCACCGTCTTGTGTGTGACGAATCGAAGTTCAAGTATGGTTTTGAAGGAATTATCTTGCCGATAATCCACCCCGCTCAATTCGCTGTATGGCCGTGTAAAGCCTTCGAGTGCGCATCCTTTTTCCGCGGACACCGGCTTAAAAGTCAGACTTGATCTATCCAGCGTCAAGTAGACATCATGCAACATCGAGTATGGGTTTGCAACGCTAACTGCCTTATAGTGTATATGCATCAGCGGGACCGTAATCTCTCCCCCGGCTTGGATTGTGATGATTCCAGCGTCCATGAAACTCTGGAAGTCTCCTGTTTGGAACGATGCTTCTGCTAAAATCCCTTCTGCCTTCGCCTCCCCTGGGGTTAGCGTCAAGAGCTTACGAGCTGATTCGACTGCCCCGGTGAAATTGCCCGCTGCGAACTTGGCTTCGGCGTCCGCCATCAGGCTGGCGACAAAGGCCGGGTCGACCGCCAATTGAAGCCGCTCGGCGTGATGCTCGCCCACGCCAACCTGGAAGGTGTGCGTCTGGGTGACATAGCCCTCCAACGAGGCAGTTATGGTGTAACTTCCTGGTGGGCATTTGAGGTCCGTTGCACGGCCCTTGAAGGACAGCGGTCCTGTCACCTGGATCGGGGCCAACGGCAGCGCGGAGACGGAGAGGTAGCCGCCCAGCCAATCCAATGGCAGAGAGAGCTGCTTTTGTTCCTTGTTGGCTAAGGTGAACTGGACATGGGCATCCCCATAGCCGTCCTTTTTTACAGTAAGTTCATGATTCCCCTCGGGCACCTGGCGTACAGCAAAATAGCCGCCAGCGTCCGCATTTCCCACTTCCTTGCCATCGAGGAACATTTGGCTCCCCGGCTCGGTATTGCGGACCTCAACTTCTCCCTCGTGGATCTGTTCGCGAAGCGCGGCCAGCGTCAACGGCCCGGCGCCCTTGGCAGCAAATACCTCCACGGTCCTGCGGTCAAGAGTAAAACTGAGCCCGCTGGACCGTATCTGCGAAGCGATTAGTTCGTCCGGTGCCTGTATCTGGATCAGTTGTTCCACCTTCGCACGGGTGAGCTTCACTTTCTGGCCGTTCGCAAACGGCAGCACGGCAAAACAGCAAAGAAGCCCAAAGACAATTGCCCGGAGATGCAATCTGGATGGCATGAAATCTCCTCTCATTGGCTAAGAATCTTCCGTGTTTGCTCAATCTGCTTCTTGAGTGCCAGCGCCGCTGCATTCGAGGGGTCAAGCTTGAGAACGGAATCGCACTCATCCGAAGCCCCCTGATACTGCCCTTGCCGGTAAAGCATCCGCCCGCGTTCGAGGTGGCTTGCAATCTCCCGTTGCCGCGCCTCGGCCTCCTGGCGAGCTGCCTCAGCCCCCTGGCGAGCCGCCTCTGCCTCGCTCATAAGATTGAAGCTGAGGAAGCCCCCACGCCCGTTGACATTGATCCTGCCGGTGGCCGAACGGTATCCATCGTGAGACACGGAGATTTCATGCACTCCCCGGTCGACGCTGGGAATTACAAGGAAGCCTGCTTCGCTGGTGACTCCTGCGTCCTTGCCATCCACCGCTACATGCGAGTTCCCCGGAGTCGTAGTAATCTTAACCGGGTAATTCAGGAGGGTTAACTTCTCCGCAATCTCTTGCGTAGACTCAAGCCCGCCCACATAAACCACCTGTGTGAGGGGTTCATAGCCTTCACACTGGAACTGTAGGGTGTGCTTTTCCCGCGTTGCGTGAGGGACTTGAATCATACTGGCATCTTTGTTCGTTGCACCCACAAATCTATTGTCCAGAAAAATCGAGGCTCCTGTCGGTACTGTGGATATCTGCAAGGTTACGCCATTCCCATACCAGTGCAGGACGGCTGCGAGAACGACAAGTCCCGCGTACACGCACGCGATCATCCAAGTCCGCAGTGTTCTTGGCTCCGGTGCGGCAGGGAGTGGAACAGAAGGCGGGGGAACCTGATCAAGGGGAATATCATATACAGTAGCTGCGACAAGCCGATTCAGCAGGTCCGTTGCCTGTTCAGCCATGCCAAGGTCGATGACCTTATTCTCGATAAAACTCCGTTTGAATACGATCCCGTAGACTCTTCCTACATAAACGCCTAATTTGACCCGCTTTGAAGCGTAATAGGCGATACCCGCAATCCCGCAGGCGACCAGCCAGCAGAATGTGATGAAGAGAAGCACCGCCGCCGCCGACGCCGCAAATTCCCTGTCTGCCTCCGTATCGACGACCAATGTTCTGAACAAGACAGGGATCACCGCAAGGAAAGTCCATACTGCATTCAGAGCGAAGAAAATCGCGAGAAAAAATGCCAGGAGCGAGCGCTGGTACCCGCAAATAGTTGCTCGAATTCTCTTGAGGGGCACACAGGCCACCAACATCCCGGCCAGACTGCCTTCCCGGATGGTCCAGTCTTTATCGGTAACGGTCAGTTCAACCCGGGACTCCATGCCCAGGTTGGTCAGAATCCAGGCGACGATCCCTTTGTAGCGTCCGGAGATGCGGATGGCCGGTTCCCCGGAAGCGGCAGGGTTAATGGAAAACCGCTCCACCACCAGGCCTGTGGCCGGTACATATTTGTTGCGCGCCCCCCGAACGGCGGCAAAGGTAATTAACGCCGCAATGATCAGGGTAGGCAGGTAAACAACACCTGACACGAAAACAGCAAACAGGCTTTCCATTTACTTTCACCTCGACGCAGAGTGATTTTGCATTCGCGGACGGATTTTAGCATACCGGACGCACAATTTGCGCTTCGGCCAAGATTGTGGTGTGCCCCTTCAGTCACCCCGTAATGGTTTACGCTGAAAATGCGGGTCAGCCTTCTCGTCCGGCCGTACCCAAAGGGAGGCTCTTGTGACCTGGATTATGCTGCTGGTAGGACTGGTGGTGGGCATGGTTTCCGGCGTGGTGGGCATCGGTGGCGGCATTCTCTTTGTTCCCGCGCTGGTGTGGTTCGCGGGTATGGACCAGCACCGGGCGCAAGGCACCTCTCTGGGCGCGCTGTTGCTGCCGGTGGGCCTGTTCGCCTTTATGGAGTACTATCGCAAGGGCAACGCCGACCTGCGCCTGGCGCTGCTGCTGGCCGTCGGCTTTCTGGTCGGCGGATACTTTGGGGCCGTCGGCGCTCAACACATCCCGGAACTTTGGCTGCGGCGCATCTTCGCGCTGACCCTGATTGCCATCGGCGGACGCATGTGGTTCGGCCGTTGATCGGTTCAACATGTTGGGTGCCCCATCCTTCGCGTTCTTAGCGAAGGGTGGGAGATACGAACCCAATCCCTCTCATTCCTTTGTCAGGCTCGCGCGATGAAGCGCAGGCGAATATAGTCGGCGGTCCAATCTCCTTCATCGTCGCGGAGAACCGGCACAAGCAGCGCCGCTGTCTCATGGACGACCGTCTCGCGGAGCGCCTCAGGCACTCCTGCAAGCACGCCGCGGCGAAAAGTCCGGAGCCAGCCTTCCATACCGCTCTCCGGAAGCGGAGTGGGACGCGGAATCAGTGCGATACGCTCAACCTGGAAGCCATTGCGTTCAAGCCTGCGCTGATAGGCCGCCAGTGTGGGATAGCAGTTCACGCCCTCCTCGGGGTCGGAACAACCGTGACGCGCCAGTGTAGCCATGAAGGCAATGCGAATGGCGGCGATATTGCCGTGGCCCGCCATCTCGGCGACGAAGCGGCCACCCGGCTTGAGGACGCGGCGCACCTCGGCCATCATCGCGTCCTGGTCGCGTACCCAATGCAAGACGGCATTCGAGAAGACAGCATCGAAGGAATGATCCGCAAAGGGGAGCGACTCGGCGCTGCCTTCACGGGCTTCAATCCCCCGAGAGCGCGCCGCGGCAAGCATCTCCGGCGAGGCATCAACTCCGGTGACCATGGTGCCTGTGGAGGCAAGCCGCTCGGTCAGTTGGCCATCGCCACAGCCAAGATCAAGAATCGATTCGCCGGGCTTTGCGTCCAGCCATTCAAGCACTCCACCGGCCAATCCATGCACAAATGCGGCGTTCTTCCCGTAGTCCTTTGCGTCCCAGGTCTGCGTCATCCTCTGCCTCCACTCTCAGTGTGGGGAAAAACGGATCATTCTACAAACTTATAATTCCTTTAATTACGATAAGTAAATGTTATGATTTGCATTTTATCCATTCCATCTACCATGCTTCCTATTGATCCTTCCTTGTATATTTGCAGCATGAAAACACTGCTTCGCACCGTGCTTCATCTGGCGCTCATCGTCTGGCTGGGCGCGGAGATCTTCTTTCCCGTCGTGGCTGCCGTCATCTTCTCGGCGCTGCGTCCCGACACGCACATGGCGGGCGCTATCGTCGGTCATCTGCTGCGCATTCTGCACGGCATGGGATATGCGTGCGGCATGATCGCGGTGCTCATGCTCGCGCTCGGCGCCTCACGGAAATTCTTCCATCCGCGCGCGGCGCTGCTGCCAATCGCTGTGCTGGTGTTGATGATTGGCCTTACGCTCTTCTCGCAGCTCGGCATACTTCCGGCAATGGAGCGGGATCGCATCGCCGCGGGTGGCGCGATTGACGCAGTGGACGCAGCAAACCCCAGCCGCATCGACTTCGAGAGGCTGCACCGGCGCAGCGTCTTTGTGGAGGAGACTGTT
Source organism: Occallatibacter sp. (assembly GCA_052147235.1). GTDB lineage: Bacteria > Acidobacteriota > Terriglobia > Terriglobales > Acidobacteriaceae > Telmatobacter. Next base: position 5,334 of record JBKQLG010000139.1, read on the forward strand.
CTGCTGCTGGGCTTGGCGACGGTGGCGCTTGTGGTCAGAGCGGAGAGCATAAGCCAATAAGCCTTGTGCGCGTCACAGCCGTGTGCAAAAGCACCATGCTAGACTATGCGGCGGAGATGAAAACCATGTCTGCTGACGGCGAAATCGCAATCCCACTCCCAGTCGCAATCAATTCGCGCGCCAAGATCGAGGAGCGCATCGCCGCCGGACGCATTCCCTGGATTGGGCCGCTGCTGCTGGTCGTGGCGCGGTCGGTCATCTGGCTCACAACGCAGTGCCTGCTCGCTCTGGTATTTCTCGCCATGCGAAATCCGGCTCCGTTCCGTGCGGCGGGCCAATGGTGGATTGTCTACTGCACACTGGGCGACATTGGTTGTCTGATCGGGATAACGTATTTCACACGAAGGGAAGGCATTCGGCTGCGCGACCTGGTCGGTCCGATTCGCATGCGCTATGGGCGCGACCTGTTCCTGGCATTCGGCTTTCTGGTTTGCTCCTACCCGTTTTTTTGGGGTGGCGGCCAACTGGCGGGCACGCTGGTTTACGGCTCCATGACCCATCTCCCCATGGCATTCCTCATGCAACAACATACACTGCCGCTGTGGGCCACTGTGTACAGCCTGACAGTGTGGTGGCCAATCCAGTCGCTGGTAGAGGAGATGACCTACAACGGATATGTTCTGCCGCGCTTGCAGGCACTCAGCGGTCGCACGTGGGTCGCCGTCGCCATCACCGGATTTTGGTTCACCGCGCAGCACTGCATGTTTCCTTTCGTCGCCGACTGGCGCTATTTGGCATTTCATTTTCTACTGTTTCTTCCCTGGATACTGGTCTGGATGCTGCTATATCTGCGCATACGCCGGCTTTCGCCGTTCATCCTCGCGCATTGGCCGATGGACTTCGTGGTGGCGATCATGACCGGCATTCGCTGAGAACGAGAGGAACGATGATGGCAATCGACAGTTTACAAATCCTGCCAAACTCGCGCGCCAAGATCGAGGAGCGCATCGCGGCCGGACACATTCCCTGGATTGGGCCGCTGCTGCTGGTGCCGGCGCGCACGGTGATGTGGTTCACGTTTCAGTGCTTTCTGGCGCTGGTTTTTCTCGCCTTGCATCACCCCGCTCCCTTCCATACGGCTGGCGACTGGTGGATGTTCTCGGGCACCGTCAGCGATCTTTGCTGCCTTCTGGGTATGCGCTATTTCACGCGGCGGGAGGGTATCCGGCTACGCGACCTCATCGGGCCGATCCGTATGCGCTGGGGGCGCGACCTGTGGCTGGGTTTTGGGCTTCTGGCTTGCGCTTATCCGTGCGCGATGGCTGGGAACCAATTAGCGGCATGGCTGCTCTACGGCTCCATGGCCAAGGTGCCGATGACGTTCATTTTGCAATCTCACCCCCTGCCGCATTGGGCCACGGTGTATACGCTGACCGTCTGGTGGGTCATCCAGTCGGCTACCGAGGAGATGACCTACAACGGATTTGCACTACCGCGTCTGCAGGCGCTCACCGGCCGAACCTGGATCGCCGTTGCCATTGTCGGATTCTGGTGGGTCGGGCAACACTGCATGGTTCCTTTCGTGCCAGACTGGCACTACGTCGCATACCGCTTTCTCATGATGCTCCCTATCGTCCTGTTCGGCATGATGGTCTATCTGCGCATTCGCCGTCTGTCGCCGATGATCCTCTTCCACTGGCCGATGGACCTCGGAGTCGCAATCATGACCGGCATCCATTGATCTCTGTTCCTGTATCATCGAAGAGGCTCCGGCGTATGAATTATCTCTTGCCGTGAGAACATGGGACGTGCATGAAGACTGGCATCATCGGCCTGCCGCAGGTGGGCAAGACATCGCTCTTCAAGATTCTGACCAAAGCCAGGCTCGACGAGCGAGGCCACTCGCGCCAGGAGCACATCGGCGTGGCGCGTGTGCCCGACGAGCGGCTGGACAAGCTTTCCGCTTTGTATTCTCCGAAGAAGACGACCTACGCGTCGGTTGAATTTGTTGACGTGGCGGCCATCGGGCAGGAGGCGCTGAAAGAGACCGCCTTCCTGACCAGCCTGCGCAATGTGGACGCGCTGATCCACGTCCTCCGTGTCTTTGAAGAAGAGTCGATACCGCACGTCGGCCCCATCGACCCCTTGCGCGACATCCGCAGCGTTGAGTTCGACCTGATGATCAGCGACCTGACTCAAGTTGAAAAGCGGCTGGAGCGGCTGGAAAAGGACTTGAAAAAGGGGCGCACCAACGATCTGGAGCACGAACAGTCGCTGCTTCTGCGGTCGAAAGCGGCTCTCGAAAAGGAGCTGCCGCTACGCGAGCTGGAGATGACTCCGGAGGAGAAAAAGCTCATCAAGGGCTTCATGTTTCTCTCGCAAAAGCCTATTTTATATGTGCTGAACATTGGCGAGAGCATGACGCTGGGCGACGACCTGGAGGCGGCGGTGAGCCGCTGGAAGCTCGATGAGGTTGCGCACCGGCCCAACGCCGGGGTCCCCACGGAAAGGTCTTCGTCCGTGGGGTGGAACGCCGGAGCCACTGCCATCTGCGGCAAGGTGGAGGCTGAGCTGGCGGAGATGGACGACGAGGAGGCGGCAGAGTTTCTGGCCAGCTACGGGCTGCGCGAGAGCGGCCTGGTGCGTCTGATTCGCAAGAGCTATGAGTTGCAGGGGTTGATCAGTTTCTTCACCGCCGGCGAAGACGAGTGCCGCGCCTGGACGATTCCGGCGGGCTCGAAGGCGCCGCAGGGGGCCGGAGCGATTCACTCCGACCTGGAGCACCACTTCATCCGCGCCGAGACGATTCGCTGGGACAACCTGCTGGCCGCCGGCTCCGAGGCCGCGGCGCGGGCCAAGGGCACGCTGCGGCTCGAAGGCAAGGAGTACGTGGTGCAGGATGGCGATGTGATGCACATCCGGCATAGCGGGTAAACGCTAATGTTCAAGCTCTCCCTCATTCTCGGTTTATTCGCGGCGCTGGCCAATGTGGCCGGCGGCTGGATTCTGGTGCGTGCCCGCGGCGTCGAGCCTTATCTGCGCTACTTCGTGGCCCTGGGAGCTGCTTTCCTGATGTCGGCGGCGCTGCTGGAGATGATGCCCGAAGCCCTGCGCCTGAATCTGCGGCTGGGCCCCATTCTCATCATGGCCGGCTATTGCGTGGTCCACCTGGCCGAACACACCATCAATGCGCACTTCCACTACGGCGAGGAGACGCATACCGGCGAGTTCGTCTCCCATCGAACCGGCTACTCGGTGCTGGCGGGCGTCAGCATCCATGCGCTCTTTGACGGTGTGGCCATCGGCTCCGGGTTTGTAATTGCGAGCTGGCTGGGCTGGCTGATCTTTCTGGCGATTCTGTTGCACAAGGGGCCGGTGGGCTTTACCATGGCCAGCGTGATGCTGGCCAGCGGACACAGCCGGGCCGCGGCCTTCAACTCCACCCTCGTGCTGGCCGCCTCCACCGTGGCGGGCGTATTGATGATCGCGGTGGTTCCCGGCTGGCTGCCGTATGGGCTGCCGCTCTCCGCCGGCGTTGCTCTGTATGTCGGCGCCAGCGACCTGGTGCCCGAGGTCAATCGCGAGCCGGGCATCCGCATGGCTCTGGTCTTCTTTGCCGGCGTCGCAGGTTTTCTCCTGCTGCGCATGATCTTGCCCGCGATCTAGGAACTTGTTGAAAAACCATCAGTATGTGTCAGGGCGCAACTTCACAAGCTATGGAAAAACGCATTCAGGGTTGCAAGAAGCGTCAGGGCATGACTTCAGTCGTGCCGTAAATGCAACAAAACAAACGTTGGGCTTTAACCCCTGCGGTATGCTTTTCGGATACTTTTTCTGGAAACATGCCTTTTTCCCGCAGCCTTTTCAGGCTCGCCGTCCAAAACCGAATCTCTCCGCATAGAGCCGCACCAGCAGCTTGGCATAATCCCATCCGACTTTGAAGTTGGCTTTGCTTGCCCCCTGGGCGCGGCTGCCGAAGGCTAACGGTACCTCTTTTACCGAGTGGATGCGTCCGCGCACCAGAATCTCCAGCAGCAACTTGAAGCCGGAGGGCTGGAATTGAATTCCTTCGATGCACTCGCGGCGGAGCATGAAAAACCCGGTCATGGGATCATGGGCACGCACGCCGGGGCGCTGAATGGGCCAGGTGGCCCAGACAGCGACGGCAGAGAGCCACTTCCGCACCGGATTCCATGTGCCCAACTGCCCGCCAGCGATGTAGCGGCTGCCAATCGCCAGGTCATTGTCGGCCAGAATCGCCACGACCAGGGCGGGCAGTAACTCCGGAGGGTGCTGCAGATCCGCGTCCATCACGCCCAGGATCGCTGCGTCCGTCTGCCGCCAGCCGTAGAGAACGGCGCCGGAGAGGCCGCGCTCTCCCTTGCGGACCAAAAGGCGCACACGCGGGTCTTCCTGGCTGATGGCAGTGACGATCTCCTCGGTTCCGTCGCGGCTGTCGTCATCGACAACCAGAATCTCATAATCGATTTCCAAAGGGTCGAGAACGGCGCGCACATCACGGAGCAGGCTGGGGAGGTTTGCCGCCTCGCGCAGAGTAGGAATGACCAGCGCCAGCTTCAGCCGGGTGGGCGAATTCTGCTCAGCCGAGGGCAGAGAGCTCGTTGCCGAGCCTTCCTCATGCGTGTAGGATAAAGCTGTTCCTTCTATTGACATACCGAGCTTGAGTATACGGGGTTTAAGCGGTTGAGGCGCAACGTTCCGGTCAACATTTTGCTGGCCTTGTTTTTCACGACGCTCGGCATCGCCGTGATGGGCTATCATCCCGGCCTTGAAGACGACGGCATCTATCTTAGCGCGGTTATAAAAAGACTGAATCCGGCGCTTTATCCCCACGACGCCGATTTTTTCCGGTTTCAACTCCAGGCCAGCTTCTTCGACAACTGGATCGCCGGTTTTGTGCGCTTGACCGGATTCTCGGTGCCTGTCACGGAGTTGCTCTGGCAGTTTGCCTCCATCGCGTTAATCGTCTACGGCTGTTGGACGATTGCGCGTAAGCTCTTTTCCGAGGCGCGGGCGCAATGGGCCGGGGTGGCGCTGGTGACTGCCATGTTTACGCTGCCGGTCTCCGGAACCGGGCTGTACATGGTGGATCAGCATTTGCATCCGCGCACCATGGCCACGGCATTCATTCTGCTGGCGGTTGCGCGCGTCCTGGCGAACAGGAAGGCTCAATCCGCCCTGCTTCTGCTGCTGGCGTTTCTGCTGCATCCGATCATGGCCGCGATGGGAATCTCCTTTTGTGTCTTTCTGGCCATGGCGATGCAGGAGCCGGCCTTCGGCTGTCTGCGGCGCTGGCCTAAGGTTGGACGCGGTTCTTTGGTGGCCGCCTTTGTCCCGATTGGCTGGGTCTTCGAGCCGCCCAATCCCATCTGGCGAGAGGCCGTAAAGATGCACAACTCCTTGTGCCTCTATCACTGGGCCTGGTATGAGTGGCTGGGTGCGGTTGCGCCTCTCGTTCTCTTCTGGCTGCTCTGGCGCTTTGCGCAAAAGCAGGGCGATAGGCTCTTGGCGCGCTTTGCGCTGGCCGTCTTCGCCTACGGGCTCTTCCAACTGGCCCTGGCGATGACCCTGCTGGCAATCCCCGCGTTCATCCGGGTTGCACCCATGCAGCCGATGCGCTTTCTCCACCTGGTCTATTTCTTCATGACCCTGGTGGGCGGTTGCCTGTTGGGCATGTACCTGCTCAAGTCCAGCGTGTGGCGTTGGGCGGTCTTTCTCGCGGCGATCAATGGCGGAATGTTCCTCTCGCAGTGGATGCTCTTCGGCAACAGCGAACACCTGGAATTTCCCTGCCGGGCGACGGCCAACCCATGGCTTCAGGCCTTCGACTGGATTCGCCGGAATACGCCAACCGACGCCTATTTTGCTCTTGACCCGGAGTACATGGCCGCGCCGGGGGAGGATTACCACAGCTTCCGCGCACTGGCCGAGCGCAGCATGATTGCCGACAACATCAAGGACCCGGCTATGGTGGCGCAGATTCCGGAACTGGCTCCCGTGTGGGCACGGCAGGTGGCTGCCGCAAAAGGATGGAGCCGCTTTCAGCTTGCGGACTTCGAACGGTTGAAGGCGGAGTTCGGCGTAAGCTGGGTGGTGGTCTCGTATCCCCAACCGACGGGACTTGATTGTCACTGGCACAACGACACGCTCTCTGTGTGCCAAGTTCCGTGAACAGTGGCCATAGAACCGTAATCATTCCCCAGCCGGAGTTGCCGGAACTTTGAAGATGATCGGGGATTAGATCAGGAAACTACCGGTACAATGGATGAGTTTTTCATGTTAGTTTTGAGAGATAAACTGTCCGCAGTTTTGACTGTTGGTCAGGATGCGGAAAATCCTGATCCCTAATCACTGTACACAGTTCCGGCTGGAGACCGGTTCATGCTCAACCTTACCCAGCGACTGATTCTCGGCTGCATGCTCGTCATCGGCCTCGCCGCAGGCCTGGTGCTGGCTGCGCACAACGCGCTGGCTGCGGCGGGACAGTTGAAGCTCGCGTGGATCTTCGTGGCGGCCATAGCGGTCATCGCGGTGGCGACGGCATTCTTCGTGCTGCGGCCCATCCGCTTGCTGGCGCGCGACGTCCACAGGATCGCGCAGGGTAACCTGGAGCATCGCGTGGAGTGGAGCAGCCGCGACAGCTTCGGCGTGATCGCCAGCGAGTTGAACCGGATCGCGGTCCGTCTGCGCGAGCTGCGCGACACCGAGGCGGGGCGCCGCCAGATGGAGTATCAACTCTCCGACGCGGTGCTGCAGTCCATCTTTGAGCCGATTATTGTGACCGACGGCAAGGGGCATGTACTGAAGGTGAATCAAGCCGCGACCGATCTGCTGGGCGAGGTCGCCGGCGACCGCATGGCGCTGGCCAAAGCGCCCGGCGGGGACAAGATTCTGAGCGCCATCCGCGATGCCGTCGCGATGCAGAAAGCGGTGACCACCGAGGATGAAGCCTCGCTGCTGCCGATGCGGATCGGCAAGAAGGAGCGCAGTTATCGTCTGCGCACCATGCCCATGCGCGACTCCCAGGGGCGGCTTCTGGGCGCGGTGACCACGCTCGAAGACGTAACCAGCCTGCAAGACACCGACCGCTTCAAGACGCAGTTCATCAGCGTGGCCAGCCGCAAGCTGCGCGACCCGCTGCTGCTGTTGCGCCGCGGCCTCTACGCTCTTGCCCAGGGCTTCGGCGGAGAATTGCTCCCGTTGCAGGCGGAACTGGTAGCCTCGGCCAGCAACGAGAGCGAAAAACTCGACGATCTGATGGGCGACCTGATCGAAGTGGCTGAGCTGGACGCAGGCCGCCGCGAGTTCACGCTGGAGCGCCTGCGCCCGTTGCAGGCCCTAAATGAGGCCCGCGACCGCTACTGCGACGATGCCGCTCAGAAGCACATTCGCGTCGAGGTCAAAGCCTTTGCCGACCTCTCGTTCGTCCAGGCTGACCGGCGCGCACTACGCTCCATCCTGGACAACCTGCTCTCCAATGCTTTGCGGTACACACCGCCAGACGGCGAGATTCTGCTGGCCGCCGAAGAGGTCCAGGAGTTTGTGCAGTTCACGGTGCGCGACACCGGCCGCGGCATTGAGGCCGAACGGCTGGGCACCATCTTCGACCGCTTCAGCACTTTTTCGGAAAAGGGCTCAGGCCTGGGTCTCGCGCTGGTCCGCCGGCTGGTTGAGCAGTTAGGCGGCCAGATCGCCGTCGAAAGCCGCCTTGGCCACGGCACCACCTTCCGCTTCACCATCCCCGTGGCAGCTATGCAGGAAGTCCGCCATCCCGTGGAGGTGGGCTGAACCATGGCTGAAATCGTACTTGAACGCAAGAAGGAAGCCGCCAGGCTCCGCATCTATATCGGGGCGGCGCCGGGCGTGGGTAAAACCTACGATATGATCAACGATGCCTACAGAATGAAGCACCAGCAGGGCATCGATGTGGTCATCGGCCTGGTGGAGAGCCACGGGCGCAAGGAGACCGAAGCCCGCATCCGCGACCTGGAGATTGTGCCCCAGAAGGTAATTCCCTATCACGGCGTCAACCTGAAAGAGATGGATGTGGACGCCATTCTCTTACGCCATCCGGATACCGTGGTCGTGGATGAGCTGGCCCATACAAACGTGCCCGGCAGCAAGAACCGCAAGCGCTACGAAGATGTGCTGGAGCTGCTGGACGCGGGCATCAACGTAATGAGCGCGGTTAACATCCAGCACCTGGAGACGCTGAACGACACCGTCAACCGCTCCGCCAACACCGTGATCCGCGAGACCGTCCCGGATAGCTTCCTGAAGCGCGCCGACGAAGTGGTGAACGTGGACGTGACAGTGGACGAGCTGCGCTCCCGTCTGCGCCAGGGGAAGATCTACGCGGAGGAAAAGGTGGAGCAGTCGCTGGCCAACTTCTTCCGCAAGGGCAATCTGAATATGCTACGCGAGCTGGCCCTGCGCACCACCGCCGAGCAGGTGGGCAACCAGGCCTCCCAGTACCGCCGCACCCAGGGTCTTGAGCAGGCGTTGATCCCGGAGAAGGTGATGGTCTGCATGAGCACCCGGCCCGGCACCGAGCGCCTCTTACGCGTGGGTGCGCGCATTGCCGGACGCCTGGCCAGCAACTGGTACGCCGTCTACGTCTCCCGTCCCGAGGACGACAAAGGACACGGCGATCCGGAGGCCTTCCATCGCCTTGAGGAGTATCAGCGCATGGCCCGCGATCTGGGCGCGAAGGTGGTCTCGCTCTCTGACCGCAACATCTCCGACGCGCTGGTTCGCTTTGCCCAGGAGGAAGGCATCTCACACGTGGTCTTCGGTCAGTCGGCCCGCTCTCGCTGGGATGTTTTTCTGCGCGGCTCGGTCATTAACCGCTTCCTCTCCGAGGTTCGCGACGCGACCGTGCAGGTGGTGCCGATGCAGACACCCAAGCCACTGCGCAAGGGTCGAGAGGCCTCCATTTGAGCAGCCGGCGAATTCTAAAATGTGTTCTATAAACCTGCTTTGTGTCAGGGCACGACTTCCCAAGCCGCGGAAAAACTCGATAGCAGGCCTGTTTTGTAGAAGGACACGACTCAAAGCTTATCCGTAAGTTGCTATTTTTGTAGCGCCGCTCTCCAGAGCGGCTGTCGTGTAGGTCTCCCGACCTGCACTCATCGCTTCTGGCGGCTTGGAAGCCGCCAGCACAGCCGGCCTGGAATCCGGCGCTACATTTTGCGGATAGGGCCGGTGACCCAGGCATCGATTCTACTTGCTTCAATCATGAGCCAAGATGGAAAGCTGTGCCCAATTCATCGCGGCCCTATTGTTCAGTATCAGTACATACTTTACAGGTTGTTATCAGGACATCCTTTACAAGTCAGGATCGTTTGAACGATTTTGAGCTGGGGGTAGGGGATGTCTTGGAGGCTTGTACGCGTGCGGGATCAGCGAGTGGAGTTTGTGGTTCGAGCCAGCCGGGGCGGAGACTGAGCAGTTTGTGTCGGGAGTACGAGATTAGCCGTCCGACGGGCTATCTCTGGCTGCAGCGCTTCGACAAGCAGGGCGTGGCCGGAGTCGAAGAGCTCAGCCACCTTCCGCACCTGAGTCCCGGCGCACCGCGGCGGGAATTGAAGCGTGCATCGTCGCGCTGCACGGTCAGCGGCCTGACTGGGGAGTGCGCAAGCTGGCTGTGTTGTTGGAGCGGAAAGGGCTCGTGTTGCCGGTGATCACGGTTCATCGCGTGCTGGTTCGGCATGATTTGGTACTGGATCGGGAGAGTCGGCTGCAAGCTACCGGCCGGTTCGAGCGGGAGCAGCCCAACCAACTGTGGCAGATGGACTTCAAGAGGCAGAAGGGTACCGGAGCTGCTATCGGCCCATTATCTGTTCTGAACGACCACAGCCGCTATCTGGTCGCGTTGGAACAGACCGGCACGACGCGCAGCGAAGCGGTGCGCGAGCGGCTGGAGGGCACCTTCCGCGCGAGCTTCTCGGCGCGTTCTTCGTCGGTACCCTTAAACAAGGCGTAGACGTTCCGAAACCGCAAGCTGAAAGCCATGCCTTGATTGTCGCCGACTCTTCCCCGGTCTTGACCAATGCCCGCCGGGGACTTTCACGATTGCAGGGAGTGAGTGCAAACCGGTTGAGTCTGACCTCTTCCAAGCCATATGCCACAGTTCTGTCGAGCAAGACGAAAAATCCAAGAAGCAGCGAGGCAAGATCATCTGATAAGTGTATTCTGCTGAGATATATAAGTTGATCCAACAGAAGCAGGCGGATAAGAACAAAACAATAGAAGCACCAGGATGTGCTTCTCGATACGTTGGTACCGTGCCTGCAACATAGTCTGAGAGGCGGAAAGAATCTTACATGCACAGTAAGTATATGAATCTAATCTACTTATTGGTGGACCTGGTCGGGATCGAACCGACGACCTCTTCCATGCCATAACGCTTGCGACATGGAAAATCAGTAACTTGCGAACTGCTACTGGACCCGTCGGGAATGCCGGGAACGCTCAGAAACGCTTATTGGACCCGTCTTGGACCCACGAAAATAGTGTAGGCAACCGAACGCCACGCGCACGGACTAGCCGCCTACTCTACACTTCCGCTTAAAATTCCCTGAAATCCAGCTTGCCGGGTGAACTCACGGTCACAGCACAGACAAAACTCTCTGGACCTGTACGGCGCTCCATTGCCCGCCGTGAGCCGTCTGTATGCCTCGCCCATTTAAGCCGTCTGCAATTTGCCGTAGGGACGCTGCGCCCTCTGCCTGAATAGCCGCAATGATCGGTGCCAGATCGGCGGCACGTTTGCGGGTTCGCTCTGTGCGGACTTTGGCGCTCTCTGCATTACCCTTGATTGCTACAGTCTCAATGGCCCAGCGCCGTCCGCCTAGTTGCGTCCCTCTTGCCTTAGCAGCGCCAAGAGCGGCTTTGGTGCGGTCACTGATAGCCTTGGCCTCATACTCCGCCAGAGCAGCCATTACATGAAGCGTGAGCCGGTTCGCTTGTGGCAAGTCCACCGCTTCAAACTCTACTCCAGCCTCCATCAGGTTTGCGATAAAGGCCACGTTACGGGCCAGCCTATCGAGTTTGGCTATAAGCAGCTTGGCTCCATGAATCCGGCAGAGGGCCAGAGCACGGGTTAGTTCCGGGCGGTCATTGCGCTTGCCCGACTCCACTTCTACGACCTCTTCCAACAGTGTCCAGTCCCCGCCGTTAAGGTATCCGGTCACTGCCGCCCTCTGCGCTTCCAAGCCAAGGCCAGAGCGGCCCTGCCTAACCGTGCTCACTCGCAAATACGAAACAAACTTGCCTATCGCCATTGAATCGCCTCCGTTACGACAGGCTCTACGGACGTAGTGGCAGATGTAACAGCGAAAAGACAAATGCCCGATTCCACAAACGCCGATGCGCCTCAATACTCCGCAAAAATCCGGCGCGGCGCTGTATGCCTCGAAATAGCGTGAATTTACAGCGGCGGCAGGGAAATGAATCAGGGGTACAGCAAGAGCACCACAGGGCATTTCTGGGCCAGCAATAGGCATTTAAGCAAATGAGCGAAGCCGAGAAAATGGCGTTTTGATGGGAGGGGTTTCCGGCCTGGGGCAGAGCGCAACTTTCTTCGCAAATTCGGGTCTGTATCTACGTAGCCGGAAAACAATCGAGGCAGTGGAAATAGTCAGACAGAATGCCCGCATATTGGGTGGAGTGCCCCGGCAGGGCAAACAATTTTCAAGCGCATTTTCTATACCGCTCAATTCAATAACTTTGTGGAGAATGTTTGTTCACGCAACTCCAAAACCGGCTATTTTCGGCCATTTCTGGGATTAAAGGCTTCAGCCAGAGCCTTCACAAAACTGATAGAGTCTCATCTCCAGGCACCGATTTTTCCGATTTGATAACGGTACTGGGCCTATCCTCTTGACCGTACAACACATGAGGGGCATCTTTTTTGGGGGGGGAGTCGATGCGTATATGCGTATGACGCGCGCGGGTTGAGATTTTTGCTGTCGGAGTGGGTAAAATAACAACTTAGAACGTCTAATATAGCAGAGGATCAAAGAGAGCCTCCGCGCTATGCAACCCACGGCGTCTTGCCGTCGGCTAACGTATAGGGCATCTTCTTATAGAAAACATTCCAATGACAATACAATCTCTATGACCTTGCCCTCAGAACGCGTATCTCTTAACGGGCCGGGTTTTGAGGATCAAATTCATCCTCGTGGTCGTCGTGGCGGTGGGAATGTGGGAATCGCCGCAGCGATTTCCAAG
>JBKQLG010000140.1:0-27120 GCA_052147235.1 Occallatibacter sp.
GCGCCGTGAAATCCGTCGATGAAAACCTCGTGACGCGCATCTCGCAGGTCGACGGCCTGGGGCGCACCACCATCGTCTGCGAGATTTCCTCCAACAGCAGCATGCCGGGCTCTGGATCACCGGTTTACGGCTGCGGAGGCACGGATATCGCCGGAAACGGCTTCGTCACCACCTACAGCTACACCCTTGCCCCCCCCCAGACCAGGATTGCGCAAGGCGAGCAAACGCGCACGTTCCAGAGCGACTGGCTGGGCCGCCCGACCTCCGTGACGGAGCCCGAGCGCGGCACGACAACCTACATCTATACCTACTACTCAACGCCTGTTGCAGGCCTTCAAGTCAAGCGCACCCGGCCGCAGGCCAATCAGCTCAGCCCTTCTGTCCCGACTAACACCATCACGCAGTACGACACTCTCGGCCGCGTGGTCTCCATCAGCTATGACGATGGCCTCACGCCAACCAAGACCTTCGCCTACGACCAAGCGGCGGGCGCGAACTTCACCGACCACACCCAGGCCAATCTCAAGGGCCGCCTCTCCATGGCCTCGGTGCCCACAGCCGCCACCGCTTACAGCTACGATCCCGTCGGGCGGATCGCCTATCTCGACCAGTGCCTGCCCTCTGGCCCCTGCGGCACAACCGGCTACAACCGGCAAGCCGTCTACACCTACGATCTGGGCGGAAACCTCATCACTTCGACGGATGGAGCAGGCGTTACCACAACCTACGCGGTCACGCCCGCCGGCGAATTGAGCTTGATGACCAGCTCGGCGCCCCCAGGCGTGACTGTTCCGGCCAGCATTGTCTCTGTCCCGGCGACCAAATACAGTCCCTTCGGCCCAACCGCTATCAATTTCGGCAACCAGCTGACCAACACCTACACCTACGACCCCCTGGGCCGCATCAGCAGTGGAACGCTGGCCCCCACCTCCGGCGGCAATGCGCTCTACACATTCACCAGCGGATGGAAGGGCGCGCAGTTGCAGAACTCCTACGATAAGGTTCTCGGCCAGACTTCGACCTACGCCTACGACGGCTTCAACCGGCTCAGCACCTTGGCGTTAAACGATAAACTACAAACAGAGATAAGTAATGATTCCAGTAGCTTGCCGGTCTGCTGCCGATCCGCTGCTCCCCATAACTACGAGGTACTGTTTTTTGATCTTCACGGCAAAGTTGCGAATACGCGCGACGGATTGGGCGGCGCTGGCGCTCTTGGCCTTTGAGATTCCTTCGATTTTCTTCTCGCAGGTTCGCGCCAGCAGCGTCCGCGCCTCTGAAGTTGTGGCTCTGTCGGTTCTGGTGTACTTCGCATTGCGACTGCTGATGCGCGCGCCAATCAGAGCCGCATGGCTTGCAGCGCTGCTGGGCCTGGGCGGCGCATGGCTGGCGACTTCCGGCATCTTTCAGTTTGTGACCGGCGCGGGGCAGCTTTCCGCGGTCGGTCTAACGGACTTTGTGGCATTCCGCTCCCGCTTCATCCATCCGATTCATGGATGGGTTCCCGGTGAATGCTTCACTGTTCTCCTGCTGACCCTGCCCTTTGCCTTTGCGGCCGGGGCCTACGCCTGGCGGCTCCGCCGGTTCGGGGTGGCCTTCCTCGCACTTTTACCGGCTGCGCCGATTGTTGCGGTTCTGCTTTTATCTTTATCGCGCGCCGTTTTCTGGAGTACGATTGTTTTCTTCGTTGTTGCCTGCGGCTTGATGGCCGCCTATAGAGTGGTCGCTCTTCGCACGGCATCGCTGTTGCTTGCAGGAGCTTTCGGCGCGCTGCTTCTGATCATGCTTTGCGAAACAGCGTGGTATCCTGGCATTTTTAGAGCCTACGCCGGCAGCCATGCCTCCCAGGTGCGGAGTACAGAAGGCCGCATCGGCATTTGGACCCGGTCACTGGAATTGATGCGCGGCCATCGTTTGTGGGGAGTCGGATCGTCGAACGCGGCGCTTTCGCTTCTTTCCTCCGCCGACCAGGAAGAGACGACGGGCTTCGCCAGCCGCGCATTCAGCCTGCCGGTTCAGGTGCTGGCGGAAAAAGGGCTGATCGGCTTTGCTTGCTACGCGGCATTTCTATTGCTCGCAGGCTGGGAGTTCCATCGCGGAATGCGATTTAATTTGCCACAAGCGGCAGGGGCAAACTCCGCTTCCGGCAGCAGTAAGCGGAGAAAGACAGGCCGCGGCAACAGCGACGAACGGAAACGATTGCTGGCCGAAAATGCGCAAGGGGCGATGAAATGCTGTTTTGCGGCAGGACTGGCGGCGGTGCTGTTTCGAGAGCTTACATACTCATCCTTGCTTGAACACACCTTGACTCTGGCATTGGCTTTTACTCTGACCGCTTTGATGTGCGCGCCATGCCAGCCCGACAATCTGAAGATAAAGCCCGTCGCAATTGCTGTCGCTATCGTCGTGCTGATTCTACAGTGGCCCTATTGGAGATACGATCAGGCGGATGCGAAACTCGGCGAGTTCTATGCGCAGGTAGCTTCGGCAAATTTCACTGCCGCAAGCGAGAGCATTGATGAAGCGATTCGTTTGTGGCCATGGAACGCCCGATACTACGGATGGCGGGCCTACGTCGCAAGCCAGCATCTACCTTCTCAGTGCCCAAGACATTCCAAGGGCGATCATGGCCTCAGCGATCAAGAAACGAAGCAGGCCCAGGATGCGGCCGAGGACTATCGCCGTTCGCTGGCATTGAACAGCCGCGACGCTGTAGCTCACCATAACCTGGCGTGGCTAGAGCATCTGCTTGGGGACGATGCCGCCGCCACGCGAGACTGGCAGGTAGCGGTCGAGATCGATCCAGACAACGCAGTATTTCATCTTAGCTATGGAATGTTCCAGGAAGAGGGTGGCGCTCTTCAGGCCGCGAGGGCGCAATATGAATCCGCGATTGAGTTGACGCCATCGATTCTGGATTCGCCTTTCTTTACCCGGTATCGAAACCGATATCCAGAAGCGGCGGATTCGATCGTGAAGGAATGCATAGCCAAGATTGAGTCAAGGCTCGGGCAAGGCGATGACCCGATTCTCGAAGCGAGGCTGGGCAAACTCTATCTGAAGGCGGGAAATATAGGACGGTCGCGGACGCTGCTGGAAGATGCCGTGCGGCAGCTTCCGAATCTTCCCCTTGTATGGTTGAACCTCGGTGACCTCTACGAAGCGATGGGCGACTTGGACAATGCGCGAATCTGCTATCGAAGAGCGCAGACAATTGATTCCTCACTTGCGCAGCCGTATCTGCGATTGGGTGAAATCTGCCTTCGCACAGGGCAGAAAGACAGTGCGGTCCATGACCTAAATATGGCGATACAAAGATGGCAGCGAATTAATCCGATTACGGCGGCACACAACAACCGCCTGTATGATGGACCTCGGCAGACGATTGACGACCTGTTGCCCACGACGTTGGTTTGGTATATTTCTCCGTGCGAGTCATCCGAAGCATGGAGTGCGCTTTCGCAGTTGTATCCACAAGAACGAAAGTATGCTCAGAGATCCCGAACGTGCGAGGAGATTCCAGCCCCGCACGGCGGGCTTGAATGATCCTAGAACCGGCGGTTGAACAGGTGTTCGCTTCGGATAGAACCGGGAGCGCTTACCATTCAGAGCAAGGAACAATCATTCGGTGACCATTCGGTTATCATTCGGTCCTTATTGCAAGCGATTTGCGCGTTTTTCAAGCCCATATTGATCCCACGATACGGATTCCTCACCGTTTCCAATCAAGATCTTAGGCTGCCAGCCGTTCCGCGTCAGTCTTCGACACTTGCCTGTTTATTTCTAGCCTGTAAAATCACCTGCTAAATTTGGGTCTTCGGCGTATTTCCGCGTTGTTTGGCAGTCTCTAGCGGCCTGTAAGTTATTGAAAGTGCATTGAATAGTGGCTATGGCATGGAAAAGATCGTCTGTTCGCTCCCAACCAGCTCCACTATTCGATTCGACGCATTTTGGTGGTCATTTTGAGCATTGCTCGCGCCTGTAGGGCGCACTTGCGGGAGGCCAGCCGGCCAATGCCGAAAGAGCTTCATGGACATATTCGCGGGGAAAAGGCACGGTTGTGAACAGATGTCTATGGGACAGAGGGCGTGGACTGAACCCTAGTCAATTCTCGAAGGGTGTACTTTTGGGTGTATTTACTTGACATAATTTTATATCCACTTCATTCGCAATGGTTTATTTGGCAATATGAATCCCACTCTCCCGCCACGACCCCTTTCAAAAATATCCCAAGACATCCAATAAAAGGACGTAAAGCCTAGCAAATGATAGGCATACGTCTATATGTGTCTAGGTACGTCCGAGTGCAGCCGCGTTTGAAAGGGGTACTTCTGAATAACTATTGTATTTACAGTAGAATGCGGACGAAGTCAATGTTTCTAACTATATCGAGTATTTGCCAAAACTCGGATGAAAGGGCTTTGCTCGGCCTACTGAGCTACGAGCTCGCAAAAGGCCGCTCCTTCAAATTGATCACAGTGCCTGCTTTGCCGGGCCCGCTTCGCCGCCTCACTCCTCGCCTTCCCGTTCGCTCCAGCCAAATGCGCCTTCAAAATGCGCGAATTCCTTCTCTTTTCCCGGCACAAGGTAGACGCTTAGAACATCGAAGCGGACCGGCGGGGCGGTCTGCTGGGGCAATTGCCGGATATATTGGCGGGCGAGGCGGCGGAGTGTGTTGCGCTTGTGGGAGTCGACTGCGATCTCGGCGGGAGCGGCGTCGCGGGCGGTGCGGGTCTTCACTTCGATAAAACAGAGCCTCGGCCCCTGCCAGGCGATCAGGTCCACATCGCCGGGCATCTCGCCCGACGACCAGCGCCGCGCCACCACGGTGTAGCCCTTGCGGCGCAGGTGGAAGAAGGCTGCGTCCTCGCCCTCGATGCCGGTGGCCAGGTGAGGAGCCAGGTCGTCGCTCCGGCCACGTTTCCGCGCTGCCCACGCCAGGCCGGCCAGCGCGCGCTCCTCGCAGCCGATCCGCATCTGCTCCATCCATCCCATGGAAATCCATTCTCAACTGAATCATTGAAAGGCGCAAATCGGCGTCCGGCAAAGCTTTTCCCCCGGCTCCAGGCATTAACATGGAATCTACCCCATGACGAATTTCACGATCCCATCAGCCAACCCAAAAGAGAAGGCGCCCGCTACGGCCTCCGTCGTTCTGGCCTTCGCCAGCGTGTACTTCTTTTGGGGATCGACCTATGCGGCCATCCGTATCGGAGCGGCCCAGATGCCGGCGCCACTGCTGGCCGGGACGCGGTTTATCATTGCCGGCGCACTGCTGATGGCCTGGTGCCGCTGGCGGGGGCTGCGCCTACTCTGGCCGCCGAGAGCCATGCTGATGCTCGGCGTGGTTGGGTTCTTCCTGTTATCTGTGAACAATGTCTGCCTGGTGTACTCCGAGAAGACTGTCCCCAGCGGGCTGGCTTCGCTGGTGCTGGCTGTCATTCCCTTGCTTGCGGCGCTGGCCGAGATGCTGCTTCCCGGCGGTGAACCGCTGCCGGCGCGCGGCTGGCTGGGCATGGTGCTGGGCTTTGCCGGCCTGGCCGCGCTGGTGTGGCCCTCGCTGCATACCGGCCTGCTCGGGGATCACGCGCGCCTGCTGGCATTGGTGCTGCTGATGATCGCGGCCTTTGCCTGGGTCGCAGGCAGCCTTCTGTCGCGGCGCGCTCGCCTGCCGGTGAATTGCCTTGTGGCCGCGGCCTGGCAGATGCTGTTTGCGGGTGTCTTCAACACCGCGCTGGGCACGGCGCTGGGCGAATGGCCGCAGTTTCATGTGAACGCAGCCTCGATCGGCTCGATCGCCTACCTCATCACCGCCGGGTCGTTGCTGGGCTACACCGCCTTCGTCTATCTGCTGGAGCACGTGCCGGTCGCCAAAGTCGCGTCGTATGCTTATGTCAATCCGGTAATCGCGGTGCTGTTGGGAATCGTTCTGCTCCACGAACGGCCGGAGAGCGCCGAGTTTGCCGGCATGGCAGGCATCGTGGTGGCCGTCTTCCTGCTGACCACCTCGCGTGTCAAGGCTAAAGGCCCGCAGCCCGCTGACGAGCTGGAGCCGGCGCTGGCCGAGTAATTGTGGGACTCTCGTTCGTGGATGTTAGGATTTGGACGACAAGGAGAGCTATTCGATGGTCAGACTTCTGGTTCAATGGCTGTTAAGCGCGATTGCCCTGCTGGTGGTATCCAATCTGGTGAGCGGCTTTGAAGTTGAGGGACTTGGGCCGGCGCTGGCGGCGGCGCTGGTGATCGGCCTGCTCAACGCGACCGTCGGTTTCTTCCTCAAGATTCTCACTTTCCCCATCAGCATTCTCACCTTCGGCATCTTTCTTTTGGTGATCAACGGTCTGATGATCCTGCTGGCATCGAGCATCGTCCGCGGTTTTCATGTGCATGGATTCGGCCCGGCCTTCTGGGGGGCCTTGGTGCTGGCCCTGCTGGGGATGGTCATCCGGGCGGTTGCCAAGGGCGCGTAAGACGATGCACGCGAGCTGGGGAAGAAAAACGCGTCCGGTGGTGTCAGGCCTTTTTTTCAATAGACGACACTTCAGGAGTTAGTACATAATCTATTCGAATATGACAAAACATTCGGTTTTACTTCTACTTGCAATACTGTGCGTCTACACCATGCTCGCGTGTGCACAAACGAATTGGAAGCGGGTCTCGACGTTCTCATTTGAGTGGAATAGCCACGCCAACGTACAGGTGTCATTAGAAATTCCTTCGCAATATGGTGACCCTGGTGACTTTACGCGAATTCGCATTCATGTACCGGGGCGGAAGGAATTCGTGCTCCGCAATAGCGACGGTTGGGTGAAGTATGTCTCAGACCAGGGCAGCATATCACCGGGATTGCTCAAAAGGAAGAATCTCATACCATCAAAATATGTGTTTGCCCAAGAAGCGAGCAATCACGGACGCGTTCTCCTGTTTCTATTAGGGTATTCCTATGCAAGTTCTCCAGGCAGTCTTGACGTGTTGGAACTTACGGAGGCAGGGGACCCGCATGTTGTCCTACATCGGAAGGAACTTGGTCTTACTGATGTGATCGACTTGGATGATGATGGTGTGACCGAGGTAGTCGGGGATCCATGCTTTTCGCAGGAGTTCGGCAATGGACTGCTCACTTACGATCCATTCAATGTATATAGACTCGCTGAAACAAAGGGAGGAGATGCGAAGCTTTCAATTCCCCTGTCGAAGAGTTATAACATGAAGCACTACTACGGTTGGGCGGTGGCACAGTGCAGTGAAAACATTGCTGTCGTTCTGCATCCCAAAAAAGGAGGCAAGCCAATGATTTTAAGCACTTTGGAAGCCGAGAAGATGACTGGAGTCGCGCAGCAATAATTGTCCAAGTTCGACGCCTCTATCGATGTGCCGGGTGATCCAGAACGCCCTTCTTTGTAGCCGAAGGCTTGCCGTGCCGAGCAGGTGTTTTTCCAGCAGGCTTGCCCGTCTGCGTTGCTGTCGCCGTTTGCGCCACCACCGGCCCGTTGAGCGTCTGCGGAGTGCGCATGGCTCCGGCGCTGGAAAAGCTGCCCTGCGCGGAGGCGCGTGGGGGAATCGCGATGGCCCTGGCCGGCTGCGCGGGCTGCACGCGCGAGATTACGCCCCACCCGCCGCCAACCACCACAGCGACAATCGCCGCAGCCGCGGCCATGCGCGCCAGGGAACTCTGCATCCAGGCGTTGTCCAGGCGCAACGCCACGGGCCATTGAAGTATCCGCACCCTGCCCAAAGTCGTGTGTGACGCCGCGCGCAATCCGGTCTGCACGCGTTCCTCAAGCCCCTCGGGCGCGGAGAGGCGGGCGATAAGCCGTAGCGTCTCTTCTGCCGGACTGGACGTCCCTTCCCCCTGCTCTCCGATTTCTGATCTCTGTTGTCTTTTCATCGCAAACTCCTTGTGTGGTCCAGCAAACCGGCCATCAGGTTGCGTGCGCGAAAGAGCCGCGAGCGCACGCTGGACTCGGTGATGCCCAGCACCGAGGCTATCTCCACGCTGGTCAGCTCCTCGAAGGCGGAGAGCATCAGCACCTGGCGCTCCTTGGCGGGAAGCTGCTCCACGCAGGCCAGCACGCGGGCGTGGTGCTGGGCGGCGGCAACGCGCTCGTCGGCGGTCAGCCCTTCGGCGGGCAGCACGCGCGCCAGCTCGGCCACGTCGTCGGTCTCCGGCCGGGTCTTCATGCGGCGCTTGCGGTCCAGCACGACATTCCACACAATGCGGATCAGCCACACCCGCTGGTCGCGCACCTCATGGAGCGTATCGCGGTGGCGCAGCACGCGCACAAACGCCTCCTGCACGGCGTCTTCGGCGTCCGCGGAGTTGCGCAGAACCGAGTAAGCCACACGGTAGAGCGTTCCCGCGTACTGGCTTACCAGCCCCGCCAGCGCTTGCTCTTCCGCTTGCTTGCGAGCCTCGTCGACCACAGCTTTATTCGCGATCTCCATCCAACCTGAGAATACCGCCTGGCCCGCGCTCATAGTCCACCAGACGCGCGGGAGGGGAAAAATGCTCGGATGCAATCATGCTTCGGCGCAAAAAAGAGGCTCACGAAGGCTTTCGCTTCGCGAGCCTCTTTCTTTGATTCTCTTCCTTACTGATTGGCGCCCAGCTTCTGTGACGCAATCGAACCGGCTTCGCCATCCTTGTCGGCGTCCTTCACCTTGGCCCATAGCACCTTCGCCAGATCCTGCTTGCCGGTGGCGGCATAGAGGTCCGCCAGGTCAAGCTGCGCCACGGCGGTTGAAACCGTGTCCGACGGCTTGGCGGCTAGCGCCTTATAAATGTCAATTGCCTCGGCGTCGCGGCTGGTCTGGTGATAGAGCCCGGCCAGCGCCAGTTTGGCCAGATTCGAGAGATTCCGGTCCCAGGCTCCGGCCGCGGCCTTAAACTCCGTCTCAGCCGGGCCGTTCTGCCCCAGTTCCTCATAGGTAACGCCGGCAAAATAGCGGGCCTTGGCGCCATCGGCCAGCCAGCCATACTGTTTGGCCACCGCAAGAAACTGCTGATTGGCAGCCTTGGCGCGATCGCCGGCCGTCGCGTAGACTCCCGGGGTTGCCGGGGCTCCGGGCTGCGCCAACTGCGCGGTGTAGGCGTCCAGAGCCGTGCCCAGCGCGGTGTCGGCCTTATTCGAGGCCCAAACCCAGTAACCGAGGGCGAGTCCACCCGCAACCAGCACGGCAACAATAACGATGGCCCAGCGTTGAACGCCGGAACGATGACCGCTCAGCCAACTCATGCTGCTTGCGGTGGCCTGGGCAAAACTGTTCTTCTTCAGGGCATGACGGGTTCTTGTATCCACGGGATTTCTTATCCTTGGTTTCTAGACTTACAGGCAGCTCGGTACGGCAGGTGGCCTGCGACTGCAACCCTATTAGTCTATCAGCGCGTGAACAGAGGCGTCCACCCGGCTACACCACTCTTATCTCATGAGTGCAGCGACCCAGGCCCGCATAGCGCTTATTCTGTCGATGGCGCTTGCGGTGGGCCGGGCTTGGCGCTAGGCTAGGGGAATGTTTGAAGAGTTTTCTGTGAAGGATCGCTGGAGTGGGGAAGAGCTGAATTGCCGCTGGAAGGGCACGCAGGTGGCCATCGCCACACGGCACGCCGACGCTGTCGATGTGCGCTTCGACGTGAACGGGCGGCCGATGTGGATTGCCTTGCCTCTGGAGGCTTGGGGGCGGCAGAAGTTATTGACAGGAAAGGTGATCACCGACCAGCTCGCCGTCCAGATTGCGGGCCGGTTCCTGAAACAATTGATTGAGGAAGGCTACGACTCGCGGCGGGAAATCTATACCATGACCGTGGAGGAAGTCCTTGAGCATCTTGAGTTTGTGGTGGCCGAGGCACGGGCGCTGGGAGAGATGCCGACGCTTAAAGACAGGGAATAGGGAATAGACGCCAGGGATCAGAAAACACTTGGTCTATCGACTAACTGTGGGTGATTGGGAGTAGATATTTTGCAGGATTGTCCGGTTCGGGGTGGACCAAAACCTTGAAGAAAATCTTTGCAGGCGCCTTTGCCGGAGTGCTGTGCTTTGCCCTGTTCCCTGCGGGATGGGCGCAAATGGTCACTATTCGAGAGATGGGGCCGGAACTGCATGTGCAGGTTCGCATGGACACTACCGGAGAGGCCACGCTGGGCGCCTGGTCCTCGACCGGTGGAATAGACTTGGTTTCACTCCTGCCTGCAGCCCTTCACTGCCAGGAAGGTCTAAAAACCGATGAGAATGGAGGGAACGCAATACGCTGCAGGCGGGCGCTGCGACGCGACGGCCTTGCGCTCGAAGCAGTGCTGGACCTTGAACCGATCGCACGAAAGCTCAACGGATCCACCGCGATTGAACTCTGGGTGAATGCTCCACGCCTGGGATTTGCATCGTCTTCAATTCCCATGGCGGAGGAGGTGGATGGACCACGCGTGACCCGGACAACACGGTTCGCGGAGGGCGTGGCGCCGGGGCCCATCAGGATTCGGTTTGGCTTTCAGCCCGGCCAATTGGCCGGCGTATATCTTCCGCTGCTTGCCTTGGCTCTGGCGCTCACGCTGATCTCGACGATCATGTCGCGAGCGGGATTCGCCGGCCTCGCACTCTCCGCGATCCTGCTGGGCACCATGGTCTGGATGTGTGCTGCCTCGCAACTTGAGGCGGCTGCCCCTCTGCGCATTCTGCTGTTTGATACACCGCTGGCCAACTACGCAGCCCTGTTCGTGGACCTCTGGCCGCCTTTGTTCTGCGTTGCCCTCGGCGTCTCTATCGGAAGCCGTATGCGCGGCGGCCGGGTGCGCACCGGGAGATTTGGCGAGGTCTTCCTGGGCTATGCGGTCATTCCATTGATCCTGACTTGTGTCGTGGGAGCTTTGCCGTCGATCAACAGGGGAGATTGGATTGCCGTGGCGGGCTGGATCTCCGCCGCGCCCGTCTTTCTCCTTGTGCGCCGTGCGTGGAACCGAGCACGAACCGGCGCCAGGGTAAGGCTGCTGATGGCCGGTGAGATGAAGGAGCGTATATCGGCACTGGCTGCCCGGGTGGGATACCCCCAGGTCAAGGTCTACATCTCTTTCTCAACGCGTTCTCCGGTTGCAAATGCACTTATGCTGCGGGGCAAAGTGATTCTGCTGACAGCTCCTCTGGTAGGGTTGCTCAGCAAGCGCGAAATGGACTCGGTTGCGGCCCACGAGCTATCTCATGTGCGTCAATCCAACCACGGCGCCTGGATGGCCCTGTGTATCGCGATGCTGTTGTGCGAAACGCCGGTCAGGGAGTTCGCATACCTGATGCCCGGCGGTCTGGTTGCGTTTATGATCCTCCCACTTGCGATCTTCTTCGCCTCTTTGCATGGGGCGCGAAAGCGCGAGTTTGCGGCCGACGCAAGCGCGGCAGCTCTCATCGGAGATCCACGAGGAATGATCAGTTCGCTGGCCAGAATCGCTCGCTACAACTACCAACCTCTTGACCTGAACGCCATGGCGGAATGTTTCTCCTCCCATCCTTCCACGCGCCGGCGCATTCGGGCCTTGGCCATCGCCGCGCGACTGGGAAAGGCCGAAGTGGAAAACTTGTGCGACAAAGATGACCCGGTTGAACACTACGAGATTCCGGCGGAGGAGCACGGCGGAGAGCTCTTTACGCCGGGGTGGCAGAAGAACAACACAGGTATCCACGTCTGGTCCGTGATTTTCGGCAGCTGTGGCGCCGGTCTCCCGGTTGCCTGGTTTCTCTATAGGTTTTCGGCATTCGAAGTGGCGCAGGCCGTGGCTGGAATTGTCCTGGGATGTCTGCTCACCAAGGGATTGGTCTCGGCTGTGATGGCCTTCAGTTACACCCGTCTCAGGCGAAAGCTAGCGGAAAAACTCGGCGTCGGCGGACAGTTATTAGGTTTTGCCCCGGATGGCGAAGCACGCATCTACGGCAACTCACGCTTTTGCGATGCAGGCCTGCTTCGCTTCGCAAACGGAAGGCTTTGTTACCAAAGTGAGCGCATGACAATAGCGCTAAATCCGGCCGATGTTGTCGAAGTCGGCATGGTGGCGGCGGCGCCCTCCAACTGGTTCCGGCGCCAGCCCATGGTGAGGTTTCGCAACCCTGAGTCAGGAGAGAGCCATGCATTCATCCTGCATACGCTGGATTGGCTCGCCACGCAGCGGAGATTATTGCGGTCGATACAACGATGGAGGGCCACGCAGAATTCGCTGGAAAGCACCTCAGTCAGTGGCTTCAATCCAGTTGCCAGCCAGCCGTTCCGCAACCCTACCATCTCCGGGGTGGCTCGCGGATTTATCGTTCCCGGCGGAATCGCTCTGGTGGTGTCCATCGTCACTTGTTTGACCCTTCGGACTGGTTGGATCTATGTGGCGTGGACGCTGGCCGTGACCGCATGCGCTTATACGTCCATGCTGCTTCCTGCCATGTTGTACCGGCCGCAGTCGCATCCTCCCGAACCGCCGTCTCAGGCCAACACGAACTGATGGAGCCTGGCGGGTTGTTGCAGGGCACGCGCAGAAGCATCCCCTTCGACCCTTGATGGATTTGTGGCGCTACCGGGGTAGTATCCTTTTTCTAGCGGGCTGCCGGCATTGCGCCTGCTGCAAACAGGTTTCAGGGGAGAGTTTTTTGGCAAGCTATCTTGTGACCGGAGTAGCGGGCTTTATCGGCCGCTCGATTGCCGCGGCCTTGCTGGCAGGTGGCGAAACCGTACGCGGCATCGACAGTTTTATCACCGGCAAGCGCAGCAACCTGGCGGGCCTGGAGGCGATGGAGTTCATTGAGGGCGACCTGGCCGATCCGGCAGTCTGCGCCAAGGCCTGCGCCGGAATCGAGATCGTCTTCCACGAGGCGGCGCTGGCCTCGGTGCCGCGCTCGGTAGACGATCCGGTGAGCACCAACCGGAATTGCGTAGACGCTACTTTGAATTTGCTGGTGGCCGCCCGAGCCGCCGGGACGAGGCGGGTGATTTACGCGGCCTCGTCGGCGGCCTACGGAGACACGCCAACGCTGCCCAAGCACGAGGGAATGCTGCCCAAACCCATCTCGCCCTATGCCGTGGCCAAGCTGGCCGGCGAGCATTATATGGGCGCCTTCACCCGCGCGTATGGGCTTGAGACTGTGGTATTACGCTACTTCAACGTCTTTGGACCCTTCCAGGATCCCACCTCGCACTACTCCGGAGTGCTGGCCATCTTTTGCCGCCGGATGCTGGCAGGAGAGCAAATCACCATCTACGGCGACGGCGAACAAAGCCGCGACTTTACCTACATCGATAATGTAGTCCACGGCAATCTGCTGGCCGCCGCCGCGCCAGCGGAAAAGGTCTCAGGCCGGATGATGAACCTGGCAACGGGCAGCAACAGTACGCTGAATAAAACTTTCGAGATTCTGCGGGATCTGACCGGCTATCGAGGCCAGCCGGCCTACGAGCCAGCGCGCGCCGGCGACATCCGCGACTCGCTGGCCGATATCCGACTGGCCGGGGAACTGCTCGGCTATGCGCCCATTGTGGATTTCCGCGAAGGCCTGCGCCGCACCGTCGAGTGGTACCGGAGCGGCGGCGGAGCGGAGTAAATACCTGCTCCGAGGCGGTTTTTCTCTCTTCTCGCGGTCTTTTTTACGGAATCTCTTGACGGGATTGATTCCAATCAAGCACACTGGCGGAGATTCCCTTTGTAGCATTGTTTTGTTTTGAATCCCAGGTCTGCCTCCACCTATTGAAAGTAGGGAGAGAGGTTCCCAGCCTGTGCCGGAATCAGATCACGTTCCGTTCGAATCGCCCCACGAGCTTGATGCGCGGCCCAGCGCCAGTGGGCGTAATTCTCGATCCATCCGCGAGCTATGGGTGGTGCTGGCCCGCCGCCGGCGCCTGGTTGTCTCGGTGATGGGGGGATTGCTGCTGGCATGCCTGCTCTATTGCCTTATCGCCCCCAATCAATACGAGGCCAGCGCCAAGGTCGCAATTCGTACCTCGCCTTCATCCACGCTCAGTCTGAAGGCGGCTGAGCCGATGATTGCTGCCTCAATTCTCTCCGCGCCGTTGCAGCAGGAGACTCTGGCTAATGTCTTTCGCAGCGACCAACTGGCCTGGAAGGTGATTACCGGCCTCAAACTCTATCAGGCGCCGGGGTTCATGGGTTGGTCGGCCGGCAAGTACCCGGATTTTCACGCAGAAGCGCCCGCCGCCGACGCTCAGGCCTGGCTGCTGGAGAGGTTTCAGGAGCGGCTTCACGTGGAAACCCTGCCGCGCACGCTGCTGATTCAGATTCGCTTTCGATGCCGGGACGCGGCGCTGTCGGCCAGCGTGGTGAACGCTTTGATTGCCGCCTACGGCCAGCAGGACATGGAGTCGCGCGTGCAGGCTACATTGCAGGCCTCGGAGTGGCTACAGGGCCAGCTCAAGGAGTTGAAGGTGCGCGGCGAGCGGGATCAGTTGCGGCTGGCGGCCTTCCAGCGGGAGCATGGTCTGCTGAATACGCCCGAAATGCTGGCCAACGGCCAGCCGGGCGAGACCCAGCACACCTCGGCCTTGCTGGAGCTGGATGAGCTGGGCCGCGAGCTGGTGGCAGCCTCCACGGACCGCATTTTGCGCGAGGCGCAGTACCGGGCGGCCTCGCAGGGCGATCCGGAGCTGGTCATTGCCTCCGATCCGCGTTTGCAGGCCGAAAGCGGCAACTTCGCCACCGCGCTGCTCCAGCAGATTCACGCCCAGCACAGTCAGCTCGAACAGGAACAGGCGCAGCTCAACATCGAACACGGCCCCAACTTCCCGCGCGTCGTCGAGGTTCGCCGCCAGTTGCAGGATCTGGACCGGCAGAAGCAAGGCGAAGACGCCAAGCTGGTGGAGCGCTTCCGCGGAGCATGGCAGATGGCTGTCGACCGCGAACAATTGGTACGCAAGAATCTTGAAGACGCGACCAGCGAGGGCATGAAGGCCAATGAAGCAGCCGCGGAGTACGCGGCGATGCGCGAGGAGGTCAACGCGGATCATGATCTCTACGTGCAGGTGCTGGGGAAGGCCGAGGAAGCGGGTCTGGCCGCCGGCATCGAGGGTTCCAATATCTCCGTTGTGGATTATGCCCGCCAACCGGTGAAGCCGGTGGCGCCCGATCTGCCGCTCTACATGGCCATTACGCTTTTTGCCGGCCTCTGGCTGGCGGTGGGAGGCGCGCTCTTGATGGAGTCGATCCGTCCTTCTCGTACGATTGTTGCGTTGCTGGCGATCGTGCTGGCTGGCTCGATGGCCCACGGCCAGGCACCTACGCCCAGCACCTCCGGGCTGCCCACGGGGGTGGTCCGCATTCCAGCCTCTCAGCAGAACTCCAATCTGCCCAATCCCAAGGATTCGCCGGCAACCTGGAACAGCCCGGTCCAGACTGGGCTGCCGCCACTGGCCGGCGCGCAATCGGCCTCGCCGATGCCCGCTCCCATCGCACCCGGCGATTTTCTCGATGTCAGCGAGGTTCACACCCCGGAGTTCCATTCCGCGGTGCGGGTTTCGCCGTCGGGCACGGTGACTCTGCCGATGATCCATGAAGTGCAGGTGGGTGGGATGGACGAACAAACCGCCGCGCACGCCATTGAAGCCGCGTTAGTGGCCCAGGGAATGCTGCTGCATCCGCAGGTCTCAGTGCTGGTGACCTCCTACGCCGGCCAGGACGTGAGCGTACTGGGCGAGGTAGTGCGCCCCGGCATCTATCCCTACACGCTGCACCATCGGCTGCTGGACCTGCTCTCAGCCGCCTCCGGACTGGCGCCG
Source organism: Occallatibacter sp. (assembly GCA_052147235.1). Taxonomy (GTDB): domain Bacteria; phylum Acidobacteriota; class Terriglobia; order Terriglobales; family Acidobacteriaceae; genus Telmatobacter. The sequence goes on from JBKQLG010000140.1 coordinate 15,746, forward strand.
AACGCGGGCCGCCTGGTGAACATCTTCCACCGCGACGACGCCCAGACGCCGCATCCAGTGGTGCTGGACCCCAGCGGCACGGACACAGCGACGGACCACAACCCGGAGCTCGTCCCCGGCGACACCGTTCAGGTCAGCCGCGCGGGGCTGGTCTTCGTGGTGGGCGATGTGCAGCGTCCCGGCGGATTTCCGGTCGATCCGGCGCAGGGGCTGACGGTGGTGCAGGCTCTTTCGCTGGCCTGGGGACCGACGCAGAACGCCGCGATAAGCAAGGCCATTCTCATCCGTGAGCAGAAGGGCGGACGCACCCTGACCAGCCTCAACCTGAAGCGGATGCTGCACGGCCAGGAGCCCGACCAGCTGGTACGCGACCGAGATATTCTTTTTGTGCCCGACTCGGCGGCCAAAAATCTGTGGAATCGGACGATGGAATCGGCCATTCAATCGGCAATTGGCGTCACGATTTATGCAGGGCTGGTCTATTCGCAGAGGTTCTGAGGCCGGGAGAGTCAAGGTTATAGTTGAAGTGATCCTTTGGATGAGCCACTGTTTTGAAAGGGCACGGCTTTAGCAAATCGAGGGAATCTCTTCTTTTCGAAATTACCTGAATAGAGATTTCTTCGCATCTAATAGAGAATGCAGAACAAGGAGTTTTCTATTGCCTGACTCAAAGTTGAAGAAGCAGTTCGGACGCATAACATTTCTGTTCTCGTGCTTGATGGTCGCGGGTCTAAGCGGAGCGGCTCAACGGCTGCTGCAGGCTCATGCGGAGAGCCGTCGCGCGTGGATGGCCGTGGGATATTGCCTGATTCTCCTGGGCGTCTTCTGGATCAGAAGCCTGGAGCGCCGTCTGGCGGATGCCGGATTGCCGCGCTGGAGCTTCTGGCCATACTTTCTCATCGTATTTATTGCCTGTCCCGCCGCGTTTTATTTCAAGTACACCAACCGCCAGGAGACGCTGGGGCTTTTCCTTCTTCTCCAGCTTCCCGCGATCCTCTTCGAAAGCAAATCAGCACAAGGCGAGTTATCGTCTGAAGGAGTCAAGCTTCCAGTGAAGCCGTTGCGTCCGGTTGCACCGCTCTCCGCTTTGGAGTTTGCAATCTTCCTGATGTTGATCGCCGGCCTGTGGCACGTACTGCATCTGCTGCGGGGCGACGTGGGCGGCATGGCTAACTCGCGGGTTTGGAGATATGCCCTGGATACCGGCTCATGGCTGCTTTGCCTGCCATGGTTCTTCATAGTGCGCGGGAGACTCAAGGCTCTTGGGCGGATGCGCTGGACGATGGTTTTCTGCGCTACGGTATTTTTTTCTTGCTTGCTGTTGTTTTACTTCAGAGTGATCAGCTTCCCGTGGGCGATTGTTTTGTTTGTTGTTCCCCAAATTCCGGTGATTATTCTCCGGAAAGAAACGATTTCCGGGAGAGTCATTCCCGTAGATTCGGATTCCTGAAAGGTTTCCTCTGATGCGCCGTATCGCCCGGCTTCTGCTGCTGCTCTTCGCCTTCGCGATTCCCTGGGAATATTCCCTGGAGTTGGGCGCGCCGCTGGGCAACATCGCCCGCTTCATTGGCGTATTGCTGCTTCTGGTGGCGATTCCAGCGGTTCTTCAGGCCGGCCGTATGCGTTCTCCGGGCCCGATGCAATGGCTGGTGCTGGCTTTTTTCCTCTGGTACTGCTGTACCTGTTTCTGGACCATCGATTCGCAGGTGACCGTGGCCAAGCTGCGCGGCTATCTCCAGGAGGTACTCATCGTCTGGCTGGTATGGGAGTTTGCCGAGAGCGCCGGCGATCTGCGCGCGCTGTTGCGGGCCACCGTGGCCGGCTCCTGGGTGCTGGCCCTGCTGACGCTGGCGAACTTCGCCACAGCCGAGACGGTTGCCGACCAGATTCGATTTGTCGCCACAGGACAGGACCCGAACGACGTGGCCCGCTTTCTCAACCTGGGCTTCCCGCTGGCGGCGCTGCTGCTGAACAGTGAGCCGCGTTGGCCCTGGCGTCTGCTGGCGGCCGGATACATGCCGCTGGGAGTGGTGGCCGTCTTGCTCACGGCATCGCGCGGAGGGTTCCTGGCAGCTCTTGTGGCGCTGGCGGGCAGCGGCTTTCTGCTGGCATTTGGCCACCAGCGCAGAGTATTGTCAGGAGCACTGGCGTTGCCGCCGGTGGTCGCCGCCTTGTGGCTCACCATTCCGGGCGAAACCTTTGCGCGCCTGGCCACCATCTCCGAACAGCTTCAGAGCGGTGACCTGAACCAGCGGTGGAATATATGGGCGGCCGGCTGGCATGCCTTTGTGCGCGCGCCCATCTTCGGCACAGGGGCGGGCACGTTTGTCGGCGCGGCCGGCGTGGCGCCTATCGATACAGCGCACAACACGGCTCTGACCATCGCTGTCACCGGAGGCCTGTGCGCGCTCTTTCTGGCTTCGATTATCGTAGCCATTGCCGTTTGGTCGATCACGCAAATCCGCGGCCCGCTCAAGTGGGCGCTGGCCACTACGCTTGCGGTCTGGCTGGTCACCTCGCTGGTAGCCACCGTGGAGGAGAGCCGCACCACCTGGCTGATGCTGGCGATGATTGCGCTGGCGGGAAGGCTGGCGGTTGAGCAGCCGGAGGAGCTGGCAGAGTACTTTCCATCAGCCGCGCCGCGCCGAAAGTTATAGGCGGCCACCGAGCCAATCCTTTAGTCTGGCGGGTAATTCTGACCTCATGTTTGCAGTCGGCCAAATCACGAAGCTCCTCCAGGGCGGCAGCGTCAACCGGCGCATCTTTCGCGCGGCGGCGGCGGTGACCGCGGCGGGGATTCTGGTCAAGATTGTCGCGATCTTCAAGGAGTTTGCCGTCGCTGGAGTCTATGGCCGCTCGGATGCGATGGATGCCTTTCTCGCGGCCTTCCTGATTCCCAACTTGCTGATCAACCTGATCTCGGAGTCGATGAACCAGGCGCTGGTGCCGACGCTGGTGCGTGTAAGGGAACGCGAAGGCCAGGAGCGGGCGCAGCAGCTTCTGTCCAGTTCAATGCTTTGGGTTTGTGTGCTGCTGACCGCGGCAACGGTGGTGATGGCTCTGACGGCGCGCGGCTTTTTTCCGCTGATCGCCTCGCACTTTCCCGCGGAGAAGCTGGCGCTCTCGATTCGGCTCTTTTACGCTCTGCTGCCGGTGGTGCTGATCACCGGAATCGCCACCAACTGCACTGCCGTGCTGAATACCTTTGACCGCTTTGCGCTGCCCGCGCTGGCTCCGGTGGCGACCCCGGTGGCGATCATTCTTGGAGCGCTGCTGCTGGGCGGTCGCTATGGAATCTGGGCGATGGTCTATGCGACGCTGGCGGGCGCGCTGATCCACGCCGGCACGTTGGCGTGGATGATGGATGCACGCGGCTATCGCTTCCGGCTCTGGTGGCACGGAGCGACCGAGGCGACGGGCGAGGTGGCGCGGCAGTATGGGCCCGTGCTGCTGAGCGGGGTGGTGGCCTCGGGCGGGCTGCTGGTGGATCAGTCGATGGCCGCGATGCTGCCCGCCGGGAGTGTCTCCGCGCTGGCCTACGCCAACCGCTTTGTCAGCGTGGTGATTACGCTGCTGGCCGGGGCGGTTTCTTCCGCCGTTGTCCCGCATTTTTCGCGCATGATCGTTCACGAAGATTGGGTCGGCTGCCGCCACACGCTGCGCACCTGGGTGCGGCTGACGGCGCTGGTGTCGACGCCCATAGCATTGGCACTTATCGCCGGCTCGCACTGGCTGATTCGCACTGCCTTTCAGCATGGCGTCTTCGGGCCAAACGACACGGCGCTGGTGACGCCGGTGCTGGCGATGTACGCGATTCAGATTCCTTTCTTCGTTTCCAGCCGGGTCTTCTACCGTTTTCTGGTTGCCTTGCGCAGAAGCGATCTGATCTTCTATTGCGGCGCGCTGAATCTGGCGCTGGATGTGGCGCTGAATCTGATCCTTATGCGCTGGATGGGAGTGGCGGGCATCGCGCTGGCCACATCGCTTTGGACGGTGAGCACCTTCCTTTTCCTCTGGTACTGGAGCTGGAAGCTGCTGCCGAAAGGGGAAATTGAGTAAACTTTTAGAATCCCGGAAAAGACTTGCCTGCGTAAGACATTCCCTCAGGGTCTGAAGCCCGGATTCAATATGCTGGATGTGCGGCAGAGTGAAGTCGTGACCGTTCTATACGCCGGAATCATTCGGGGGTTCGCTCGTGCGTAATGTTTTTCAATCCGGCCGCCGGGGAAAGCTGCGGCTCCTGCCTCTGATCGCAGCTACCTACTTCATGGTTTCCGGCGGACCCTACGGCATTGAGGACATTCTGGGCGGCGCTGGTTACGGCACGGCGATCCTGATTCTTCTTGTTCTGCCATTTGTCTGGAGTTTGCCAACGGCGCTGATGGTGGGCGAACTGGCCAGCGCGATGCCCGTCGACGGCGGCTTCTATGTCTGGGTGCGCCGCGCGATGGGGCCCTTTTGGGGGTTTCAGGAGGGTTGGCTATCGCTCACTGCCAGCATATTTGACATGGCCATCTATCCGGTCCTTTTTGTGAGCTATCTGGGCAAATTCAACCCCTCGCTCACCGCCGGGGCGGGCCACTTTGGATGTGCGCTCACTGTGGTGGTGATCTGCACGGTTTGGAATCTGCGAGGCGCGCCCTCAGTGGGCAATGGTTCAATGGGGTTGTTTGTGCTGCTGCTGGCGCCGTTCGCGATTCTGGTTGTGCTCGGCTTTTGGCATGGGTTTACCTTGCATCCGAAGGTGCAATGGGGCGGCATTCACTCAACGGCCGGGATCGCAACCGCGATTCAAGTGGCCCTGTGGAATACCATGGGCTGGGACAATGCGGCCACTGTTGCCGATGAGGTGGAGAATCCGCAGCGCAACTACCCGCGGGCGATGATCTGGTCGACGATGCTGGTGGCGGTGAGTTATCTTTTGCCGTTGGGCGCGATGGCGGCGGCAGGCATATCAACGGCCAGCTTCTCAACCGGAGACTGGACGAACGTGGCGGTGCTACTGGGGGGACCGCTGCTTGGCCTGGCGGTGATCGCCGGCGGCTGCATCAACGGCTTTGGAATGTTCAATGCGCTGGTGTTGAGTTATACGCGGCTGCCGATGGCGATGGCCGAGGATGGAATGCTGCCGCGAGTTCTTGCCCGGCGCAACCGGCGAGGCGTGCCGTGGGTGAGCGTGCTGCTGTGCGGAGCGGCGTGGGCAGCAGCGCTGAGCCTTCCTTTTGAGCGGCTGATCTCGATTGATCTCATTCTCTACGGCTCAAGCCTGCTGCTGGAGTTTGCGGCATTGATAGTGCTGCGCCTGCGCGAACCGGAAATGAACAGACCTTTCAAGGCGGGGAATCTGGCGGTTTCATCGCTCCTGGGAGTGGCACCGTTGATGCTGATCATTTTTGCGCTTTATGCCGCGCGCGCGGAGAAGATCGGCGCGATCTCCGCGCTGCTGCTGGCTACGGTGGTGGCGTTGCTGGGGCCAGTCTTCTACTGGCTCACCGCTTCTCCGCCAGGCACTGGTCAATCAGACGCTCATAGGCCGGGATAGCGCGATCGAGGCGGAAGGCTTCAACGAAGGAGTGGGTAAAGCGCTCCCCCGGCCGCAGCGCATGAAGAGCGGCAAGCAGGGAAGCGGCCAGCGCTTCGGCGGAGATTTCAGGGGCGAGCCAGACACCAGGCTGACCTTGCAGCAGCTCAACCAGACCTTCGCAAGCCGGCAAGGCCACAATGGGTAGTCCCGCGGCAGCCGCTTCCAACAAGGCATTGGGCAGGCCTTCATGACGGGAGGGCAGCACAAAGAGTGTTGCCTCCGGGAAGAAGGACCAGGGATGCGTGAGGTAACCGGCAAAGCGCACGGCCTCATCGAGTCCCAGCGCATGGCTCTCGGCCTTCAGTGCCTCTTCCTCGGGCCCTGTGCCGACAATCGTCAGACTGACACTGGAAAACTCACTCCGCATTAAGGTCAAGGCTCGCAGCAGCAGATCGAAGCCCTTTTCCGGCGAGAGCCTTCCAGCCGCCAGCAGATTCGGACCGGGGCTGGTTCGCGACGCCGGATGCAGGCCGGTGGAATGGCGAATCTCCTCCACATCCACAGGGTTGGGCAGCACCGCGAGCCGGCCTTCGGGAAGACCAAGTTCCTGCGCCAGATCCTCGGCCATCGCCCTCGTCTGGCAGATTACGCGGTCGGCGCGGCGGTAGAGCAGCCGGTAGAGCAGACGGGTTGTCCAGGGCAGCCTGCCGAAGTTCAGGGCGGAGGAGACAGTCCCGTTCTGGCGCACAAGGACACGCGTTCCGTACGAGAAAAAGGGGCGCAGCAGCAGCACGAGGAAGTTCAGGTGGAAGATGCCGGAGAGGATCAGGCCGGGCTTAACGCGGCGAACCAGCCGGAGCAGGCGGAAGGCCCCGGCGCGTACCCTGGGAGCGCCCAGAGCGTGGATTTGAACCCAGGAAGGCAACTCCTCGCCGGTCTCAGCTTGCGTGATCACCACCAGATGCAGCTCGTACTTCTCCGCGGAGAGGCCGCTTGCCAGAAGCGCCATCACGCGCTCCGCGCCACCGCCGCCGAGGTGGGGAATCAACAAGAGTACCCTGGGACGGTGATTCATGGTCTGTGAAAAACCTCCGGGATTTCAGCGAGTATAGAGCAATCGTTCATCTTATCAGCAAGTCAAGCACATATTTCCTCAAATATTTTCTTCTTGACAAACTAAATTAGACTAATGTTTCCTGAGAGTATTGATTTCTGCATAACTCCAGCGGGAGACCGTCTGTTCGGTCTCGTTCTGCGTTCTCACGAGGAGAGCTGCTAAACGGTGAATGGGAGTGGATCTGCCAGGGCATAAGGTTGCTCGCAACATCCTCTAACATGAACTCCTAAATCCGTCGAGTCCCTTTCCGTGCGCGTCCTCGATCCGGTTTCGTATTGGGACGCGAAGGTCCTTTTTGGGAGGGACTCGTGTTCAAACGCAGCTTTCGGGCAGCGGTTCCTGCCTTTTTGCCCACATCCTTTAATGTGCGCAACCGTTTCTCATCCTCAGCCGCTTATCCGGTTCAGCCATACCCATCATCGCGAAGCCCCCACATCGTCGTTGGCATCACCAGTCCGCAAACCTGCCTGGTGCTGGGCGACCGCTTGCGCACGCTGCGCGAGGCGGGTTTTCGCGTCACGCTGGTTTCGGCCCCCGGCGAGCTGCTCACCCGCACAGCCGCGCAGGAAGGGGTCGAGTCGATTGCGATTCCCATGCGGCGGGAGATTGCGCCGCTGGCGGATATTGTTTCCCTTGCACGCCTGTGGTGGCTGCTCTTCCGGCTCAAGCCTGAGATGACAGAGTTCAGCACGCCCAAGGCCGGGCTGCTGGGCTCGATCGCCGCCATGCTCTGCGGTGTGCCAACGCGGGTCTATTGCCTGCGCGGACTCAAGCTGGAAACCTGCACGGGAGTCAAACGCCGCATTTTGCTGGCCACGGAGAGAGTGGCCTCCGCCTGTTCTCATTCCGTGCTGTGCAACAGCGACAGCCTGCGCAACCAAGCGCTCGCGCTGGGCCTGGCGCCGGAGAGCAAGCTGCGCCTGCTGGGTAGCGGCAGCAGCAACGGCGTCGATGTGGAGCGCTTTCAGCCGGGACCGGGCAGTCTGCGCGCGGGGCTGGGTCTTCCGCTCCATGCATTGGTTGTGGGCTTTGTGGGGCGATTAACCCGCGACAAGGGGCTGCCGGAGCTGGTGGAGGCATTCGACGCCATCCTGGCCGCGAAGACGGAGGCACATCTGCTGCTGGTAGGCTGGTTTGACGCCGCCGAAGATGCGCTTGAAGAAGCTCTGCGCGCTCGCATCCGGAGCCACCCGCGGATTCACATGACAGGGTTTGTGGCCGACACGGCGCCCTATTACCGTGTGATGGACGTAATGGTTCTGCCGACCTGGCGGGAGGGCTTTCCCAACGTCGTTCTGGAGGCCGCAGCCACCGGGATTCCCGTGGTGACAACCTTGTCCACCGGCTCCCGCGACGCCGTGGTGCCGGAGGTGACAGGACTGCTGATTCCTCCCGGCTATCCGGTAGCCATCAGCGAGGCTGTGCTGCAATTGCTGCGCAGCCCGAAACGCCGCTGCCGCATGGGCACAGCCGCTCGCGCCTGGGTGATCGAGCACTATGTAAACGGGCGCGTCCTTGGCCTGACGGTGGGCTACTACAAGAGCCTGCTGGCGCGGAATCCGCCGAGGGATTCCAGGGTCGTGCGGGTCTCCGCCGATTCAGCGCTGTATCCGATCTGAGGAAGCTTTCAGGGCTGTGTCGGAGGCTCGACAGCTAGGTCTGGCGCACTGCTCTCCGCCGGAGGCGCTTGCAGCGTATGAGCGCCTGCCTCGGCTGCGCCCAGCACAAGATTAGGGCGAACGCCCAGAAACAGCGTGGCCGCAACCGCCATCAGCAGTGCCGCGCCCACAGCAATGCCGACTCTTGGCGCAGGAGTGGAGGAGTTTTCGTTGGCCGGATGCTCTGCCGCGGCCAGGGCCAGGCGTAGATAGTACGCGGCGGCCAGGCCCGAATTCAGCAGGCCGATAATGACCAGCCAGATCGCTCCGCCGCCAAGCGCAGTGGCGAATGTGGTCAGCTTGCCGAAGAATCCGCCGGTGAAGGGAATGCCGATTAGCGACGCAAGAAAGAAGATCAGCAGGCTGCCCAGCAGCGGCGAGCGGTAGATGAGTCCGCGAAAATCGTCGATCAGCGGCAGCTTCTCGTTGTAGCCGCTGGCCAGTGTAACCACCGCAAAGACGCCCACGTTCATCGCCGCATAGGCCGCGATGTAGAAGCAGGCGGCCATAATGCCGTCGTTGCCCAAGCCCGCGAAGGCGGCCAGCAGGTAGCCGGCATGGGCGATGGAGGAGTAGGCCAGCATACGCTTGACGTTCGTCTGGCGCAGCGCGGCTAGGTTGCCCACGGTCATCGAGAGCACGGCGACCCCCCACAGCAGCGGCGACCAGACCAAGCGCAGCGAGGGCAACATTTCGTAAACCACGCGCAGCAGCAAAGCGAAGGCCGCGGCCTTGGGCGCGGTGGAAATCAACGCCACCACCGGCGAGGGCGCGCCTTCATATACGTCCGGCGTCCACACGTGGAAGGGTGCGGCGGAGACCTTGAAGAGAATGCCCACCAGCATCAGCCCCAGCCCGGCCAGGATCAGCGAGTGATTCTGCGCGGTGGGCGCAAGGTGGGCGATCTCGTAAATTTCGGTTGTGCCGGTTGCGCCGAAGATCATGGCGATGCCGTAGAGCAGAGAGGCGGTGGCGAAGGAGCCGAGCAGAAAGTACTTGATCGCCGCTTCCGGTCCGCGGGCGGTGTATTTGCGGTAACCGACCAGCACATACGTCGCTATGGAGGAGATCTCCAGCGCGATGAAGACCAGCAGCAGCTCGACCGCGCCGGTGAGCAGACACATTCCCACTGCGCCGAAGACGATGAGCGCGTAAAACTCGCCCTGATGATGGCTCTCTTCAGGGAGCGTGTCCAGTGAGAGCAGCAAGGCCACTAGCACGAGTCCGCAGATGAGCACGTGGAAGAAGACGGTGAAGGCGCTGGTCTCGACCGTACCAGAGAAGCCGGTGCCCATGGGCAGGGAAATTTGCCAGAGGCTGGCCCACAGCGCGAAGGTGGTTCCGAATGCGGCCACTACGCCCAGATAGCGGCGCGGGAATGTGGGTGGTAGCGAAGCGTCGAGCAGCATTACGGCTACGCCGGTCAGCGTGAGGATGACTTCGGGAAGGATGCGATAGATGCCGGGAATTGGATTCACCGCTGGCCCTCCCCATGGAATGAAGTTGACAGTGATTGCGGAGGATGTGGGGCGGTCTGGATGATCGGCATCCATAGCATCGGCGCCATGCCCATGACGAGCATCAACACGGCCAGAGGCCACAGGAAGGCCAACTGGCCCTGATGCAGGTCGTCAGGGGGCGTCGACGCGGCCAGCTTACTCTCCGGTCCAAAGAAGAGCCGCTGGATAAGCCAGAGCATGTAAGCTGCGCCCAGGATCACGCCCAGAGTGGCGGCAATCGCCCAGCCCTTGCTGAGTCCAGTGAAAGTGCCGAGTAGAATCAGGAACTCGCCGACAAAACCGCCCAGCATCGGCAGCCCGATCATAGCCAACGAAGCGAAGATGAAGAACGTCGCTGTGCGCGGCAGCTTGCCGGCCAGACCGCCGTAGGTGTTGATCTCGCTGGTTCGATAGCGGTCATAGAGCAGGCCCAGCAGCAGGAAGAGCGCGCCGTCCACGACGCCATGATTCAAAATCTGGTAGACCGCGCCCTCCCAGCCCGTGAGCGTGAGGCCATAGATGCCCAGCGTAATCAGGCTCAGATGGCTCAGAGTGGCAAAGGCCATCAGCCGCCAGAAGTCGCGCTGCACCAGCGCCAGGCACGCACCGTAAAGAATGCCGACCACCGCAAGCCCTACCATCAGCGGAGCCGCTGCCCGCGCCTGCGCGGGAAAGAGTCCGATGTGGAAGCGCAGCATTGAGTAAAGGCCGAGCTTGCCGGCGACAACCATCGCGAGCGCAACCGGCGCTTCACAGAAGGTGTCGGCGAGCCAGCCGTGCAGCGGGAAGACTGGAACCTTGACGGCAAAGGCGAGAAGAAACGTCAGAGCTACCCAACCCAACGCGTCGGCGGGTAATGCTCCGCTTGCAATCCAAAGCTGAAGCGTCGCGAAGTCGAAGCTGCCAGTCTGCGCGTAGAGCCATAGAATCGCGACGAGCAACGGCGCGGAGGGGATGAAAGTGAAGAGGAAAAACTTCAGTGCGGCTTTGGGTCCGTCTTTGCGGCCGTACATCGCGATGAGGATAGCCATGGGAACCAGCGAGAGTTCCCAGAAGCCGTAGTAAAGGATCAGGTCGAGCGATAGGAAGACGCCGAACATGGCCGTTTGCTGAACGAGGAATAACGCAAAGAATACTTTGCGGCGCTCGCGGATGGCGTTCCAACTGGCGACGACGCCGATGGGGGCGAGCAGGCCGACGAGTACGACCAGCCAAAGGCTTAGTCCGTCCACTCCCAGGTGATAGAAGATCGCGGGCTTCTCGATCCATTGGAGATTGACGACAAACTGGAAGCCGGTTTGCATCTTGTCGAAGTGCGCGGGCAGATGCAGCGTCAGGCCGAAGGTGGCGAGCGCGGTGGCGAGCGCAATCCAGTTGGGCAGCTTGCCGCGATCGGGCGCAAGCAGGACCAGCAGTGCCCCGGCCAGCGGAAGCAGCAGGATCAACGTGAGAATCGAGTTGTTGATTACATCCATTCGTTAGAACCTGTCAAAATACTCTGAACCTTGAAGTGTATTAGCCCCTAAGGTAAGCTTACGAAAAATCAGCAAACATTACTCCGTTTCTGCATCTTCATA
>JBKQLG010000141.1:0-6426 GCA_052147235.1 Occallatibacter sp.
GAGAGAGATTCTCACTCAACAAATCTTCCCATTGTCCGGCATTTGCAGAATCTAATTGAACCTGAGGCAGAAGATTCACTGGTTGTTGGTTTTGTTCGTCGAGCAGCACGAGGTCCAGAGTCCCATCGCTACCTCCCATCGATAGCGCGGTAACTAAGAGCAATCTGCCTCCATTCGGTAGCTTGATTGGTTTCGCCTTTACCTCACTAACTTCGACTCCTGCATTCCAGCAATGCTCCGCCTTCCCATAGACGAAACAAACGCGTCCGCCCTTTTCTTCCCCTATATTGCCGACGCCCTGATAGATCTTATAAGGTGCAGGATGCGCAGAGGCAGCCAGCGTGGCCGGTGCTTTCTGCTTGCATGCGGATAAGGACAGCAGTGCGAATATACAAGCCGCAGATAAGAGACGTCTATGATGTAGTGTCATAGGGTTAACCCTTAGGGTACGTTTGAACGAAGGCACGCCAACTGCAGCAGTCTGTGCCCAATCAGGAAGAACCAGATCGGATAGAGCGGACCGGCGATGGCCATGAGCACAACGCCTGCCACCGGCACGAATTGTCCGCCAACGATGTGGGCCAGATCGAACGAATGCATCACGATGCCTAGCCAGGCAGTCGCCTTGCCGAAGACGCCGCCGCGCAACATGACGCAGCAGATCAGCACCGCGCCGCATTGGAGAAGTACTCCGCCCAGGATGGCGCCCGTTCCGTGCCAGATGTCGGTGGACATGATCGCTTCTCCGGCGGCCAGGAGCTGCGCACGCGCGGCATCGGTGGTTGCCGCCGCGAACTTGCCGCTCAGCGGGAGCATGGACAGCGCCGTCGGTGTTGCCAGCACCAGCGTCACGCCCACGAAGGCCAGAGCCGTGGCGAGCAGGGCGTTCGCCAGATGGCTCCGCCGTAATGCCGCGAAGAGGCCCAGAAACAGCAGATAGTAGAGCGGCATCACGATAAGGGTGGGCAGGTCGAGTCGCAAGAGCCCCAGCGCTTTGTTGTGCTGCAACAGCGTGAAGGCTTCGGCGGCTGATGTAGGCTGCCCTCCCAGCAACACCATCTGAACGATGGTCGCCAGCGAATAGACGATCAGAACGTAGGCTGCGATGCCGCCAATCCGGCACAGGCCGCTCAAATCGCCGGGCTCTTCACAGCACGGCTTATCTCTATCCTTTACGGGTTCCATAGTTTCAACCTCCGAGATGCGTGTGAAAGAAGGCGGTGATGCGGCGGCGCGCGTCCTGGTTGGCAGCCTCGTTGTAGCCGACGCCGGTCCAGCGAAGAAGCTTCAGGAAAAAGTGCTTGTGATTATTCATGAAGGAGTGGCCGGCGTCGGGGTACTCCTTTACGTCGTGGGGGACAAGCGCGCGTTCCAGAGCGCGTTGCAGCTCGTCGGCGACGCCCTGCTCCCACTTCGCCTTGCCGCCGTAGCTGCCGACCACCGGGCAGGCGGCATTGAGAAAGTCATCGAAGTCTTTGGGGAGCGGGCCGCCGTAGTTGACGCTGGCGGCGGAATAACCATGGCCGGAGATGAGCAGCAGGGCAAATCCGCCGCCCATGCAGAAGCCGATGACGCCAACTTTTCCGTTCGAGCTGGGTTGGGCAAGGAGCCATGCGCGGGAGGCTTCCACGTCGTCAAAGGCCGGCCCCTTGCGGGCGATCAGGTCGCGAATGACCTGGCGGAGGCAAAGCAGCATCCCGCCTTTGTAGTAGAGGTCGATAGAGAGCGCGAGAAAGCCCGCCTCGGCGAGCCAGTTGGCCTGGTTGCGATGGTCCGCGCTCATGCCGCCTATGTCGTGCAGTACGACGACGCCGGGCACGGGGCCTGGTTTGGACGGAACAGCGAGGTAAGCGGGCATCTGGCCGCGCGGGGTAGGAATCAGGACGTCAGGCATTTCGTTCTCACCTGTAGGACAGGTCTGGCGTCGGTTGGACGGCCGACAAATGATTCTATACGACGGGAGAACCTGGCTGCAGTGACGATTGGATGAATTGATGGGAGCGGCACAGAGGTTGTAAGAAACATAAAATACTTTAGTTGTAGATATCCCACCTTAGCCGCAAAGAACGCGGCGAAGGTGGGGCACCCGATGTTCAGGGGAATCTGCCTTATTTCGCCTTCATCTCAAAGGCTAGCGGGAGCAGCTCGCGGAAGGGCAGCGTGCGCTCGCCGCCGGCGATGGGGAAGATGACCGGCGCATCCGGCAGGATGAACTCGGCCAGCACCTGGCGGCAGGCGCCGCAGGGCGGGCTGGGGGCGTCGTTCAAATTCGCGACAGCGACGGCCTCAATGCGAATCTCTGGTCCGAATTTGGAAACGGCTCGAACCAAAGCTGAACGCTCGGCGCATAGGGTCAGTCCGTAGCTCACGTTCTCGACGTTGACACCGGTGACGACTTCGCCGCCGGTCAGCCGCAGCGCCGCGCCGACACGGAAGCCGGAGTAGGGGGCATAAGCGCGCTGCGCGGCCTGACGCGCCTGGTCGAGCAGGCTTAGGAGCGTAGTGTCTGTCCGGGAAGTGTTCATCGGCGTTCACCTCTTACCGCGTGAGTTGAGGCTATCGCATCTTTGCGGCTTGCACAACGGGGATCAAGACACCGGATGTGCCCACCATCACCCTCAAGCCTGTATTCCATCTTCTAAAATTGACAGGAGGAGATTTGAAATCATGCCGCGTAAAGCCCTGATTGCCGCCAATTGGAAGATGTACAAGACGCCCGCCGAAGCCAAGGCCTTTGTCGATGCCTTTTTGCCCCTCGTTGCCGCGCATACCCGCGACGAGATTGCCCTGTTTCCTTCGCCCGTGCTGTTGCCGACCGTGATTGACGCCGCCAAGGGAAGCAATGTCCTGGTGGGAGCGCAGAACATCCACTTTGCCGAGGAGGGCGCGTTCACCGGCGAGACCTCGCTGAACCAGCTCCAGGCCGTGGGCGGAACGCACACGCTGATCGGCCACTCCGAGCGCCGGCAGTACTTTGCCGAGACCGACGAGATCGTCAACAAAAAGCTGCACGCGGCGCTCGGGCACGGCGTTGTGCCCGTCGTCTGCATCGGCGAAGTGCTGGCCGAGCGCGAGGCGGGCAAGACCGAGGCCGTGCTCAAGACGCAGATCACCGGCGCTCTGGCCGGCATCACCGCCGAAGCAGCCGCGCCGATTGTGATTGCTTATGAGCCGGTTTGGGCAATCGGCACCGGCAAGACCGCGACGCCGGAGATGGCCGTCGATGCGCACAAGATCATTCGCGCCGAAGTGGCCAGGCTGCTGGGCGCGGATGTCGCGGCCAAGATGCGCATCCTCTACGGCGGCTCGGTCAAGCCGGACAACGCGACGGCTTTGATTGGTCAGGAAGAGATTGACGGCGCTTTGGTCGGCGGGGCCAGCCTCAAGCCGGATTCGTTTACCGCGATTGTCAAGTACTGATCGTTGGTGAGTTTGACTCCCAGGTCCCAGAAGCGGGACCTGGGATTTCTGGGGACATACAGAAATCGAGAATTTGGCAAAGTCGGCCACGCTAGAGTAGAGTAACTAACGTGAAACCTCAGACGATCGTAGATTCGCAAATTCTTGCTGCATATCGGGCTCTTGTACAGAAGCTTGCACGTCTCGTAGGGTATCGAGTTGACCTCCTCGAAGCGGAAAGGTCCTTTTCTGCTAGGTTTCGATACACTGCCGAGGGCCATTTACAATATTCGATCCTGACTGGGACATCGAATCACTTGGCAACCCTTGAGTTGGATGGTGAAGCGCGAGAAGACGAATTTGCGACTAAAACTACTCAGCAATTTGTAAACAGGGCAAGAAAATTGTTCAACGACTGTCGGCATACGCGAGACTTAAAACAGATACTACTACGCGATGAACCAATGTTTTGGGACGAGTTGGTCATTGGCTTCACTTATCCGAAGAACGAGCATCCAGAATCGTTAAGGATTCTTTGGACACTCAGGAATGCACTTCATTTTAGGTACGAGGGACAGCTTCCAAAGACAGGTGTTTTTATCACCTGGAATATGCTTACGGTATCTTCTGCCAAAAACAGTTCTGTAGTCGCGATGCAAGAAAGCCCGTACCTTGACGATCTACTCCGCGATTCAAAGGCGTCATATTTGCTTTCTAACGGCGAGCAGTCCATTTACTTGATTCAGGGGCGTCGAGTAGTTTATTTACTGTATCGTTCCTCTGCCAGCGAATCAAGTACCCATCAGGAAGAAGGATGGGAGTTTGTTCCGAACAAGTACCGTTGGTTACGAGATGCTATCAAGGGAAGAGACTTTGCGGTAATTAACTCAGATGTTGGTGAGCAAACTCTAGTTACTTCTAAAGCTGTATTGAAATGGTCTTCGAATCAATGGAGTCGTGTTACTCACAGTAGGATTGTCAGCATGTTTCCCGAGGGTTACTCCATTGACCTAAGGCGACTTATCTTAGATATTGTAGGTAATCTTTCTCACCAGCACCTAGGTGCTCTAATAATTCTTCCTGTTGATTTAGAGGGACTCATGTCAATCTGCTCCGTTGGCCTTTCTCGTAGACTATCTGGCGTGAGATTCATAAATGTGAGCGTTGGCACGAGAGAAGTGCTTGAGAAGATGTGCGCGATCGACGGAGGAACGATTATCGACAGTCAAGGCATCGTCGTCGACGCCGGGGTGATCGTGAGCTTGGGGTCCGCTTCCGGCGAAGGTGCCCGCTCTGCAGCGGCTATCGCGGCAAGCGCGTATGGATTGGCTATCAAAGTTTCCCATGATGGCCCAATAACCTTCTTTGTAAAAGGAAAGCGAATTGCTACAGTCGGTTGATTGCGGTGAGCGGATCTCAGATTTCCAGTATCACCGGCATAATCATCGGCCTTCGCCCGGTGGTTTTCTGGATCAGGCGCTTTAGCTCCGCGCGGACCTTTTCCTTGACCATGCCATAGTCGGACTTCTCCTCGGTGGTCAGGCCGTCGAGGGTTTTAAGGACCACTTCGCGGGCTTCGCCGGTGATGTCCGCGCCGCCGAAGCCACGCATCACTACTTCGGGCTGCTGCTCGACCTTGCCAGTGCGCTTGTTGATGGCCAGCACCACCAGCACCACGCCGTCTTCGGAGAGGATGCGGCGGTCGCGGAGCACCATATCCTCGACAACGTCGGTATTGGAGCCGGAGTCGATCAGGATGCGGCCAGTGGTGACCTTGTCCTTCTTGTGGACACTGGTCTTGTCCAGTTCCAGCACGTCGCCATCTTCGATGACAATGGCGTGCTCGACGGCGCCGGTATCCATGGCCAACTGGGCGTGCTTGCGCAGATTGCCATAGTTGCCGTGAACGGGAATGAAGAACTTGGGGCGCAGCAGGTTGATGAGCAGGCGCAGCTCCTCCTGCGAGCCGTGGCCGCTGACGTGAATCAGGCCGTTGGAGCCGTTGTCGTAGATGACATTGGCCTCGCGGCGATAGAGGTGATCAATCACACGAAAAATGCTCTTCTCGTTGCCGGGAATGATGCGCGAGCTGAGGACGACGGTGTCGCCGGCGTCGATGTGGGCGTGCTTGTGGTTGTCCACGGCGGCGCGGCTGAGCGCGCTCATCGGCTCGCCCTGCGTGCCGCTGATCAGGATCATCAACTGCTCGGGCGCATAGTCGCGCATCTGGCTGGGATTGATGATCAGCCCCTGGGGCACCTCGATGTAGCCCAGGTCCTGCGCAATCTCGGTCGACTCCATCATCGAGCGGCCGATGAGGGCGACCTTGCGGCCGTGCTGGCGGGCGAGATCGAGGGCGATGCGAATGCGGAAGACCGACGAGGAGAAGCAACTGAAGAAGAGCTTCTTTTTGGTGCGCGAGACAATCTCGTCCAGCCGCGGAATGACGGCCGACTCGCCGGGCGTGTAGCCGGTGCGGTCGACGTTGGTGGAATCCTGCAAGAAAGCCAGCACGCCGCGCTTGCCATACTCGGCAAAGGTATGCAGGTCGAAGGATTTGCCGTCGAGCGGGGCGAGGTCAATCTTGAAATCGCCGGAGTGAATGACGACGCCGACCGGGGTCTCGATGGCCAGCGAAACGGCGTCCACAATCGAGTGGGTGACGTGGATCGGCTCGATGGTGAAGGGGCCGATGGTGAATTTTTCCTTGGGGACGATCTCTATCAGTTCGGTCTCGTCGAGCAGGCCATGCTCTTCAAGGATGCCCTCGACATAGGCCAGCGTGAACTCGGTGGCGTAGACCGGAACCTTGATCTCGCTCAAGATCCAGGGCAGGCCGCCGATGTGGTCCATGTGGCCGTGAGTGAGGATGATGGCGCGGATATGCGCTTTGTTTTCAACCAGGTAGGTGATATCGGGGACAACAATATCCACGCCATCATCCTCACTCACGGCCACATGGACCACATCGGCGGCCTGCCCTGGATCTTGAGCGAGATCAAGGTTCCGGTCTACGCCACCGAGTTC
>JBKQLG010000142.1:0-22308 GCA_052147235.1 Occallatibacter sp.
GCCCGCGCCTCCGAGCGCCATGCAATGTACTTGCCGTCAGGCGAGTAGGCGGGGTTGAAGTTGCCGCCCGCCGAGGTGCTGATCGCTACCGGCTTGGCTGCCGGGTTGGTCAGGTCAAGCGTAAAAATCTTTGCGCTGACGCTGATCGCCGGCTCCGGGTCGATGTTGTCCGTGTAGGCCAGCTCCTTCGAGTCGGGCGCAAAGGCGCATCCGCAGCCTCCGCCCTCGAGCGAGAACGGCGGTACGTCATGCGGGTCGTTTGGCGTCAGGTCGCGCAGCGCGCCCGTCGCTACCGTGAGCAGAAAGAGATGGCTACGCTTATCCCCGGTGAAGTGGTTCCAATGGCGATACAAAAGATGCGTAAAAATCTGCGCCTTGACTTTGCTGGCGGCAGCAGCCGCGTCGCGGCCGGCGTTGCATTTGTCGCCTGTGGCCGCATCGGCCGGCGTGATCGCCGGACAATCCGGATAGACGGCGGAGGTAAAGAGAATGGAGTGCCCGTCTGGGGACCAGATCGCGTCGCCGGCTTCGGTCGAGATCGCTGTCAGCTTACTGGGGTTGGCGGTTGCGCCGGTGGCCGTATCGAAGTCCGCCGTCCAGACCTGTTGGCCACCCTCACGACCGGAAAGAAAGAGCACGGAGCGCCCGTCCGAGGCAAACTGAATTCCCGAGTCTCCCGGCTGCGTCCCGTCCAACTTCTTCGGCTCTCCACCGGCAATTGCCTGAATCCACAGCTCCGCTGTTTTGGTGTTTTGGTCGAGGTTAACAGTGGTAACACCGTAGGCCAGCCACTTGCCGTCGGGTGAGACGGCGGTGTCGCCCAGTCGCTTCATCTTCATCAGATCATCGAAGGTCATGGGGCGCTTGGCGGGCGCGATTTGGGCTGGGCAAAACGAGGCGAGGACGAAAGCGAGTGCGAATGCGAGACAAATCGTGATTTTGCGCATGGTTTTTTCCTGTTCGCGCGGGGAAAAGACGGCTTCTCCGCGATAAAGAAGTTTACACCCAAGATGGATAGTGTTGTCAGGGGCGGGTCAAGTATTTGGATTCCCAAGTCCAATAATCGGGCTCTGGTTCGCCCGGCGTACATGGCAGGGGTTGATGGCTTAATCTGAGCGCATGGGCAAGCGGGGCTGGGAGGCGGAGAAGATCGCGCGGGTGCGCGCGCATTTGCTGGCGTGGTACGAGCGCTGCCGGCGCGATCTGCCCTGGCGGCGCAGCCTGAATCCCTACGCCATCTGGGTCTCCGAGATCATGCTGCAGCAGACCCGCGTGGCGGTGGTAGTGGAGCGCTACCAGGCCTTCATGGCGCGCTTTCCTACGCTGCTCGCGCTGGCGCTGGCCACCGAGCAGGAGGTGCTGGCCGCGTGGAGCGGCCTGGGCTACTATCGCCGCGCGCGGATGCTGCACAAGACGGCGCAGTTTGTGGCCGACCATTATCAGGGCAACCTGCCGCAGACGGCGGAGGAGCTGCGCCTGCTGCCCGGCATCGGCGCGTACACCGCGGCGGCCGTGGCCAGCATCGCATACGGCGAGCCGGTGGCCGTGGTGGACGGCAATGTGGAGCGGGTGCTCTGCCGGATGGAAGGCTGGAAGGCGGGCAGCCGCGCGGGCGGCGGCAGTGCCCTCCGGCGCAAAATCGAAGAGCTGGCCGCCAGGCTGGTGGACCCGCTCAGGCCCGGAGATTTCAACCAGGCGCTGATGGAGCTGGGCGCGACCCTCTGCCTGCCGCGCAATCCACACTGTCAGGTCTGCCCACTGGCCGCCGATTGCAAGACGCAGGGGGGGGAGCACGATCCCGCGCCGCGTCCGCGGATGCAGAGCCGCGAGGTGGCCCACGCGCTCTCGGTGCGCAGCGGGCTGATCCCCGGCCAGGCGCATCGGGAGGTGCTGCTGGAGCAGCGGCCGGCCTCGCAGACCGTGATGCCGGGGCTGTGGGAGCTGCCCATGCTGCGGGAGTCAGCCGTCCCCGATGAGGCGCTGCGCATGACCGTGCGACACGCCATCATGCAGGTGAACTATTACGTGCGCATCCGTACAGTCTTTGAAGACGACGTAGCCGCGCTGACCGTCGCAGGCGGCGAGCGGCGCTGGGTTCCGCTGCATGAGGCGGCCGGGATGGCGCTGACCGGCCTGGCCCGCAAGGTGCTAACCCGCGCGCATCTGCTTGTCGCCGCGCCGCTGGATGCCATGGCCCCGCAGGACGGCGAGGAACTCTGAAGGGTTGATTCATGCAAGCCCCGCGCTTTCTCGCATCCTGGGAGTGCTCAGGAGCATCCATAGAATGCAGGCATTTTGCAGCCGCGGATGGATCGTCTCCCGGCAGTGGCGCATTCGGCAATGCAATCCCAATCATCTTCAATCAATCCCCAAGGAGGCACAATGGCAAGCAAGGCAAGCGCGGTATGGACAGGTTCACTGAAGGAAGGCAAGGGCACGATCTCGACGGCGACGGGTGTGTTGAGCAACGCAAAGTACTCATTCGCTACCCGTTTTGAAGGCGCGGACACGGGCACCACTCCCGAAGAGATGATTGCGGCGGCGCACGCCAGTTGCTTCTCGATGGCGCTGGGCGCGCAGTTGGGCGCGGCAGGCCTCGTGCCGGAGAAGATCGAAACCCACGCGGCGGTCACGCTGGGCAAGGTCGGCGACGGCTTCGCCATTACCCGCATCGCGTTGACCACCACGGCCAGCGTTCCCGGCGCATCGCAGGAGGCCTTCGCCAAGGCCGCCGCCGACGCCAAGGGCGGCTGCCCCATCTCCAAGCTCTTCGCCAACAACACGGAGATCACGCTGGACGCCAAGCTGGTGTAAGCAGGCTCTGACGCCGCGGCCGGGGCCAAAAGCTCCGGCTTTCCCGGCCTGTTTTGGCGCGCCGAAATTTGACACCATAAGCCGCATTTGCGAGACTCAGAACTGCTGCTTGTTCAGCGGGATGCGCTGGACTTGCTGCTGTGCCGAAGTGGCGGAATTGGCAGACGCGCGTGGTTCAGGTCCACGTACTCGCAAGGGTGTGGGGGTTCGAGTCCCTTCTTCGGCACCAGCCGTTTAGAATCAATAGGTTAGCTTCCTAAGAAAAGCCAGCGGTAAACCTCAGTTTTCCTCATTTTTCGGTATTACCCGAGAGGAGAACTTTGATACCAGTGGCAACCCTAATTACAGTACCAAACCTTACTCTCAGTCAGGACGCACAGCTACCACACTCCATGCCGCGCCAGTACTGATGATCTCGATCAACGGCCTGAAATCTTATCAAGCGCTTGACGTAAATGGGTAACAGAGCCGTCGCCAGATCGGTCCCGCCAAGTTACCTTGCAAGATTCGGTCCTCGGCGCACAGTTCGCAGACGCCAGCAAAGCGCATCCAAGAACATGGTTTTCGAACGCGTAAGGCATTTTTCCTTGGCCGTTAGCCATACTCTTGAGGAGGGCCGAGGCCGTTCCCCGTCCCGTGGGCCATCCCGCTGCATAATTAAAGTTTCACTGGACTCGGCTTCAAACAGTCAGAGGATGTTGTTACAATAAGCAATTGGTTCGCTGCTCCAGCTTCAATCTGCCTCTGGTTATGCGCATTAGATCCGCCGGTCCATACCGGCAGTGATCGATGACATTAACTGCGCTCGCGGTTCCTGTCCGTTCGATAGCGCAGTCCAGCCACTGTAGGGAGATTGAAATGAGCACGCGTATCTTCGGTAGCTTCGCCCTCTTGATTCTGGTATCAACCGCCGCCGTTCACGCCCAAACCTGCTCCGGAATGTCGCTTGGCGCCGCGGCTAATTTGAATGGATTCGTTCCGTTTCCCGCGAGCGATGCCTGGAACACCAACATAGCAACGGCTCCTGTTGACCCGAATTCAGCCGCGATCACATCAGCAGCCGGATTTGCCGGTCTGCACCTGCATGTGAATTTCGGCTCCCAGACCGGCGACGGTGGCATTCCCTACGTGGTCGTGGATTCCACCCAGACTCCTCTGGCATGGATCAACGTGATCGACTACGCCGGCCAGAGCGATGTGGTGGTCGCGCCCTATCCCGCCAATGCGCCCATTGAAGGCGACCCGGCCGACTGCTCGGGTTGGCCGGATGCATACATGGGCGATTCTCATGTGCTGGTGCTCGACCGCGCGAAGTGCTATCTCTATGAGACCTTCCAGACGAATCGCTGCAACGGGCTCTACAACGCCGCCAGCGAAACGATTTGGGATATGAGCAATACCGACCCGGTTGAATCGCGTCCCTGGGGATGGACCTCGGCCGACGCCGCCGGATTGGCAATCTTCCCCGGATTGATTCGCTACGACGAAGTTGCTTCCGGAGCGATCCATCACGCCATCCGCTATTCGATGCAGCAGACTAAGGACGACGGCAACGGCGGATACTTCGTTGAACCGGCCAGCCATGCCGCGGGCACCGACTGGGGCGTCTCGAACGTCATGGGCATGCGCATACGATTGAAGGCTAATTTCGACATCTCCGGATTCTCCGCGACCAATCAGATCATCCTGACAGCGATGAAGCAGTATGGGATGATCCTGGCGGATAATGGCGGATATTTCTATTTCATGGGCGACACCGATCCGCGCTGGGACGACAGCGATTTGACTAATTTGAACAGCATTGGATCGGAGAACTTCGAAGTCGTGCAGGCGACTCCCGAGTTTCCCGGCTGGGATACTGCGACGGCGCCGACAGGAAACGCGCCCGCGATCAACAGCTTCAAGGCGTCGGCCTCGAGCGTGAACTCCGGTTCACCGGTTACCTTTACCTACAGCGCCAGCGGCGACTCCTACGATTACATCGACATGATCGGACCGGTCACAGCGGGCAGCGGAAGCGTGACCATCAGCCCCACCGCGACCCAGACCTACACGCTGTACTCGACGAACACCTACGGCCAGACCGCGAGCACGCCGGTTACGGTTAGCGTGCCAGGCTCCGTGGTGGCTCAGCCGGTATTCACCCCGCCAATCGGGACCTACAATGGCGTGACGGCTGTGACCATCTCCACGTCAACGTCTCCGTACGCGGCGATATACTACACCACCGACGGAAGCACGCCAACCTATCCAGTCAGCGGCACAACCCAGACATACCCGGTAACGCCCACGCCGCCCAATAGCCAGGGAACCGTGAATTCGATCACGGTCTCCGCCTCGGAGACGCTCAAGGCGATTGCCGTGGTCTCAGGCTATGCGGCGCCCAGCGCGGTCGGCTCGGCTGCTTATAACATTCCCCCAACGGCAGCTACGTCGACCTTCAGCCCGACGCCCGGCACATTTACCGCGGTGCCGACGGTGACCATCAGCGATTCGATCACCGGCGCGGCCATCTACTACACCACCGACGGAAGCACGCCCACGTATCCGGTCAGCGGCACCACAACGCAATACACCGCTCCGTTCGCGCTGAGCAACGTCTCTGGCACGCAGACGGTGAATGCCATCGCCATCGCCAGCGGTTACCTGACAAGCGCGGTGGCTTCGGGGGTTTACACGCTGAATCTGCCCACAGTGGCGATGCCCACCTTCAGCCCCGCCGCCGGCCAGTATAGCTCGGCGCAGACGGTGACGATCAACTCGACCTCCGGCGCGACGATCTATTACACCACCGATGGCACTACGCCGACCTATCCAATCACCGGCACGACGATGCAATACGCAGGACCGATCACGGTTTCCGCGTCGGAGACGGTGGAGGCCATTGGCATTCTGAGCGGCGAGGTCCAGAGTCCGGTGGGCCTGGCGGCTTATACCATCGGCACGGCGACGGCCCCGGCCTGCTCCGCGATGTCGCTCGGCAACAACGCCAGCCTGAATGGATTCCTTCCGTTTCCCGCGACCCATGCCTGGAACACCAACATTGTTTCGGCTCCGGTTGACCCGAATTCAGAGGCGATCACCTCTGCGAGCGGATTCGCAGGCTTGCACCTGCATCACGATTTCGGGTCCACCGCGACTGGATATGGCATTCCCTACACGGTCGTGGACTCCACGCAGACTCCATCGACTTTGATCAACATTATCGACTACGCAAATCAGAGCGATGTGGTGGTCGCGCCCTATCCCGCGGACGTTCCTATAGAAGGCAATCTTGCCGACTGCTCGGGTTGGCCGGACACCTACCAGGGCGATGCTCATGCGCTGGTGCTCGACCGCGCGAAGTGCGAACTTTTTGAGACAGGCAACACCAATCGTTGCAATGGCCTCTACAACGCCTCGGTCGAGGCGATATGGGATATGAAGAACGGCGAGTTGCGTCCCTGGGGATGGACCTCGGTCGATGCCGCCGGGCTGGCGATCTTCCCCGGACTGCTTCGCTACGACGAAGTTGCGGCGGGCGCGATCCATCACGCCATCCGCTTCACCATGCAGGTAACCAAAAACGACGCCAATAATGGGTACTTCGTAGAACCGGCCAGCCATGCCGCGGGCGTCTACTGGGGCGTCTCGAATGTGATGGGCATGAGAATCCGCCTCAAGGCCGGCTTTGACATCTCCGGCTTCTCCCCGGCGAATCAAGTCATCCTCACCGCGATGAAGCAGTACGGAATGATCCTGGCGGACAATGGCGGCTACTTCTTCTTCCAGGGCGCTCCCGATCCGCGCTGGGACGACAACGATCTGAACAATCTGGACACCATCGGATCGGAGAACTTCGAAGTCGTGCAGATGACTCCCGAGTGGCCCGGCTGGGACTCCGCAACGGCTCCGACTGGAAACGCGCCAACTATCAACAGCTTCATTGCGTCGGCAACCAGCGTCAGCTCCGGTTCGCCGGTCACTTTCAGCTACAACGTGAGCGGCGACTCCTACGATTACATCGACATGATCGGGCCGGTTCGCCTTACGAATGGCAGCGGAAGCGTAACCATTAATCCCACGGCAACCCAGACCTATATTTTGTATTCGATGAATCAGTATGGCGACAACGGATCAGGGATAGGGTTTGGCGAGTCTGTAAGCACTCCGATTACAGTTACGGTGCCCGGCTCCGTAGTGGCTCCGCCGGTCTTCACCCCGCCAGCGGGCGTGTATACCGGTCAGTTGCTGGTTACCCTCAGCACGCCCACTT
Source organism: Occallatibacter sp. (assembly GCA_052147235.1). Taxonomy (GTDB): domain Bacteria; phylum Acidobacteriota; class Terriglobia; order Terriglobales; family Acidobacteriaceae; genus Telmatobacter. The sequence continues at coordinate 7,070 of JBKQLG010000142.1, forward strand.
CCCCGTATGCGGCGATCTACTACACCACTGACGGCTCGACGCCCACCTATCCGATCACCGGCACTACCAAAGCCTATCCGGTGACGCCCACGCCGCCCAATAATCAAGGCACTGTGATTTCGATAACTGTTTCTCCCACGCAGACGGTCAAAGCAATCGCCATCGTACCAGGCTACGCGGCGGCCAGCGCGGTGAGTTCAGCAACATACACACTGGCTGGTTCAGCGGCGGCCATGCCCGTCTTCAGCGTTGCCACCGGCAGCTACACCTCCGCGCAGACGGTCGCAATCACTACGACAACCTCTCCCGCAACGATCTACTACACCACCGACGGGAGCACGCCGACGTATCCGACTACCGGCACGACCATGCAATACGCGACCGCAATCACTGTCTCAACAACGGAGACCGTGAACGCCATCGCCGTGGCCTCAGGCTACGCAAACAGTCCCATGGCCTCGGCGACGTACGACATCGTTCTGCCGCAAGTGGCTGCGCCCGCCTTCAGCCTGGCAGCCGGAATCTATGTTGGAACCCAGACCGTCACCATCAGCGATACAACCTCAGGCGCAACCATCTACTACACCACCGAAGGAAGTACGCCCACGACCGGCTCGTCCGTTTATAAGTCGTCGATCACCGTCTCCACCTCGGAAACGCTGAGAGCCATAGCAACGGCCACCGGCGATACAAATAGCGCAATCACATCGGCGGCCTACAGCATTGCGACGGCAACGCCCACTTTCAGCCCCGTTGCCGGTAATTACGGGCAGGCGCAGACAGTGACCATCAGCGACGCGACGCCCAACGCGACCATCTACTACACCACCGACGGTAGTACGCCCACGACCGGCTCGTCCGTTTACCACAACTCGGCGATTACGGTCTCTGCCTCGGAGACATTGAAGGCGATCGCCACGGCCAGCGGCTACCTCCAAAGCGCGGTCGGGTCGGCGGCATACACCATCACACCCGGTGTGCAGGCGGCAACGCCCACATTCAACCCTGTAGCCGGAAGCTACATTGGGACACAGACAGTAACCATCAGCGATACGAGCATTGGCACAACCACTTACTACACCATCACGCCGGGGACGTCCGGGACGACGCCAACGGCCAGTTCGACGGTCTACACGGCTCCGGTTACTGTTTCCGGAACGAGTGTATTGGAGGCCTTTGCCGTGGGCGGTGGCTTTACCGCAAGTACGGTGGCTTTGGCGGCCTATCCCATCATTACTCCTCCGGCTTTCGTGCAGCAGTGTTACAAGAACAGTGGCGGATCCGCGACCATGACCTGTACGCTCAACGGAGTGAAGGCTGGGGACGCGTTAGTGATCGGCACCTATTCCGCCGCTTTAACGTCTGTTACCTCCTCGACCACCGCGCAGCCGGTGAATCTGATTTCCAATTATGGCCCCGATGAGGGCGCTGCTGTCTTCAGTGTCAATTTGCTGCCGAATACCACGGCGGGAAACATCACGATCACGGCTACCGCAAGCAGCGGCGCCTCTGCGAATGCGATCGTGGTGGACGAATATACCAACGTAGCGGCCTCGCCATTAGACGGCAGCGCCACCGGGGCTTGCTCGGGCTACTGCACGACTGTATCTTCCTCCAACTTCACTACGACAGCCGCGGCGGATATGCTGTGGGCGATGTGCAGCACCGATCAGGCAACCCTGACCGCCGGCACAGTGCCGATTGCATGGACGGCGTTACTTCCGCAGGGTAATAGCGGCGTAGATTCCGGCTACGTGAACTTTTTTGTGGAAGACGGAGCGGCAGGCGAACCCGGAACATATTACGGGGAGTGCTCTAACGCTTATCTGTCGAATATTGTTACCATCGCGCTCAAGCCGCCCTCGACCCTCGCAGCCCCCAAGGTTACCGTCACGCCGTCTGCATCGAGCATTACGACGACACAGCCTCTGACGGTCACGGTTGCTGTCAGCGGCACTCCGACGCCGACTGGCACGGTCACCCTGACCGGCGGCGGCTACACCTCCACGGCAACAACACTCAGCAGCGGCGGCGCGACGTTCAAGATCGCAGCCGGATCGCTAACGGCTGGCAGCGACACCTTCACGGCCAGTTACACGCCCGACTCCAACAGCTCCTCGACCTACACCAGCACCATGGGCACGTCATCGGTAGTAACGGTGACGAAGGCAACGCAAACCATAACCTTCGCTAATCCCGGAACACAGACTGTAGGCGCGCCGCTGACGCTCTCGGCCACAGCCAGCTCCGGTTTGGCGGTGACCTTCACCTCCACGACCACCGGCATCTGCACGATCTCCAGCGCTACGGCCACATTCATTGCCTCGGGCACCTGCACCATCGACGCCAATCAAGCCGGCAACAGCACTTACGCAGCAGCTACGATGGTGCCGCAGAGCTTCACTGTGAACGCAGTGCCCGGCTTCATGCTTTCCGCTTCGCCGACGACCTTGTCGGTTGCCCAAGGCGGTAGCGGAACAACTACGATCACCGCGACAGACATTGGAGGCTTCTCCGGCACAGTTTCTCTCTCCGCCGGCGGCCTGCCTGGCGGTGTCACCGCCTCCTTCGCTGCAGGTTCCACTGCGGGAACCCAGGTGCTCACCCTCACCGCAAGCAACTCGGCCACCGTCACCTCCACCCCAGTGACGATCGCCATTACCGGCGTCTCCGGTTCGTTGACAGGAACCACCAGCATTGAACTCACCATTACGGCGGAGCCTGGTTTTACCGCTGGAAGTGGCGGGACCACGTCTATCACACTGACTGCTGGCGCGACCGCTGGGAACACCGGGACGATCAGCGTTGTCGGAACAAACGGTTTCACTGGAACGGTGAACCTGAGCTGCAATGTCAGCACGACAATGACGAATGTGAATGACATGCCTACCTGCAGCCTTTCACCAACTTCGGTAACGATCAGTGGAAGCACGGCGCAGACTTCGACATTGACGGTGAACACCACGGCAGCGACCAGCTCCGAAAATGAGATGAAGCGGCTGTTGTGGCCGTCGGCGGGTGGAACCACGCTGGCGTTGATATTGCTTTTCTGTCTTCCGCGGCGGCGGCGTAACTGGCTGGCGATGCTGGGAATGCTCGTCCTGTTTGTCTCCATCGGTGCTTTGGGCTGCGGAGGTGGCGGAGGAGGTGGCGGCGGCGGCGGAGGCGGTGGGGGCGGTGGTAACTCCGGCACCACGGCTGGCAGCTATACGATTACCGTAACCGGGACTGGGACATCAAGCGGCGCATCGAGTTCTGTTACGGCCACGGTGGGTACAGTCACGCTAACGGTGAACTGACCGGCACAATAGGATGAAAAGCCGCGAACGGCGAGGAGCGGGTAACGTTCCTCGCCGTTTGTCTTGGTGTTGGCTCCCTTTTCAATAACACCTGTTTTCGGAAGGCAGAAACCGGTTGATTTCTGCGCCGTGGAATCAGGTGTTTAGGGCACCCGTTTCCGCAGGGTTTTTGGAACGTACTTGTAGCGCCCGGCAGGCGGTGCCAACACCAATGCCTGTTCCCGGGAGAGCACCTTCCACAAGGCTCCGGCAGCACGGAGGGTGGCTACTTGGCGGTAGTTGACGGCAATGGCGGATCGCTGGCGACATGGGAGTTTCCGGGGAAGTATTCTTCGAGTAACCGGAAGATTGTTAATTTGCCCCACGAAGACTCTGTCATTTTCATAAAAATGGAAGTCTGGATCACGCTGCCGGTGTTTCGATTTAGGATGTGAGCATCCTTTGGGGAGCTTTTCCTGTGAATATTTCTTTTCGGCGGCTGGTGTCCGTATCCGTTGCATTTCTGATCATCCTGCTAGTCATGCTGTGGATGGTGGTCTTTGCGCGACATCTGAGCGCACGCCGAGGGGTGCGGCCTCAACAGGGTTTGCGAGCCGCTCCGACTGGCACCGTTTGGCTGACTGAAGGTTGGGGCGACCGCTTCGGCGACGGAACGCCGGATTTTCTGCGCCTCACCGATCCTGCCGATCAGGCCGCGTTTCGTCGCTGGTTTACGATGATCGCCGAGTATCAGGCCATTCGTCCCAGAGCGGAGCTTCCGGCGGAGATCACGGACTGCGCCAGTCTGCTGCGTTTTTCCTATCGCGAGGCCCTTAAACGCCACAACGACTCATGGTTCCTGGCTACAGGCATCGATATGCCGGCGCCGCCGGGCGAAATTCGCGCCTGGTACTATCCCGATACACCGCTGGGCGCGGCGCTCTTTCGGGTCAAGCCGGGCGCCTTCGAAGCAGCCGATATTAACAACGGCGCCTTTGCGCAGTTTGCCGACGCCCGGACACTGGTCGAACGCAATGCTTACTTCGTCAGTCGCGAGGTGCGTCAGGCTCAGCCAGGCGATCTGTTATTTTATCGACAGTTCGGCCAAAGCTCACCCTGGCATTCTATGATTGTTGCCGAAGCCGGATCTCGTGCCAGAGTGGTCTATCACACTGGACCGGATCACGGCCGCCCAGGTGAGTTGCGCCGCGTCCTGCTCTCTGAACTGCTGGATCATCCACAGCCGCAATGGCGGCCGGTGGCCCAAAACCCCAACTTTCTCGGCGTTTATCGCTGGAATATATTGCGAGGAAACCCATGAGGTTCCGTTCGTCGCTGTTGGCCGCTTCGCTTTTCTTTCTTCTGACCTCCTCCGCTGCGCTGGCCGCCGATAAGGACGCACCACGCAGCTTTTCGCTCTCTACCACGCGTACCTTTGCGCCGGGCGAGAGCATCAAGGTCCAGCTCTACGCGCATAACACTCCGGCGCTGGAGTTTCGCGTCTACCAGGTGCGCGATCCGGAGAAGTTCTTTGCCGGGCTCAAGGACCTGCACAGCTTTGGAGTGCATAGCTATTCGCCGGAGGAGAAGATCGACGAGCGGACCTTCCTTGAGAGGATGCACGACTTCAAGGCTGGGCTTTGGTGGCGAGTGCGCCACTTCTTCCGCGGCCAGTTTACCGACGAGGCGCGGGACAGTTTCCGCGAGGGCCAGGGCAAGCTGGGCAAAAAGAGCCAGGTGGTGGGTGCGACGGCCTTTGCGCGGATTCCGCTATTGAATGAATCCCAGCTGGTTGCGCGTTGGAAGTTGATCACTCCGCCGGCCATTGTCAGCGAGACGCAGCAGTTGCCCGTCGATGGTCTGGGCGCGGGTGTTTACCTGATCGAAGCTACCGATGGAACTTACAAGGCTTACACTGTAGCAATTGTTACCAGTATCGCCTTGGTAGAGCGGGCTAGCAGCGGACGGGCTGATTTATATGTCGCAGATCGCAAAACGGGAGCGCCCATCGAGAAGGCTAACGTGGCGCTGTGGTCCGATGGGACCCTGCAATCGACGGGAAAGACCGGCGAGGACGGCCTGGCCTCGCTGACCATGACCGTACGCGGAGGGGCGCAGGGCGCAACACCGGAGAATGTCTGGATTCTGGCGCGGCTTGGTGATGATGCGGCCATTATTACACCGGAGGGTTATTCCTTTGCGATGGACCGGTCCGCGGATCTTTCTTCTTTTATCTATACGGACCGGCCTGTTTACAGGCCCGGGCATACGGTTCACATCAAGGCAGTGGTGCGTCGCCAGAAGGAAGATGCACTGCTGCTGCCCGAGGACCGGATGCTCGAAATGACGGTGAAAGATTCAGACGGCAAGATCGTGCTCAAGCAGGCCGCGCCGGTTTCAGCGCATGGAACAGTGACGGCGGATCTGACGCTGGAAGCCGATGCGGGACTAGGTTATTACAGTATCGAGTTCACGCGCGGCGATGTGCTCGGTGCCGGCAGCTTCTATGTCGAGGAGTACAAGAAGCCGGAGTACCAGGTGACGGTGAAACCGGCGGCGCAGCGCGTTCTGCAGGGCAATTCGATTCAAGCCGTCATCGAAGCGCGCTACTTTTTCGGCGAGCCGGTGGCCGGGGTCAAGGTGAAGTACGTGGTGCATACTTCGCAGCATTATTGGTGGGATGAGAACGAAGCCGAAGGCGATGAGGCCGAAGAAGGAGAAAGCGAAGATTCCGGCGAATCGGATTACAACTACGGCCAGAACGAGCAGCAGGAGCAAGAGGGGATTCTCGACGCCAACGGCCGCTTGACCGTCACGCTGCCCGTCGCCATCGACCCCAAGCACAACGACCAGGACTACCGAATCGAGGCGCGGGTAACGGATGCGGCCAATCGCGAGGTCGCCGGACATGCGACGGTGCTGGCGACGTACGGCTCCTTCCGCGTCAGCGTGGAGCCGACGAGCTATGTCTATTCACCGGGCCAGACGCCCAAGGTAAAGGTGACGGCCCAGGATTACGACGGCAAACCGATTCAGACGCCAGTGCATTTGGACGTGAAGCTAGTGAAGTGGGAGCCGGTGCAGCAGAACGGCTACACAACCCGTCAGCGGACCGAGACGGCGGTCACCGGCAAAGATGGCGCGACCGGCGCGGACGGCACAGCGCTGGTTGATCTTCCCGCCATCACCGGCAGCGGCAGCTTTGAGATCACCGCGAACGCGCAGACGCCGGAGAATCGAACCGTCGAGGGCAAAACCTGGGTTTGGATCTGGAACAACGCGGGCGAGTGGTACAACCAGAACACGCAGGCCCAGATTGTGGCCGACAAGAAGAGTTATCAGGTGGGCGACGTTGCACACCTGCTGCTGGTCACCGGCCTCAAGGAGTCATGGGCGGTCGTTACAGCCGAGGGCAACAGTGTGCAGCTCCGGCAGTTGATCCACGCCAACGGCGAGAGCTTCGCCTTTGATGTGCCCATCACCGTGAAGGCGCAGCCCAACCTGGTGGTCAGCGCCGTCATTGTCCACGAAGACCAATTGATTACCGCGCAAAAATCTCTCAAGGTTCCGCTGGTCGAGCGAACTCTGACGATTACGGCCACGCCCAGCAAGCCGCGTTATCTGCCAGGCGAAAACGGCAGCTTCGACGTACTGGCTGTAGACTACCAGGGCAAACCCGTCGAGGCCGACCTGAGCTTTGGCGAAGTCGATGAGGCGCTCTATTCGGTGCGGCCCGATGAAAGCGGCAACATCGTGAATTACTTTTATCCCAAACGCTTCGTTGAACTCAGTCCGGAATCCTCCTTTGCTTATTACTTCTATGGCGAGGCGGGAACCAAGTCTCCGCTGCTGGCGCGATTCAACGATGGCCTCTTCCATCCGCGCATGGCGCAGGTCAAACCGGGTTCGGACCTGGTGGTTCCCAAGGTGCGCAAGGCCTTTCCGGATACGGCTTACTGGAATCCGAATGTGCATACCGGCCCCGACGGACACGCGCGCGTCGAGTTCGCCTTCCCCGATTCGCTGACCACCTGGCGGACGACGATACGCGGCATGACCGACGACGGCAAGGCGGGCGGCGTGGTGACGCGTGTACTGGTGCGCAAGAACCTGATCGTGCGCTTGAGTGCACCACGCTTCTTCCGAGTGGGTGATGAGACTGTGCTGCGGGTGATTGCGCACAACTATCTGGAGACGGCCAAAGATGTCACCTTTGCTCTCGACGTAAGCGGGGTCGAGGTCATTGGCGGCCAATCGCAGATGATCAACATTCCCGCCAAGGGCGAGAGTTGGGTGGATTGGCGGGTGAAGGCTCGCGAGACCGGCAATGTGGTGCTGACCGCCAAGGCGTTGACCAATGAAGAGTCCGACGCGCTGGAGATGACGCTGCCCATTCTGCCCTTCGGCGTCAAGCAGCGCGCGGCGGGTTCGGGAGTGGTCTTCTCGGGCGATGGGCAGAGCCAGTGGGGTTACAGCTATCCGCCAGGCGTGGATGCAGGCTCGCGCGGGCTCACGATTACCGTTGCGCCGAGCGTGGCGGGCACGGTCTTCGATGCGCTCGACTACCTGACGAGCTATCCGTGGGGATGCACCGAGCAGACGATGTCCAGCTTCCTGCCTGATCTGATCGTGGCCCAGGCGGTGGACAAGCTGCACCTGAAATCGCCCATTGACCGCGCCACGCTGAACGACATGGTGAGTGCGGGAATCGAGCGGCTCTATAACTTCCAGCACGATGACGGCGGCTGGGGCTGGTGGCCGGACGATCCCAGCCGCGTCTTCATGACGGCTTACATTGTAAGCGGTTTGGAACAGGCCCAGAATGGCGGCTACAAGATCAACACCTACAAGCTGGGCCAGGGCCGTGCCTGGCTGCAATCTGCGCTGGTTGCGCATCCTGAGATGATCGCCGATCTGCGCGCCTATGTGGTTTACGCGCTGGCCACCACAGGCGGCGCGCCGAAAGATGCGCTCGATAAAGCATGGGAGAGCCGCGACAAGCTCAGTGACGAGGGCCTCGCGCTGGTGGGATTGGCTCTCGATGCGGCCGGAGACAATCGCGCCAAAGATGCGGCGCTATTGCTGGAAAAGAAGGCCAGGATTACGGATTCCGATGCCTATTGGATAGGAACCTATGACGGTCTGCTCGATTATTGGGACGATACCTCCAACGAAACCACGGCCTTTGCGCTCAAACTTTTACTCAGGCAGGATCGGTCAAGCGGCCTGCTGCCCAAGGCGGCCGTGTGGCTCGCCAAACATCGAGACGGCGATTATTGGTATTCGACCAAGCAGACGGCGATGGTGATCGGCGGACTCACCGACTACCTGGCCGTGAGCGGCGAGTTGAGTAACAGCTCAGACGTTGAGGTGCTGTTGAACGGCGTAAGCGTGGTCAAGCACCACTTTGGCCCTGAGGATGCCTTCGCGCTGCCGTGGAAGATCAAAATTCCCGCGGCGCAGGCGGCCAACGGCGGCCAGGTAACGGTGAGCAAGACAGGCAACGGCATCACCTACTGGGCCGCTGAAAACAATTGGTACTCCGCCGACCGCAGATCCTTCCAGCAAGGTCAACTGGCGCTCAACATTACGCGCGACTACTACCTGCTACAGAAGAATCAGCCCAAGCCTACTGACGCCATCACCTACGATCTGGTACCGCTCAAAGGTGTGGTGCATGTGGGCGACATTGTCGCCGTCCGGTTGGCACTGAATGGAACCAGTTGGAAGTATCTGCTAGCCGAGGATCCGATTCCCGCGGGCACGGAGTTCCTGCCCAACACTGGCCTCTACACGCTGAACAGCAAGCCCATTTGGTGGTACGACTGGTACACGCGCAAGGAGTTCCACGACGACCGCGCGGCCTTCTTCAACACCGAGTTTGGCGGGCGGCGCGAGTATGTTTACCTGCTCAAGGTCGTCAATCCGGGCAAGTTCATCATCAGCCCGGCGCAGGCCGGGCCGATGTATCAATCGAATGTGCAAGCCACTACCGATCCCGCAACCCTGGAGGTGCAGCCGTGACATATTTCAAGGACCTGTTTGGACGCCTGTGCCAGAGCCGCCGCTGGGTTGCCACGCAGTTTATTTTGATTCCTCTGCTGATTCTAATCGGCATCGCCTGGACCCGCCTGCCGGAGAAGCACGTCTGGCAGGTGCTTCTCTCGCTGCTGCTGCCGCTGTTGCTGGCCATCTCGGCGCTTGAACTACAAGCCGGGACCATGCGCGGACTTGCCAACGACGACGGCAAGCGCGTCAAGCTGGTGTGGGGCGCGCTGACGCTGCTGGTCTGGGTCGCGGTGGTGTGGGTTTGCTGGGCGTTGCTGGATTGGTGCGACGAGCGCTTCATTCAGTGGGCGGGCTACCTGAACTCGCAGTCTCCGGCGCGCTGGCGGGCGAAGTTCCTCACCTACGAACACCTCTATCTCTGGATGACTTGTCTGGAGTGGGTACTGCGTTGGATTGTAGTGCCGGCGAAGGTGATTCCCTACGCGATAGCCTCGGCGCAGTGCGGCTGGCGTTTGCCCTGGCGGAGAGTGCTGCATCTGCTGTGGAACTGGCGCTGGTGGCTGGCCGTTATGCTGGCGGCGCTGGTGGCTGTATGGTTGCCGAGCCACTTCTTTACCGCTGCGCCGCATGGATCGGTCCACGCGCAGGAAGCCCGCGTGGCGCTGAAGCTGGCCGCGAGTTATCTGCTCGGGGTGGGCGGCTGGATTCTACTGCTGGCGTGGGCTGGCGTGCTCTTCGGACGGCAAAAGCCGCTACCCGAAAACGATGCTGTGACAGAGCTGTTCGCTCGCTTGCACGCGAGCCGCCGCTGGGTTGGCGCAATCTTTGCTTGGATGCTTCTGTGGACGGTGGTACATCGGACATTGATTCGCATACCCGACGATCTTTCGTGGAGGCTTTGGCTTATAGTGCCGCTGACGCTGATGCTCCTGATTGCGGCGCTGGTCTTGCAAGTCGTCATGGTGCGCAGTCTGCTCAAAGACGAGGGGAAGCGCGTGCGGCTGGTCTGGGGAACACTGGCGCCACTGCTCTGGATGGTTCCGCCCGTAGTTGCATCTGCTTTGCTGGATTCGTTACACATCACGGTTTTGCAGTGGATATTGGATTCGTTGGTGGTTCCCTCTATCTTTATTCCGTTTGTAGCAGCATCAACAGTACGAGGACTGCGTCTGCCGTGGAAACGGGTTCTACGCGTGATCGGTACATGGCGCTGGTGGCTGGGCGTGCTGTTGGCCGCAATCGAAGTGGAGTTAGCGTTACTGATTTCCAGCAACGTATTCTCTACGTCAGGTTGGGTTTCAGAATTGAGTCTTGGTGTGGTCAGTCTCTTCGTAATGGGCATTTGGATTCTGTTACTGGGCTGGTTGGCGGTGCTTTTTGACCGTACGTTGCCGCCCGCGAAGGATGAGCTTGCGGAGATTCCGGCTTTGACCGGTCCGCCAAAGCCAGAGAAGCAGGACTCGGTCAAGCTGCCGTTACCGGAGGGTGAGTAGCGCGCTCTGCGGAACGCCAGCGCGCAGCCACTCCAGAACCTGCGCGCGGCCATAGCGGTCGAGTAGCTGCTGTACGTACCAACCGGCGGCGCGATGCGCGGCCTCCGACTCCGCTTCGCTGGCCGCGTGGATCAGCTTCTGGTTGATCTGATCGAGCGCAAGCAACGGTTTCGGACCCCGCCGCACATCGCCGGACCAGGCTTCCACCAGCCCTTCGCGCAGCCAAAGCGGCGTGTGCGCGGTGGCTTGCTCCTCCACCAGCACGTGCAAAAATTCGTGGCGCGCAACGCTCGCAAGCAGCTTGCGCGCGGCCAGAATTCTGAGCGGCTGCATGGCGATCCAGTCGCCCTCCGTGAAGGCCGCTACCCATCCTGGCGCCAGCGTTGCCTCGCGAAAGGCCGGCGTGGAGCGGTAAGCGCGCACTGAAATCGCGCCGTGAGGACCAAGCCCGCTGCGGCTCTCGGCCTCGGCCAGTGCGCGCGACAGAGCCGGAAGAAACTCACGATCCGGGGCCTCGCTTGTCTCCAACGTGAAGCCCCGACCGCCGAGCGTCTGCCAAACCGCGCCCGTCGTCACTTCGGCCAGCGTTGCGCCGGGGAAGTACTGAGCCAGAATCTCGCGGTAGCCGCGGCCCTCGCGCCCCATCTCCGCCGCTCCGGTCTGGCAGAGACCCACGCCGTGGCCGGAACCGCGACCGTGAAAGAGAAAGCCGTCGCCCAGCGGCGCAACCTCAAACCAATTGCTGCGAATGCGGTTCCATCCCAGCCCGCGCCCCACCGCCAGGCGAAAATCTTCCGCCTGAATCTTCGTCGCATCCGCCAGCAGCACAGTGGCCCGGCCTGACTCGCCGCGCTCTGCCACGGTCAGCGTCTTCCATCCGGGAGCGGCCAGCCCCGCCGCGGCCAGTGCCTGTGTCAGCTCCGAGCGCGAGAGCGTCGCCGACCACTCGCTTGATGCAACACGCTGGCAATAGGGATCGGGGCGCAAACCCAGCGAGCCTTGCGCCGCGTGGCTCTGCGGCCAGACCTCCGCGGCCGCCGCAGTGCGCCCTCCGCAGTTCTGATGGAAGTAAGCCTCGGCGCGGCTTCCGTGAAACCACAAACTCTCTCCGGAGGTAGCCAGCGCAGCCGCATGAGCCTCGCGCGTCGTGCGCCAATGCACCCACTGGCAATGGGTCGAGTCGCAAACATCGAAAGCCATGTGCCCGTGATTTGGAGCCAGATCAAAGCTGCGCGCCGCCACAGCCAGCGCCTTGCGCGATTCCGGCCCATCGGCCGCGCCGCTCTCGGCCGCTACAACAAGCTCCACGTATCGCTCCATAGGCAGCGTCGCAGCCAACACCAGCGCGCCCGATTGCACCGTGATTTTCAGCGGATAGGTCAGCGTCAGCGACTCCCCGTGAGCGGCGATCCGATAACTGCCGGCAAGCAGCATCACCGTCGAGGCGTGAGCTATCCCGTTTTCGGTCGCCCACCTCAGCCCACCCTTCGTTGCGCGAACCACTATGTTCGCAAGCGGCCTGGCGGGGCAGCTCTCGCAACCTCGAAGCGTCGCACCCGAGACAGGTGTGAGATTGACTTCCTTGTCGCGCCACAGCGTCCACACTCCCACGCGAATCGTGGAGCGCGCAGGCTGCTGGGCCGGCGTCGCGGCGCAAGCCACGGCCATGCAGACAGCCAGGGCGGCCCGCCTCATGGCTTCCTCAGCGGCGAGTGCGCCAGCATGGTTGCCGCCACCTGCGCCGCCTCCGAACCACGTCCCGAGGGCAGGTAGACGGCTACGACTACCTGCGGCGATTCCGCCGGCGCAAGGCCCACAAACCAGCCGTGGGTCGCGCCGCCGCTCTCCGCGCCGGCGGTGCCGGTTTTGCCGGCTATAGGCACGCCGCCCAGCGAAGCCGCTCCCGCCATGCCGAAGCTGGCCGAGTCCGTCAGCCCCGATGTCACGGTTCTTGCCGCAACCGTCTCCGGATGCGCGGCCAATTCAATCGCCAGCGACCGGTACGCCTCCGCTAGCTCCGGCAACGTCACGCGAATCCCTTCCACGCCCAGTGCGGCAAGCTGAACCTGCTCCCGCGTGCGCGGCACGCGAAAGGCGGCCACACTTTCTTGCGAGGTCAGTCCTGTAGCCGCCAGCAGGCCCCGCTCGCTGAGCGCGCGCCGCAGTTGCTCTGGCGAAAGCCTCCCGGCCAGCTCGGCAAAATAAGAGTTGCAGGACCAGGTAAGCGCCTGTTCCGCATTCATGGGATCCATCACGGGATGGGAACAGTTGAGCTGGTGGCTGCCTAAATGCATTTGGCGGCTGCACGCAACCCTGCGCTCCGCGTCCCAAAGCTCAGACGTAAGAGCGAAGTAGAGGATTAGCGGCTTCAGGGTCGAACCTGGTGTCGCCAGTGTACGGCTTGCCTCGGAAAGATGGACGGAAGCGAGCAGATATCCGGAGCCTATCTCCAGCACTATTACACGAGCATAGGGAGCTTCATGCGCGGCATGATCGGCGGAGTGCTGCCAATGCGCGGGATCGCGCATCTTGCTCTGCGCCGCACGGCTGGTCTGCGCCCAACAGGCCGGTCCGGTTGTTGCCAGCACCACCAGCAATATCCACGCTCGTTGCCTTAACGACCACATCCCTAAAGTATGAACCATGAGGAATAAGATTGCTCACTGTTGATTCTTATTGGCGGTTGCAGCGAGGATGCGATAGCAGGGATACTTATGGCAAATTCCATGAGCAGAACTGTGGGTTCTGCCATTTGGTGGCCACAGATAACAAACAGCTAGATTCTTACCGGCAAGCCGGCATCGCGACTGGAATCTAATGACCTGTGCCCGGGTGAGGCAATAACAGAGCGAGATGTGTGTGGAGATGGAATCGGTCGCTGATTCAAACAATCCCGAGAATCCACCCTCACCCTTCGCAAAAAGCGTGAAGGATGGGGCACCCAGGCGGGATAAGCTTGTCTCAAAATAATCTACTCAAAGCAGCTTTAGAAACTCATCGACTGACCTTGCCCGTGCAAAACGTATCCCTTAGCAAGCTGTTCTAATGCGAAAGGGTAGCGAAGATGACGAAGTCGAAGCGAGGACGTTACACGCTTGAGTTCAAGCAAGAGGCGGCGCGACTAGTCGAGTCGGGCCAGAGCCAGGCGGCGGCAGCGCGCAGCCTGGGGGTGGTTGAGCAGACCTTGGGCAACTGGGTCAAGGCGCATCGAGCTGGAACCTTGAAGGGCGCCATCGGTAAGCCGCATGTGACCGCCGAGCAGATGGAGAACAGCCGTTTGCGAGCTGAGTTGGCGCGTGTGACGATGGAGCGCGACATTCTGGGAAAAGCGACGGCGTACTTTGCGAAGTGCCAGAAATGAAGTACGCCTTTATTCAACGCAACAGGCTTGTCTGGCCGATCTCGGTGCAGTGCCGGGTGCTGCTGGTGAGCGTCTCTGGCTACCATGAACACCTGGCGCGGCGCGTGGATATTGCCCGGCGCCGCCACCTCAGCGACGAAGCACTGCTGGTTCACATCAGCGCCGTCTATGCGGAGAATCGCGGGGCCTACGGTTGGCCGCGCATCTGGCGTCAACTGAGTGCTCAAGGCATTCGCGTGGGCAAGCAGCGGGTGCAGCGGCTGATGCAGCGGCACGGCATTCAGGCGCGCGGCAAGCGACGCTTCCGCGTTGTCACCACCGACAGCAAGCACGGTCTTCCGATTGCGCCCAACGTGCTTGATCGCAAGTTCACTCCTGCCGCGCCCAATCAGGCGTGGGTTGGTGATTTCACGTATATCGCAACCGAGGAAGGTTGGCTGTTTCTGGCCGTGGTGATCGACTTATTCAGCCGCAAGGTGGTGGGCTGGTCGATGCGGCCTGACATGCATCGCGATCTAGTCATCGATGCGCTGGAGATGGCCTGGTTCAAGCGTTCGCCAGGCAAGCAGGCAGGACTGATCTTCCACAGCGATCGCGGTAGCCAGTATGCAAGTGAGGACTTCGGAAAGGTGCTTGAACACTGCACAATCACGCCATCGATGAGCCGCAAGGGTAACTGCTGGGATAACGCTTGCGCGGAGACGCTGTTCGGTTCGCTGAAGGTTGAGAGGCTCCACGGGCAGCGCTTTGAAACGATCCGCGAGGCCAAGGATGAGACCATCGCATGGCTGCTCTGGTATAACCAATCACGGATGCACTCGACGCTCGGCTACCTCAGCCCCGTCGAGTTCGAGCAACAATGGCTAGAGACATCCGAGAAGATCGCTGCATGAAATTCTGCGGCGACATGGGCAGGCCGTGGAAATGACGATCTGTGGAAAGCATGGAAAAACGATGAAGCCGTTTTCCCACCCTTCCCACAGCCCTTGGAAATCGCTGCGGCGATTCCCACATTCCCACCGCCACGACGACCACGAGGATGAATTTGATCCTCAAAACCCGGCCCGTTAAGAGATACGCGTTCTGAGGGCAAGGTCA
>JBKQLG010000143.1:0-11382 GCA_052147235.1 Occallatibacter sp.
CTGCAGCAAGAAAGGTGTCTGATTATTGTCTGAATCCATTGCATCATTCCTACATTAATCAAGATATTCCATTGAGACGGTATTCGATATTCAATCCGGATGTTTTTGCGTATACGTTTTTGTTAAGGCTGTGCCAACTTTTCCAACCCCTTGCTTGGTGATCTGGATGAAATGCGAAAAACTGCACCCGCTGCAGAAAAGGTGAAATACGAGAACACTATCGAATTCATCAAGAAATACGACAAAAGGCTTGCGAATCAAAATATATAAACTGTCATCCTAAGGTGGGCAGGCGGGTGATCGACCCTTGATCCGCCTAGAACGAGTGGGTGCCCCACCCTTCGCGAAATTCGCGAAATGTGGGAGCCGAACTAACTCTGTTGTTCAGATTGTAAGGTAGCCTACTCGGACTGATCTTTGGCGACAACCGTTTCCACAATGTGCCCCATCTTCTCCTGCTTGGTGCGCACGTAATCCGCGAAGCTCTCCTGCGGCTCAACCTCAGCCGACACGCGCTCCACCACCGCGATCCCGGCAGTCTCCAGCGCCGCCACTTTCTCAGGGTTGTTGGTGATCAGCCGGACCGCCTTCACGCCCATCAGTTTGAGCACCTCGGCGGGCAGCTCGTAGGCGCGGCAGTCGGCGGCGTAGCCCAGCTCGACGTTGGCCTCCACCGTGTCCATGCCCTGATCCTGAAGTTCGTAGGCGCGCAGCTTGGCCATCAGGCCGATGCCGCGCCCCTCCTGCTGCTCGTAGAGCAGAATGCCCGCGCCCTCGGCGGCGATCTGCCGCATCGCCTGCTCCAGTTGCAGCCGGCAATCGCAGCGCAGCGAGCCAAAGACATCCCCCGTCAGGCACTGCGAGTGGATGCGCACCAGCGGCGGCGCGGAGTAAATGTCGCCCATTACCAGCGCCACCAGCCCCTCTTCCTCGCCGTTCTTGATCTCATAGCTTGCCGAATTCGCCGGACCGCCGTCCCCATTCCGCTCCGGCAGCGCGTCAGCCTCCTCGCCGGGGCGCGGCGTGGTCAGCACGCCCTCGAAGCCCAGAATGCGAAAGGCTCCCCAGCGGGTGGGAAAATCCGCCTCGGCAATCTTCTTCACGCTTGCAAATCCCATACGTCTATTTTACTTGGACGAATGGATGCAGTGGATCAGGCGCTGGCCGAGCCTGATCGCTTACCATAACTTTGCCGGAGAAATATGCGCGACCACCTGGCTGCACTGCTCGACGATTTCCGACGCTACGACCGCCAGATCGCGGTGGTTCGCTTCCAGGGCAACCGACGGCGGGCGACCACCTACGGCGAGCTGGCGCGGCTGGCGGGGCGCTTTGCCGCACTGCTCGCCCAGCGCGGCATCGGCTCGGGCGACCGGGTTCTGCTGTGGGGAGAGAACAGCGCCGAGTGGATCGCCGCCTTCCATGGCTGCATGTTGCGGGGCGTACTGGCGGTGCCGCTGGACGCCTACGGAAGCGTCGAGTTTGCCCAGCGCGTAGCCGCCGACGTGCGCCCCAAACTGGCGGTGGGCGATGCGCTGCTGCTGGCGCAGTTGGGGCCTGTAGATTCCCACCCATTTCACAAAGAACATGAAATGGATGGGGCACCCAGTTCACAGAAATTATCGGTGGAAGCAAATAAGATTCCGCTGCTGGCCTTTGAGGATTGGCCCGGCGCGCTGCCGGCTGAAGAGGCCGGTCCCATTGCGGGGCTCTCGCGCCAGACACCGCTGCAAATTCTCTTCACCTCCGGCACCACCGGCGAGCCCAAGGGCGTGGTGCTGACCCACGGCAATGTGCTGGCAAGCGTAGAGCCCATCGAGGCGGGAGCGCAGCCCTATATGCGCTGGGAGCGGTTGCTGGCGCATCCGCTGCGCATCTTCGACACGCTGCCGCTGAGCCACGTCTTCGGGCAGACGATGGGGCTGTGGGTTCCGCCGATCTTTACCGCGCAGGTTCACTTCGAGAGCCGCCTGGTGGCAGCGCGGCTCGTCGAGACGATCAAGCGCGAGCGCATCAGCGTGCTGGCCGCGGTGCCGCGCGTGTTGGCGCTGCTGAAGACGCATCTGGAAGCCACTCTGCCCGGCCTGGCGGAGCGCGTGGCCGCGTCGCAGAAGAAGATGGGCGTGCCGCTGCGCTGGTGGCGCTTCCGCGATGTGCACAGCGCCTTCGGCCTGAAATTCTGGGCGGTAATCTCCGGCGGCGGCGCGTTGCCGGGACCGCTGGAGCAGTTCTGGAACGCGCTGGGGCTGGTGGTGGTGCAGGGCTACGGAATGACGGAGACTTCGGCGCTTATCACACTGAATCATCCCTTCCATGTCGCTCACGGGACGATCGGCAAGCCGCTGCCGGGGCGCGAGGTGAAGCTGGGGCCGGATGGCGAAGTGCTGGTGCGCGGTGAGTCGATCTCGCACGCGACCTGGTCCGGCGGAGCCATGCAGCCGCGCACGGAGGAGTGGCTGGCCACTGGCGACTTGGCCGAGAGCGATTCGGACGGTGATCTGCGCTTCCTGGGGCGCAAGAGCGAGGTGATCGTGACCGCCGCGGGGATGAACCTGCACCCCGAGGATCTGGAAGCGGCCATCGAGCAGGAGCTGAATGTCGCGGCCTGCGCGGTGGTGGCGATGGAGACGGCATCCGGGCCGGAGCCCTGCGCGGTGCTGGCCATGCGCGGCCACGGCGATGGGGCGGCGGCCATCGAGCGCGCCAACCAGAGGCTGGCGGAGTTCCAGCAGTTGCGCCGCTGGGTGCTGTGGCCGGAGCCGGACCTGCCGCGAACCTCGACCGGCAAGGTTCGGCGCAAGGCAGTCTCGGCGTGGCTGGCCGGAATCCAGGCCGCTGGCGCCCAGGCCAACACCGGCGAGGCTGCGGCGGCCGGCGCCTTTGGAGCCTCATCGGACTGGCTGCTCAAGCTGATCGCTGAAATCACCGGCGAAGCGCCGCGCGGCGTCGGAGACGAGCTGCGGCTGAGCGAGGATCTGCTCCTCGACAGCCTGGGCCGTGTGCAACTGGCGGCGGCTCTGGAAGAGCGGCTGGGGATTGCGCCGCAGGGCGGACTACTGGAAGAGGCGCGCACGCTGGGCGAGCTGCGCAGCCTGGTGGCCGGCGAGACCAAGGGAACGCGTAGTGCCTGGACTCCCACCCTTTCCGCCGAAGAACGCGAAAAGGATGGGGCGCCCAATCTGAGTAGTGAGCACGCTCTCGATAAGGCACTGGAGGGTGCCGCGGTTCAAAGCGCAATCGAGCCGGAGAGCAACGCCGCAACTGAACACTGCATCTACCCGCGCTGGCCGTGGCTCGCGCCCTTCCAATGGTTGCGCGTGGCCTTTATCGAGGCGGTCGAACGGCCGCTGGTATGGCTGCTCGCCGCGCCGCGCGTCGTTGCGCCCCAGTTGCCGGCGGACGCCGAGCCGCTGCTGATCGTCGCCAACCACGTGACCGCCTACGACGGGCCGCTTGTCCAGTACGCCTTGCCCGGTCCGCTTCGGCGACGGATAGCCGTGGCGATGGCCGGGGATATGCTGGAGGATTACCGGCACTTGCAGAATCCGGAGCGCCCGCCTGGGCAATTGGATTTTTATCTGCCCGGACCGTTGATCTGGCTGCTGCTGACGGCGCTCTTCAACGTCTTCCCCCTGCCGCGGCGGCGCAACTTCCAGCGCAGCTTTGCCCACGCCGGCGCTGCGCTCGACCGCGGATACAACGTGCTGGTCTTCCCCGAGGGCACACGCTCGGCCGAGGGATCTCTGGCGCGCTTTCGTGGCGGCATCGGCCTACTGGTCAAGCAGTCGGGAGCCCGTGTTCTGCCGGTAGGCTTGCGCGGACTGGGCGAGCTGAAGGCCGCGCGACGAGGCTGGTTCCGCTCCGGCAGAATCGAGGTCCATGTCGGGCAGCCTATTCGCTTTGCGCCAGAGGAGACCGAAGCAGCCATCACCGCGCGCCTCCACGCCGAGGTTGAACGACTGCTGAAGGATTGAGCCTCCGCGAACTCCACTAACCCCGCTGACAAGCCGCCCCGCCGAAGTGCTATCCTCACAGCGGGATGCACGGTCTCACTCTGCTCGAATTCGTCGCCGTGGGCTTGCTTATTCTGGCCAACGCCTTCTTTGTGGCCGCTGAGTTCGCCCTGGTCTCCATCCGCGACTCCCGCATCGAGCAAATGCTCGACGCCCAAGTCCCCGGAGCGCGCGCCGTCCGCCGCCTGCAACAGGATCTTGACGACTTTCTCCCCGCCGTGCAGCTCGGCGTCACGCTCTGCTCGCTGGCCCTGGGCTGGATCGGCGAACCGCTGGCCGCCTCCGTCTTTCTCGGCTGGATCGACGCTCTGCCCCAGCCCCCGGCCCACGCCCTCGCCTATGCCCACGTGGCCGCCGTAGCCGCCGTCGCCCTCGGCTTCGCCCTCATCACCTACTTCCACGTGGTGGTCGGCGAACTGGTGCCCAAGTCGCTCGCCCTGCGCCGCGCCGAGGCACTCGCTGTCGCCGTCGCCCCGCCCATGCTGATCTTCATGACGCTCGCCCGCCCCGCCGTGCGCCTCCTCAAAGGCTCGGCCGCGGTGATCCTGCGCGGCTTCGACATTCCCATGACCGAGCGCGCCCAGGTCCACTCGCCCGAGGAACTCAAGCTGATCGCCACCGCCGCCCGACGCATGGGCGTGCTGCCCGCCTTCCAGGAGACGCTCATTCACCGCGCCCTCGAATTGGATGATGTGCCTGTCCGCGAGATCATGACCCCGCGCCAGAAGATTTTTTCCCTGCCCTCGAATATGCCCGTCGAAGCGGCCAGCGCCCAGGTCATCGAGCGTCTTCACTCCCGCGTTCCCGTCTACGACGAAAGCCGCGGCCCCGAGCACATCGTCGGCGTCGTTTACTCCAAAGACCTTGCCCGCCTGATCTTCTACCGCACGACCACACCTCACATCGAACTCAATCTCCGTCAGGTCATGCGCGACGTGCTGGTCGTCCCGGAGACCAAGAGCGTCCTCGACCTGATCCGCGACTTCCAGCAGCGCCGCCGCCAGATGGCTATCGTCGTCGACGAGTACGGCTCCACGGTCGGCCTGGTCACCGCCGAGGACGCCATCGAGCAGCTCACCGGCGAACTGGAAGACGAATACGACTCGCCCGCGCTGCCCGTCCTGACTACGGCCAGCGGCGCGCTGCTGATGGACGGCGGCGTCAACCTGCGCGATCTGGAAACCCAGATGCAATGGGACCTGCCCCGCGACGGCGGCGTGGAAACCCTGGCCGGCTTTGTACTCATGCGCCTCGGCCACATCCCCCAAGTCGGCGAGAGCGTGGACTACGATGGCCGCCGCCTGACGGTGGTAGAAATGGACAACCGCCGCATCGCCAAAATCCGCGTCGAGCCGGTGGAGGAAGAGCCGCCTGCCACAGCCAATCCGGCCGCGAAGATTTGAGCGGCAACATGGCAGTTTTCCAGAGCTATTGAACAGCGAGGCTCTGCAGCCAGAGCCAGAATAGTAAAGTCTCTGGTAAACTCAAATTGCATTTTCGTTCTACCGAGGACACTATGCTTACCTCATTGCGAATCAAAAACTTCAAGGCCTGGAAGGACACAGGGCATGTGCCTTTGGCCCCGTTGACGGTCATCTTCGGAACAAATAGCGCCGGGAAAAGTAGCCTCGGGCATTTGTTGCTTGCTTTGAAACAGACCGCTTTGGCAACGGACCGGAAGCGGGCACTGCACCTTGGGGACACCAATACCCTTATTGACTTGGGAACTTTTAAGGATTGCCTATACGGACATGACCTTGCATCCAGCCTAGAGTTCGAACTTGCTTGGGATTTGCCGAAGCCGCTCTCTATTCGCGATTTGCACGCGAGAACGAAATTGTACAGCGGGAACGAGCTTTTTCTGTGCGCAGCCCTGAAAGCCGTGAAGAAGGAGCAACCCGAGATTCAAGGCTTTACATATGATCTCCGTAACGGAGCGGAGTCTGTGCTCTCGGTCGATCACGCCATCAATGGTGGTGGAAGGTGGAAACTGAATTCAGATAAATACTGCTTTGTCCCTTCGGTCGGAAGGCAGTGGGATTTGACGGAGCCGGAGAAGTTTTACAGGGTCTCTGAGACCAGTCTCTCAAGATATCAAAACGCAGGATTCTTGACGGAGTTTGCCCTGGCCACCGAACGAATGTTAGCAGGCATCAGCTATTTAGGCCCACTGCGCGAACATCCACGACGGATTTACCAATGGTCTGGGGACACGCCGGAGGATGTCGGTCAGAAGGGTGAATTCTCTGTTCCTGCGATCCTTGCTGCGCGCGACGACGGACGAAAGTTGAATCGAGGTCCGAAGAGACAGACGAAGGCGTTTGAAACGTTCATTGCGGAATGGCTAACGGAAATGGGGGTGATCCACAGCTTTTCTGTGAAGCCGGTGGCAGCGGGGCGAAAGGAGTTTGAAGTTCTCATTAGAACTCAGGCGTGGTCTCCAGAGGTCAAGATTACCGATGTTGGATTTGGTGTGTCGCAAGTCTTACCTGCGCTTGTTCAGGCGTTTTATTGCCCTCCTCATTCGACTGTGTGGATGGAGCAGCCGGAGATACACCTTCATCCGCAGGTTCAATCGAATCTCGCGGATGCCTTTATTTCAGCTGTTCAGGCGTGTCAGAATGGGAATAAACGAAATGTCCAGCTAATCGTCGAAAGCCACTCTGAGCACTTTTTGACACGTCTTCAGCGTAGAGTTGCAGAGGGCTTCATAAAGCCGAGCGAAGTGGCAGTCTATTTCTGTCGGAATACGGAAGAAGGGGCTGTTCTTGAGTCACTAGAACTCGATCTCTTTGGCGAAATCAATAACTGGCCCGTGGATTTCTTTGGGGACCAGATGGGAGACATAACGAAGCGAACAATTGCCGCCATGCGTAGCAAGCAGCAGGGAGTCGGCACGTGAAGGCTGGTTCGCTAGCGGTGGTTGATACAAACGTCTTGCTTGTCGCAAATGGCCAGCATTCCGGTGTTTCCCCGGGATGTGTCATTGCGTGTGTTGAGGTACTCGAGCATCTGCGGAATCAAGGTTGCATTGTCATCGACGACGGATACGAGATTCTGAATGAATACTGCCAAAAAAGCAAACCAAATACGGGGAACCGCGTTGGCGATGCTTTCTTGAAATGGCTATTTCAGAATTCTAGAAATTCTCGACGAGTGGCACACGCGCATATAGAGAAGCACACGGAGAGAGGTTACACCGAGTTTCCCAACGATGTGGAATTACATGACTTCGATCATGCCGACAGGAAATTCGTCGCTGTGGCGGTCGCGCATCCGAAGCACCCGCCGATTCTACAAGGTACCGATTCAAAGTGGACCGAATGGTCGGCAAGACTCTCCACGCATCGAATCAAAGTCAAGTTTCTGTGCCCAGCGGACGTTGCGCGTTTCATCGAACGGAAGCAATCACGGAATGATTGACTGTATCTGTTGAGAACAGAGGCTATTTCCAGGAAACCAGCCCCATGAAGTCGATACTCACCCGCCTCGCGCTCACGCTTCCGGTCGTATGGCTGGTGGTCTCGCTGGTCTTTCTGCTCATTCACCTGGTTCCCGGCGACCCCATCCAGCAGATGCTGGGAGAGAGCGCAACTCCAGCCGACACAGCTGCTCTGCGTCATCAGTACTTTCTCGACCTGCCCCTCCCGCAGCAGTACCTGCGCTACTGGGCGGGCGTGCTGCACGGCGATCTGGGCAACTCGATTCGCCTGCATGACACGGTAGCCCACCTGATCGCCGCGCGCTACCCATACACGCTGGCTCTGACGTTGACGGCATTGGGGTTAGGTCTTCTGCTGGCGCTGCCCGCCGGCATCCTGGCCGCGGTGC
The DNA here is from genome assembly GCA_052147235.1 of Occallatibacter sp. Classification (GTDB taxonomy): domain Bacteria; phylum Acidobacteriota; class Terriglobia; order Terriglobales; family Acidobacteriaceae; genus Telmatobacter. The sequence goes on from JBKQLG010000143.1 coordinate 7,845, forward strand.
GCCGGGGGCGCTGGCTCGACCAACTGCTCTCTGTCGTCAGCCTCTTTGGCCTCTCGGTACCCGGCCTGGCGTTGGGTCCGGTGCTGATTTTGGTCTTCTCGATTCAACTCGGCTGGCTTCCTGTCTCCGGTGCGAACTCCGGCGGAAGCGCCTCAATCGATTGGCGTTATCTTGTGCTGCCGTCGATTGCGATGGGCGCATCGCTGGCCGCGATTCTCACGCGCATGGTGCGCACCGCGATGCTGGAAGAGCTGGGCCAGGATTACATTCGGACAGCCCGCGCCAAGGGCTTGAGCGAGCGCGCCGTCGTCTGCCGTCACGCGCTGCCCAACGCGCTGGTCCCCATCATTACCGTGGTGGGCCTGCAATTCGGCGCGCTGCTGGCTGGGGCGATTGTGACCGAGACTATCTTCAGTTGGCCCGGCCTCGGCCGTCTGACGGTCAGCGCCATCTCCAATCGCGACTATGCTTTAGTGCAGGGCTGCCTGCTATCGATTGGGCTGACATATGTGCTGGTGAATCTGCTGACGGATGTGGTCTATCGCTGGGTAAATCCGCGGATGCGGTAAGAGAGTTTCTAGCTACCAGGAACTTGTTGAAATAGTAACTTGGAACCGAGTGTTTCACCCTCGGGGGCTAAAGCCCGCATTGATTTTGCACCTTTGCGGCACGACTGAAGTCGTGCCCTGATACAAAACCTGATTTTTCAACAAGCTCCCAGCTCCCAACAAGAAGTTGAGAGCATAAGCTGTTCTACACCGGCCCCCAGCCGCGTCCGAGACCTTCTCGAACGGCGGCTGAAGAGCGGGGTATTCGGCTGGCTTCACTACTTGATGATCGTCACCGTCTGGAAGTCGCTGGCGGAGATGACCGGGTAGCTATACCCGTTGGTTGAGCGGGTTGTGGCCGTGACCTGGAAGAGATAGGCGCAGGTGACGGGAGGAACCCAAACGCCGGGGGTTGGCTGGGTGTTGGTCATATAACCCTGCCAATTATGCGCTGGGTTGGCATGAGCGGCGTAAGTGTCGTTGAAGATGTACGGATAGGGTGTGCTGTTTCCATGGCCCCACTCCGCAATCAACGTGACGCCCAGAAGATCGCCCTCAGGATCGTATGCCTCGAACTGGATTTGAACGCCATCGGTCGCCGAAGTCAGATTGACCTGCGCGCACGGCAAGACCGGAGCGCCTCCATGGAGTACATTGATCAGGTCTACAACCGGCGGCTGGTTATCCAGCGCCAGCGTGAGCCACTGCGGCGCGACGCCCGTGGGCAATGCGACAGGGTTGTTCAAAGCGTCGAAGAAGCTGATCTGGAATTGATGCACTCCGTCAGGCTCCGCCGATGTCGTCCACTGGAAGAGCAGATTCTGAATGGTGTAGGGAAGGGTGGGCGCGACCATCGGATAGTAGCCGCTCGCGTCCGGGCCGAAGGATTGCCAGACATCGTTGACTCCCACAATCTCAAAGTTCGCCCAGGACTGCAGGATGAGGCTGGTGGGGGCTGCCGCGGCCGCGGCCGCGGTGGCGCCATAGCGGTGGCTGACCTGATACTTGCGCGCGCCGTTGCCATACAAGTTGGTCAAGGTGGCTACGTTGCCGATCAGGTTCAGCGTGCCGCAAAACGAAGCGTGATCGGGGTTCAGGTAGTAGGGCATTGTGATCGTGCAGTAGCCGTCGGTTGCGATATCGCCCACGCCAACCAAACCCACAGCCGCAATCACCGGGCCAACCACGCCGGAGGCCGCTAAGCTGGGCGTGCAGGCCAGCACGATCGAGTTGAGATCGGAAAAATTCGCCGGCGTGTTGGGGGGCAACTCGGCCATGGCGCCACCTACAATACCGATAACCAATCCGAAATCGACAACCGGAGAGGGGCCGGCCGGATCGATGGGGTCAATGCCCAGATCCGAGAGAGCAAACGCGATCTGCCATTGCCGGTGGGCGGTGGCCGAGTTCAGCGATGGACCAAAACCGCTGTGCAGCTGGGAAGGGATCGATTGATTGGCCGGCGCGCCGGAGTCAGAGTTCGGGCCGGTCAGGTAGGACATCATCAGCCGATTCGGCTGGCTCGGCCAGTTGGAGAACATCTTGTCGCGATAGGGATCGATGACCCCGTTGTTGTTGATATCCACGTAAAACCAGAAGTAATCGTTGGGGTTGGCTACGCCGGTCTCCGCCGTCAGGTCGAGACCGATATAGAGGTGCGTCGAATCGTTCTGGGCCAGCAGCGTTCCGCGCGGGATGGCCATGGTTGCGGCTGCCGACCATTCGGCCGCCGTCAGCAGGCCGGTCAATGGCGGGGGAGTGGACAGAGTCCACGTGCTTCGAATCTGGGTCATGTTGACTCTCCAATACTGCGGGTTCGGTCTTGCGTGGGGGAGATCCGATCTTAACCCTGATGCGCTTGCTCGCAGGGGAAGACAGGGAGGGGAGGTTCGAGTTGCACGTTGCAGGAAATCGCCCGACGCCCTTCAAATGCAGAAGAATCGGCCAACTCTAAGTAGACCGATTATCTCCATATTGATGAGCGGTGGCAAGTTATTTTTCATGCTGCCGGAGTCAGCTTCGTCGACCGGCATGAAGGGGCAAGCAAGCCTGAATCCTGCATCGCTTTGATAGTGACGCCACAGCGGAAATCGTTACAGGTCAAGCGGAATGATCCTGGCTTTGAATTCGCCGTGCTTGTTCACCTTGAGCACTCCCACTGTCACCGGCAGCTTGAAGCGGCGCGGCCCGCAGGAGCCGGGATTGAAGTAGAGCACGCCTTTGCGGCGATCGTAGTTGGGCACGTGCGTGTGGCCGAAGAGAACGGCGGCAAACTTGCCCGCCGCCGGGTCCAGGTGCAGCAGCTTCAGGTCGTGCAGCATATAGACATACCGGTCCGCGATCAGCACCACTTCGGTCTCCGGCAGCTCGCTCGCCGGGCCTTCGCGGTCGATGTTGCCGCGCACTGCAGTGACAGGCGCAATCTTGCCCAGCTCTTTGAGCACTGAGATGTCGCCCACGTCGCCCAGATGCAGGATGCGCTCGACACCTTTCAGAGCGCGCTTGATCTCCGGGCGGAAGAGGCCGTGGGTGTCGCTGACTACGCCGATCTTCACTCTGCACTCCTGGACAAAAGTCTCACTCCTATCGAAATTGATTCAAGACTTATCTCGAACTTTCAAAATCAGCAGTATAGTCGCAACGACAATACCAACGCAGTATATGTAAAAACGAAGGTGCGTTGATCTGTCGGTCCCATCGAACCATGCTTGAGTAGCACAAGCAAGAAAGACAACACACATCAGACCAGATGACCATAAACCGGTCTTTCTCTTATCCATTGATTCTCCTTACTCAAATCTCCAGTATCCTCAAAAGTGCATTTCAATTATTTTAGTTTCAAAGCCCCATCTCCAGCCTTGTGCGCGGGTCGAGCTGGTCGCGCAGCGCGTCGCCGATAATGTTGAAGCCCAGCACTGCGCCGGCCACTGCCGCTGCTGGAAAGAGCACCATGTGCGGCGAGTCGAACAGATGTGCGCGGGCGTCGTTCA
>JBKQLG010000144.1:0-5022 GCA_052147235.1 Occallatibacter sp.
TTCGCCGGTCAGCACGCCCGCTTCCATCAGGTCAATCACGCCATCCGGGACCATCTCGGTATGAATTCCCAGATCGCGCCTGTCTCCCAGGCAAGAAAGCACCGCGTCCGGAATCCCGCCGATCCCGGTTTGAATCGTCGCTCCGTCGGGGATTAGCGAAGCCACATTCGCTCCCACCCGGCGCTGGATCGCGGTGGATGGTTCCGGATGCGACTCCAGCAGCGGCCGCGATGTCTCTACAATCGCCGAGAGGTGGCTCACATGAAAGGACGTGTCTCCATGCGTGCGCGGCATCCGCTCATTCACTTCGGCAATCACCGTCTTCGAGGCGCGGGCCGCATTCAACGTGCAATCCACCGTCGACCCCAGGGTCACGAATCCGTGCTCATCCGGGGGTGAAACCTGCATCAGCGTAACATTCAGCGGCAGAGCGCCGCTCGCAAATAAACCTTCAATCTCGCTGAGGAAGATGGGGGTGTAGTCGGCGCGTCCGGCAGCGGCCGCCTCGCGCACATTGTCTCCTAAAAACAATGCGCGATGACGAAAGATTCCTTCGTACTCCGGCTTGGTATACACCGCCTCGCCCAGCGTTTTCAAGTGAACGATTTCGACATCGCGCAACTCGGGAGCGCGCTCGACCAGCGCATCCAGCAGCACGGAAGGCGTGCCGCACCCGGACTGGACCCATACGCGCTCCCCGGAGCGAACCAACTTGAGCGCCTGGGCGCCATCCATGCACTTGCTCCGATACTCCTCGCGCCAGTTCATCTCTACTCCGCTATGCTCTTGCGCTGACAAATGCGCTTCGCAGGCCTCTGCGAAGGATCATCCCCAAAACCCAAACCATTCTCGTCTTCGCAAAGACGCCGGGCAGTGACGCGCGTCACCTCGCTCATGCACATATCATTGGCTGCATCTCCATGGTACGGCCTCTGACTTCGGGAACGAACCAGGAGCCCACCCTCACCGCATTTGTGCCGGGTACCGGGTGCCCTACCCTCGCTGTGTTCTTGTTTTTTTGCGGTTGGGTGTGAAACCTCGAGCTCAGCCGGTCTTGTTGAATGTAAGCAATGTAAGCGACGTAGATTTGCATTCCACAGCAGGCGGATGAATAATTGCGCTCGGATGAGAATACAGAACAACACCGTCGCGGAACGCAAGCTGGAAGGCTCTTCAACAGCCGTCAAGACGGTTCTGATGCTAATTGGATGCAGCGCCGTCCTCGGCCAGATTGTACTCATGCGCGAGTTGATGGCCGTCTTCAATGGCAACGAAATCTCGCTGGGCATTCTGTTGGCCACATGGCTCTTCTGGACTGCGATCGGCAGCTTCGTGTCCAGCTCTCTTGCGCAGCGTGTAGGCAATGCGCGCCGCGTGGTGGCTTGGCTCGAATGCCTGCTCGGCATTAGCCTGCCACTCACCGTCTGGGCATTGCGCTGGAGCAAGAGCCTCTTTCAAACCGTCCCCGGCGAGCTGGTTGGCCCGCTCCCGGTGCTGCTTGCATCGCTCATCTGCATGAGCCTCTTCTGCGTGATTGCGGGCGCGCTGTTTGTGGCTGCCGCGCGCATGATGAGCATCGAATCCGCCGTTGACGCGCGCCGCGCCAGCAGCTCGGCTTACCTGCTGGAGGCGGCCGGCTCCGCCATGGGAGGTATTATTGCCAGCCTAATTTTGCTGCGTTCCCTCTCGCCCTTCCAGATTGCCGGGATCGTGTTCGTCTTAAACCTGCTGATGGCAGCCGTCCTCTGGTTGCACATGAGCCGCAAGCAGATTGCGGCCGCACTGGCGGCTGCTTTGCTGCTCGCAGTTTTTCTTCTCATCGAAGTTGCGCCGCGCATGGATCGGCTGGCGCAGGCGCAGGAGTGGCGCGGTTTTCATCTGCTCGCCTCGCGCGACTCAATCTACGGCAACCTGACGGTCATCGCAACCGGCAACAATCGCAGCCTCTATGAAAACGGCCTCATTCTTGCCAGCGCGCCGGATGAAAGCGCAGCCGAAGAATCGGTTCAATACGCGCTGCTGGAGCATCCCGCGCCGAAGCGAGTTCTGCTCATCGGCGGCGGCGCAGGCGGCAGCGTCCCGCAGGCGCTCAAACATCCCACCGTCGAGAGCATCGACCTGGTTGAGCTGGACCCCGCGCTGATCCGCATGGCGCACGATTATCTTCCCGCTGACTCCGTGCCTGCCGATCCCCGCGTGCATCTGCACTACACCGATGGCCGCGCTTATCTCAATGCGACGCGTGAGAACTTCGATGTAATCATTGTCAGTCTTCCTGACCCTCAGACCGCGCAGTTGAACCGCTTCTATACCGCAGAATTCTTTCGCTCCGCGCGCGATCATCTTGCGCCCGGCGGGCTGCTCGCCTTGCAACTGCGCTCCTCGGAGGAAGCCATCAGCCCCGATCTCGCGGAGTTCCTGCGCTGCATCAACCGCACGCTGCATGAGGCCTTTCCCAATGTCGTCGCGATTCCCGGAGAGACGATTCACTTCTTTGCCGCAACGCGCCCCGGTCTTCTCACCGGCGATCCGCGAGTGCTGGTTGCGCGGCTGCTGGCGCGCCATTTGCATACGCGTTACGTGCGCGAATACTTCATTCCCTTCCGCATGATGCCCGATCGCATGGAGCAAGTGCGCGGCGAATTGCAGCCGCTGGCCGCGACGCAAGTCAATCGCGACTTCTCGCCCATCGCTTACTACTTCAACACGGTTCTGTGGAGCGCGCAGTTCAAGCCCGACTATGCCAATTGGCTGCGCTCGGCTGCGCGCGCGCGCTTCTCCGCCGTGCTCGGCGGCACTCTCATCGTTCTGTTTTCCGTGGCGTCGCTCCTCGGGTTTGCGCCCGCTCGCGAGCGCCGTGCCCGCTTCGCCGCTGCCGGATGCATGGCTGCGACCGGCTTCACGCTGATGGCGCTGGAGATCATTCTGCTGCTTGCCTTCCAATCCCTCTACGGCTTCCTCTACCGCCAACTCGCCATTCTGATTGCGCTGTTCATGGCCGGCATGGCGGTTGGAAGCTGGCTTGGGTTGCGCCGCATTCGCCGCGATCATCATCCTGCTAGCCGCGCCGTCGCGATCACGCAATGGATGCTCGCGCTCGCCGCGCCTCTGCTGATGCTCGTGATCAGCCTGCTCGCCAGGCTCTCCGGGATGGCGGCAATCTGGCTGGCCGCACAGTGTGTCTTTCCATTGCTGGCCGCGCTCTCGGGCATCCTCGGCGGCTGCCAGTTCCCTCTTGCGACGCACCTCTACGACGAAAGCGGAGGGCGAAGGCTCGGATGGCTCTACGCCATCGATCTGCTCGGCGGCTGCGCGGGCGCTCTGCTGCTGAGCGCCTACCTCATTCCTGTCTTTGGATTCTGGCGGACCGCGTGGCTTTGCGCGGCGGTGAATCTGGCGCCGGCACTGCTGGCCCTGTGGATTTGCCTTCCGCTCCGCGAGCGGCTCTGAGTGATCGCCACAGGCCACTTCAGCATTTCCATCGCCACAACGGCCAAGGCGAGAAAATAAATCTTTGGAAGACAGCCAATGCAGGAAGACGAATTCAGAAAAATAATTCAGATTAAAGTTTTTTCCATTTGTTGCCGAAAATTATGTAAAGAGCGCCTAGGCTAAGAAGTAGCCAGACCAGAGACGGAAGTGCCGAGCCCGGCGAATGTGTACGCCCTCTCCCAGCGGATGGTTCCGGGGCTTGGGGCCGTCTCTGGTCTTCCCTTCAGCGGCTCTCTGCCGCGAGCTTGAGCCGCAACCACGGTGGCGCTCGAAATCGGGGAGATGCGACAAATCGAGACCAGAGGCCGGTAAGCAACACTGCCGGCCACTGGTCTCGCTTTGTTTTTGCGCGGAAGCAGTTTGAGTCTCCCGTGCCGTTCAAATCTCATGGTAACCAAGGCGGCTGAGGCCGCCTTTTTCTTTGCGAGGAGCGTTCCGCATGAATCCCATTTCGAATATCTGGAACTCACCCAAGACCTCGGCCGCAGGGCTGCTGATTGGGGTCATCACTATCGCCAGCGTTTTTTCGCAGCAGGGCATCACGCTGGGCACGGCCGGCAGCGGCACCATGGTTACCCTGCTGAGTGGCCTGGCCACCGCGCTGCTGGGCCTGCTGGCCCGCGATCCGGCCCCATCCAAGAGCAACTCGACCAACTCCGCCAACTCTACTGCTAAGCTTGGCTGTTGGGCGCTGATTGCCCTGCTGCTGCCGCTGCCTTTCACGGCCGGCTGCTCGGGTACAAGCGTGGCGCAGAACATTGTGAACTGGACACCGGCGCTGCAATCCGCGGTGGCCACGGTAGATTCGACCGCGACGCTGCTGGCCCCGGCGGATGCGCCAATCTTTACCGCGGCCACGGTGGGCTTCGACGCGGCTTCCAACGTGCTGGTGGCCCAGGCCAAGGCGTATCTGGCCAATCCGACGGCCCCTGTTCTCCAGCAACTGCAAACCGCCGTGGTGGCCTTTCAGCAGCAGGTGAACGCGGCGCTACTGCAAGCGGCCAGGATATCGAACCCCGCCAGCCAGCAGCATGTACTGAACGCGATCAACGCGGTGGCGACCGTGGTCAGCGCTATGCTGGCTCTCGTGATGTCCATCTCCAGCAAGGCAGCCGTGGCGCGTATGGCCTTGCAATCGACGATCAAGCTGGCCTCGGTCCGGCCCTATATGGATGAAGGCAAGGCTGCCGCGCTGGTGGCCAGCCACTACGGAGAGCCGGTGAAGCTGGCAGCGATGCAAGTTGCCAATCTGGAAGTGAATGCGGCCCAGGCCGGCTTCTAGTTAGACAGGAACGCATGGACGGCGGGGAATTCATCTAGGCTGTTCGTCGACGGCGCTCGATTCAAGGCGGAGGCAAAGGCCGCCGCCTTGAATTCCAGCTTCAACTGAGTCTCTGGTGATCCGATCCGATCATCTCGACTACTCATAATGCATTCAAAAGTATGGTGCGCCCGGAGAGATTCGAACTCCCGACCTAACGCTCCGGAGGCGTTCGCTCTATCCAGCTGAGCTACGGGCGCGCATTACCA
>JBKQLG010000145.1:0-36007 GCA_052147235.1 Occallatibacter sp.
ATGAACTCCTCGATGGAGTGGCCGCCCACAACCTGCGTGCCTTTGGCCTCGTTGTTGATGAAGTCGTCGACCTTTGAAACGGTGCGGTTGAAGACCGCAACCTTGAATCCGTGGTCGTTCATGTTGAGGACAAGGTTCTGTCCCATGACGGCAAGGCCGATCAGGCCAATATCGCACGATGCATCGGGCATAGTATCTCCGTAATTCCCTGGCGTGATTCCTGCAAACAACAGACCTTCAATAATTGTATTTCAGCGGTCAGAGCTTTGAAAGCGGCAGCTTCGCCTGCGCCGCGGCGCTATCGTTTGACCCTGCCAGCGTGTCTAACTAAACTGCAGACAGGGTTCTTCATGACATTCCTAGCTGTCCGATCTTCCGCTTTTCTTTCGGTTACGTTTTCTTGCCTGTTGGCAGTCCTTGCGACCTCTGTGGCGCACACTCAGAACTCCGGAAGCTCCACCACATCTTCTGGAGAGGGGCAAGTGTCGTCTTCCACACAGGGGTTTGTACAGGAAAAGGCGCCAACTCTGATCGATCCCGCCGGTCCCACCATCTCGCTGACCAGCTCCGAGCAGGTCTTCCTGATGGCTGCCGCACTGAATGCCTGCGGCTACGACGAAGGCCTGGAGGAGAGCGCTCCGGTCCGCAAGCGGGTTCGCGACGAGATGAACGCGGCGCTTGCCAAAAGCGAGGACGCGCGCAACAAACGCGATAAGATTTGCCTTTTCATTGCCCAGCACCGCATGACGGGCTCGGAGCGCGACATTTCGCAATACATCTCTCTGGCTCTCTACCTGACTCCGCCGCCGGAGATGGAAACCTCGGCCGAGCTCTCCGAGATGCCCCCCGACTCGACGCAGGTGGTTGAGATTGTGCCCCTGCTGCGCGACTTTGTGGCCGCGGTTGACCTGCACGGCATATGGCTGGCAGTGCACCACATCTATGACGCTGAGGCTGACCAGCTGCACGATCCGCTCTCCAAGATGATCGTCTCCACCAACCTCTACCTCAAGATGCCCGCCGAAACCTACAACGGACGGCGGTTTATTGTGGTTATCGAACCCTTGCTCTCGCCCAGCGCGATCAACGCCCGCATCTACGGCACCGACTATGTGGTGGTGGTTTCGCCGGTGAATGGCACGATCCGCATGAGCGACGTTCGCCACACCTATCTGCATTATGTGATAGAGCCTCTGCTGTATGCGCGGGCCACGGCCATCGACCGGATGCAGCCGATTCTGAAAGAGGTGCGCGATGCGCCGCTTGAGTACCGCCTGCGCTCGGACTCGATACCGCTGACCATCGAGTGCTTGATCAAGGCCATCGAGGCGCGCACCATGGACACTGGCATACCCGAGTACAAGATACCGGCGAATGCCGACCGGTCGTTGGAACTGCCCCGCTATGAGCATGAACGCCAGCTCTACCAGCAGAAGGTGGACGCAATCCGGCTCGCCGCCATGCGCCACGACCTGACCCAGGGATTCGTGCTCACGCAGTACTTCTATCAACAGCTGATCGAGTTTGAAAAAGGTCCCGCCAGCCTGAAGGACACCATCGGCGAGATGGTTTACAGCATGGACGTGGAAGACCAGGTGCATTTCGCCCGTCATATCGACTTTGACAAAGAAGCCGACGGTGATGTGCTGATGCGCAGCAAGCCGCGCAAGCTGACCGGCCTTGACCTGGCCGAGGCGCGTCTTGCGGCCGGAGATGTGGCCACGGCCAGCGCAATGGCCCGCCAGGTGCTCGCCGTACATTCAGATTCCATGGAATCCATAGCCGATAGCGCGCGCGCCGAATTCATCCTGGCCCGCGCGGCCATCTACACCGGCCATCCCGATCAAGCCATCGACGGATTCCAGAAGACGCTGGCCAACAGCAAGGATCCGCGCCTGATCTCCTGGTCGCACATCTATTTGGGCCGGATGCTGGACCTGGATTGCAAGCGCGACCAGGCCCTCACCGAGTACCAGGCGGCGTTGAAGACGCGCGACGGACAGCAGGATACTCGGTTGGCCGCCGAGCGCGGCGTCAAGGCGGCCTACGCAGTCCACGGCCACAGTTGCGACGAGGATGCCGATGACTCGCCTGATGCAGCGCCGGCCAAGCCGAAGGAGAGTCAACCGGCTCCGGCCAAGCCTGAGGATTCCTGGCCTAATGGGTCGGTAAAGCCCTGAACTTCCTGCGCTGCGTCCTGCAGCGGGGCGGAAGGTCTCATAATGAGATAGGGGTTTCTCCCGGGCCGGAAACTCTGGTTGAAACAGTGGCTCCGGGATAGCGTACACACCCATCAGATTTGAGGCTCTTGTGGAAGCCGTTCTTGCCGAACTGGAAGCTGCGTTGGGGCATAGCTTTGCGCACCCGGAATTGCTGGTGTGCGCTCTGACGCATCGGTCACTTACGAACGAGCGGCCCGCCGAACCAGTGAGCGTTCAGCCGGAAGCCAAAGGCGCGGGCGACAATGAGCGCCTGGAGTTTCTGGGTGATGCCGTGCTGGGGCTGGTGGTGGCCGAGGCTCTGTTTCTGCTTCACCCGGAGTGGCACGAGGGCGACCTGACACGTGTCCGCGCCCAGTTGGTCAGCCGCCAGCATATGGCGGAGGTTGGCGCGGCTATCGGCCTGGGCAGCCACCTGCGCCTCAGCCGCGGCGAGGAAAAGGGTGGCCTGCGGCGCAAGAGCACCGTACTCTCGAATTCCATGGAGGCCGTGCTGGGCGCGCTCTGGCTTGATGGCGGCCTGGAGCCGGTGAGAGCCTTTGTCCGTCGCTGGGTGATGGGCGAGGTGGTCGCGCAGTTAGCGGAGGAGTTGCGCGCCGGGGCCGCGCTGGGCAACTTCAAATCGGCGTTGCAGGAACAATTGCAGGCCTCACGCGCCGGAGCGCCGGTCTATCGGGTCAAGAGCGAAAGCGGCCCCGACCATCACAAACGCTTTCTGGTCGAAGTCCGGCTCAAGACAGTCGAGGGTGAGCCGGGGAAGCAACTGGCTCGCGGCATGGGCAGCACCAAGAAAAACGCCGAGCAGGATGCCGCGCGGCGAGCGCTGGAGCGAATGAAGGCAGCCGCCAGGAAGGCCGGCGCGGAGGCAGCTAATGAGCCGGTCGCCGAAGAGGAGAAGCGCTTAGAGCTATGAACGCCCTTGCCCCGGAATCAGGCCTATTTCCGATCTGGTTCGAGCGGATAAGGCTCAATCTGCCGACTGTGCCCAAGGCCTTGGCACGGCTGCTCCTGCTGGTGGTGGTAGCGCTGTTTCTGCTCACCTTTGTGCTACAGCCCTACCTGATCCCTTCCGAGAGCATGGAACGCACGCTGCTGGTGGGCGACTTTGTGCTTGTCAACAAGCAGATCTATGCTCCGGCCAGCAGCCTGACCTCGTGGTTCATGCCCTATCGCGATGTCGAGCGCGGCGATGTCGTTGTCTTCCACCACCCTCAGCATCCATATGTTGTCAAACGGGTAGTGGGTCTTCCCGGAGATCGGTTGCGCATCAACGATGGCCGTGTCACCGTGAACGGCGCACTCCTCGACGAGCCTTATGCCGCCTATGATCCCGCCGCCCGTACTCCCTTCCACGATGGATTCCCCGCCAATCTTTACGCCGATCCGAACGTGGACATGGCTTGGTGGAAACAGATGCAGAGCCTTACGCGCAACGGTGAGCTCGTGGTCCCAGCGAGTCAGTATTTTGTCTTGGGCGACAATCGCAATCACAGCGACGATTCCCGCTTCTGGGGCTTTGTCGCGCGGCAGCAGATTGTAGCCAGGCCGCTGGTGATCTACTTCTCGCTCTCCCGGCCATCGGAGACCGATTCGGAACAGGCCACAGATGATAAACTCGGACAAGACAGGCAGCTTTTGGTTAAGCTCCAAGGCTATGCCCGCTGGAAGCGCATCTTCCAGGTGGTGCATTGAAACAGGGATCAGAGATCAGGATGACGAAGAAAAAAACGCCCACCCCCAAGACGCCGATCGAGATTCAGCCTGCTGAAGAACGCGTGGAAGAGACCTTCCCGGAGGCGGTGGCAAGCATTCTCTCGGTACTGGTCATTGGCCTATTCATCCTCACCTTCCTGGGGCAGAACTACGTCATTCCCTCCGGCTCGATGGAGAAGACGCTGCTGGTGGGCGACCACCTTGTGGTGGATCGCATTACGCTGGCCCCGCCCACGAAGTGGATGCCGCTGGTCCATCACCGCGAACCCCGGCGCAATGACATTGTGGTTTTCATCAAGCCCGTGCCGGACCCGGATGCGGAGGGGAACCCTCAGTATCTCACCCTGGTCAAGCGGCTGATCGGCGTTCCCGGCGACCATATTCATCTGCGCAACGGTATCGTGATCCTCAACGGCGTGGCCCAGAACCAGCCCCACGCCCAACCAACAACGCCGGAAAATCACACTGCGTTTCTTGACGAGTTCCCCTCTGAGCCGCCTCCGTCAATTGATCAGGTTCCTGATTCCTGGTCCATGGTTGACTTTCCCAAGAACCTCGAAAACGGCGATCTTGTGGTTCCTCCCGGCAAGTACTTCATGATGGGCGACAACCGGCATAACAGCCTCGACTCGCGCTATTGGGGCTTTGTGCCCAGGGAGAACATCGTGGGCCGTCCGCTCTTCAACTACTGGTCGTTTGTGACCCCGGAAGACCAGTATGACAAGCCTGGGATCGGCAATGCAGTGGCCTGGATGGGCCACGTCGTGCTGCACTTCATTAGCGATACCCGCTGGAGCCGGACCCTGCATCGGGTGAAGTGATAGTTTTCAGAGATCAGGGATCAGTGAAAAGCGCGGCGACGACAACTGACTACTGATAAGCCCATGACTGAAGAAGAACAACCACGGCAAACGAATCGAAAGCGGCTATGGCTTGCACTGGCGGCGATGGCGGTCATCCTGGCAGTTCTGATAGTACCTCCGTTCCTGAGCGTGAGCCGTTACAAGGCCAGCATTACTAACCTGATCTCCGCCTCGCTGGGCCACCCGGTGCGGCTCTCCTCTGTCGAAGTGCGTCTGCTGCCCAAGCCGGGCTTTGTGCTCACCGACCTCACTGTAGAGGAAGATCCCGCGTACGGCGCAGAGCCGGTGCTTCACGCCAATACGGTTACTGCTTCTGTTCGCCTTCTCTCGCTATGGCGCGGGCACATTGAGCTGGACGCCATCAGCGTGGACGAGGCGAGCCTGAACCTGGTGCGCACCGCGGACGGACGCTGGAACCTCGACTCCCTCTTGCGCACGGCCACTGCCCAGACCAGTTCCGCGATGGGCAGCGTCCGGTCGGGCAAGCCCATCCGGTTGCCATACCTTGAAGCCACAAACTCTCGCATCAACATCAAGAACGGCGCGGAGAAGCTGCCATTTTCGCTGATCGATGCCAAAATGTCGCTGGATCACCTGAGTTCCGGCGATTGGCGCGTCCGGCTGCGAGGCCAGCCGGTCCGCACAGACCTTAGCATTGAACAGGCTGACACCGGCAATGTGCGCCTGGAGGCGAATTTCCATGAAGCGCCGGAACTGCGCCAGATACCGTTGCACCTTGACCTCGAATGGCGCGAGGCCCAACTCGGCCAGCTCACGCGCCTGCTCCTCGGTACTGACGTCGGTTGGCGTGGCGACCTTACCGGCGAACTCCACCTCGACGGCGACGCCGATGCAGCTCAGATCAATACCCGGCTGCGCGCCACCGGTGTTCATCGCGCCGAGTTTGCCCCTGCCTCGCCGATGGACTTTGACGCCAACTGCACTCTTGTGGCCCACTTCACCACCCGCGCTATTGACAATCTGCTCTGCGATACACCGCTCGGTGATGGCCACATCCGCCTGGCCGGCAAGCTGGCGGAAGGTATAGCCGGCCAGGATGGCCTGCCCAGCTTTACCATCGAGCTGGACCACATTTCTGTAGCCGTCGCTCTGGACGCCTTGCGCACCGTTCGCAGCGGCGTAGCCCCCGACCTCGAAGCCACCGGATCGGCGAGCGGCAAAATCACATACGCGCCGGAGATCGCCGCACCGGAAAAGCCGGCTCACAACGGCCATGTCCGCTCCACCAAGACACTCCCGACGGTTCAGGGACCGCTCACCGGCAGCTTTACGGTCGAGGGATTTCAACTCGGGGGCAACGGCCTCAGCCAGCCCATTCTCGTTCCCAAACTGCTCTTGACCCCCACGCCTGCAAGCCAGCCGCCCGGGATTATGGCCACGGTTGCCATTCCCGCCGGCGGAGCCAGCCCGCTCACGGTCTCTTCGCGCCTCTCGCTCTCCGGCTACCAGGTCACGGTGCGCGGACAGGCTTCAATTAGCCGGGCCAGGGAACTGGCGCGCGTAGCTGGACTCGCGAATCCTGCCCTGGACGCGCTGGCTGGTGACTCCGCATCTTTGGACCTGACCGTCGAAGGTCCATGGCTGCAAGCCCAGTCGCCAATTCTGTCGGCGGTCCAGACTACGTTTATGGCGCTTCCCTCCGGCGGGGCCGCTCCGTCTGCGCCAACCGATCTCCTCACCGGGACCGTAGCCCTGCACAACGCCAACTGGAAGGCGGAGTTCCTGGCCAATGCCGTTCTGATCTCCCAGGCTACGCTCCACCTGGCTCCCGGCGAACTTCGCTGGGACCCGGTCGTCTTCTCCTACGGCCCGGTGAAGGGAACGGCTAACCTCTCGCTGCCCATCGCTTGCGCCGCGCTCCAGCCCTGCAAGCCGCACTTCCAACTCCAGTTTGGCGCGCTCGACGCCGCTGTCCTTCAGACCGCGTTTCTGGGCGCTCATGAGCGGGGTACGCTACTCTCAACACTCCTTGATCGCCTCCGCCCCACAGCCGCTCCGGCATGGCCGCAGATGGATGGCACGGTCAAGGCCGAATCCCTGATCCTGGGGCCGGTCACGCTCCACGAGCCTGTCGCCACCGTCTCCACACTCGCCTACGGTGCCGAGATCACCGATATAGACGCCGGGCTGCTCGGCGGACGCGTTCACGGCACTGGCACGTACCACGCTGCCGCCTCCTCCAAAGACAAGCCTTCCTACGAGTTTGAAGGCCAGTTGGAAAAGCTCAGCCCGCCGGCCGTGGGTAAATTGCTCGGGTTGCGCGCGACCGGCAGCGCCTTCGACGGCAACGGCAAGATCGAGCTGTCTGGCTTCACCGGCAGCGACCTTGCCGCCTCGGCCAAAGGCGCGTTGCACTTCGAGTGGCAGCACGGAACCATCTCTGCAACCTCCGGCTTTGTTCCTCCGGAACTGGCTCGCTTCGACCGCTGGACAGCCGACACTGAAGTCGCCAAGGGTGTACTCATGCTCAAAGAGAATCAGGTCAAGCGCGGCGCACATATGCAGCCGGTTCAGGCGACTATCACTCTCGCCGATCCGCCCAAGATCGCCTTCGCCGCGCCCCGGCAGATACAGGTGAAACGATAGTGGTTCTGGCTCACGATCCTGCTGATTAGCCCAGGCCGCATTCTTATGCCAGCTTTTCGAGATACTAACCAGCGAAAGCGTTGGAAACTTCGATCCTTTTCATCTTGTATCGAAGCAGACTTGATTTTCTTCCACATCCAGCCCCAAAAACTCCTGAAAAACGTCATTGGAAAGCAATTGCCCCTGCGCGGTCAGCCGGACCGTCTTGCCGTCGGAGACAACCAGCCCCGTCTCAACCAGCCGCCCCACTGCCTTGAGAGCAGGGGGCACAGCGGCGCAGCCAAACTCCCGCTCCAGCGCGGCCACTTCCACACCGGCATTCAGCCTCAATCCCAGGAACCAGGCCTCCTCGTGCTGCTGTGAATGGGTGAGCCATGCCGTCTCGATCGGATCGTTGCCCGCGAGATAGGCCTTCAGATCATCGCTGGTAGTTGTGCGCAGCACCCGCGTTAATTCAAAGCTGTCAGACGCCCGTAACGTGGATGAGGCATCCATCCCCACTCCCAGGTAAGGCCGCCGCTGCCAGTAGCGCATATTGTGACGCGACTCCATTCCCGGCCGGCAGAAGTTCGAAATCTCGTATTGCTCCAGACCGGCTTGTCCCAGCCGTTCAATCGCCACGGAGTACATCTGCGCAATCACATCGTCTGCCGGAACCAGGCTGGCCTGGTAACGTACGCCGTGCGCCAGTACCTCGCGGCCCAGGCGCGAGTCCTCGTCCACCTCCAGCATGTAGACGCTGGCATGAGGAACGCCTAAGCCGGCCAGCACAGTCAGCGACTCCTCCCACGAAGCGAAGGTCTGCCCGGCGAGTCCGGCAATCAGATCAATATTCAGGTTTTGAATGCCGGCGGCACGCAGTCGGCGCAAATCCTCTAGCACCACGCCGCGGTTGTGCAGCCTTCCGCTCACCGCCGCCTCACGGTCGATGAACGACTGCACGCCCAGGCTCACACGGTTCACGCCCTCGACCGCGAGAGCCTCCAGCGTAGCCTCGGCAAGCTGGCCGGGGGCGCATTCAACGGTAATCTCCGCTGCCGGCTCCAGGTCGAACTCCGATCGCACCGCCGCAAAGAGCCGCGCCAGCAGCTCCGGCGCCAGCAAGCTGGGAGTTCCGCCGCCCATGTAGACCGTATCCACGCGGCGTGGCAGCTCCACACCCATCCGCGCAGCCCATTTTCCGGAGGTCCGCAAATCTTCTATGAGCCGGTCCACGTAGCGGGAGTGTTCGCTGGCCGGATAGACCCCCGAGGCAAAGTTGCAGTAGGTACACTTTGAGCGGCAGAACGGCACTGAGATGTAAAGACCAAACGCGTCGCCTGCAGAAGCTGTCATGAAGAGATTGTTTCATGGCAGCAGCACACCTCTGTTCGCGCCTTATCCTGTTTCCATTTCCCGATTCTGAATATTCACAATTCACGCTCCATGTTTCCTTTTCTCATTTCCCATTCCCTGATCCCCTCTCTCCTGTTCCGTGCAAGAATTGAAGCAGGGGGAACCGGTTTGAAAGCCTGGCCAATTGTGGGCATCGCGCTGATGCAAGTTTTTCTGCTAGCTGCCCATTGGTTTATCTATCGCACCTGGGTCTCCTTCTGGCAGCCTCTCAGCCCCCAGGCCATACTGGCGCTGCGGGCGATTCTGTTTGTATTGGCCTTCAGTTTCATCACCGCCGCTCTGCTCGGCTTCCACCACGCAAACCGGCCGGTCACGCTGCTCTACAGGATCGCCGCCGTCTGGCTGGGCTTCCTCAACTACTTCTTCTGGGCGGCCTGCCTCTGCTGGCTGGCTAACTTTTTTGTGGAGCTTCTGGGGCTGACCGCGAACAAGCCGCTTCTGGCCGCCGCCTTCTTCGGTTTGGCCGTTATGGTAGGCCTTTACGGCCTGGTGAACGCGCGTTTCATTCGCATCCGGCGCATCCCCGTCCAACTGCGCGGCCTGCCTGAATCCTGGCGCGGCCGCACCGCCCTGGTCGTGAGTGATATGCACCTGGGCCACATCAATGGCCGCAGCTTCTGCCGGCGCATCGCATCGCAGGCTGCCCGCCTGAACCCGGAGATCATCTTCTTTCCCGGCGACCTCTTCGACGGCGCTATGGCAGACGCGACGGCCCTGGCGGAGCCCTTACGTGCGCTGGCTCCGCCCTTCGGCAGCTACTTCTCGACCGGCAACCATGATGAGTTTGGCAACGCCGCCGATTACGGCGAGATCCTCACTCGCGTAGGTATCCGCGTTCTGGCCAACGAAATGGTCACCGTCGATGGCCTCGACATTGTGGGCGTCTCCGATGGAGACTCAAGTTACCCCATCCGGCTGCGCGCCACGCTGGATAGCCTGCATTTGGCCCCCGGCCAAGCCAGCATTCTGCTCAACCATATGCCCAGCCGCTTGCCCATCGTCGAACAGGCCGGCATCAGCTTGCAGCTCTCCGGCCACACCCACGGCGGACAGCTCTTTCCCTTCACCTGGTTTACCCGCTACGCCTTCGGCAGGTTCATCTACGGTCTGCAGCGCTTCGGCTCGCTGCAGGTGTACACATCGAGCGGCGCCGGAACCTGGGGTCCGCCGATGCGCGTTGGAACCCACCCGGAGATCGCCTTGCTCACTTTCGAGCAGGCGTGATTCATGCTACAATGTAGCAACGTACCTACAGTTGGAGGACGCCATGGCCATCACTACCTTTTCCAGTCGGGAGTTCAACCAAGACGCCGCCAAAGCAAAGCGCGCCGCCCGCAATGGCCCCGTGTTTATCACTGATCGCGGACGTCCCGCCCATGTGTTGATGTCGATAAAGGAATACCAGCAGATTACAAATAAAGGGAAAAGTATTCTCGACCTGTTGGCAATGCCAGAAATGGCGAAAATCGATGTTGATTTTGAGTTTCCCCGAATGGGGGATGAGATCCCTACGCCTGTCGATTGGTAATGATGTACGTTCTCGATACCAATGTCATCTCCGAATTTCGCAAAGCCAGAATTGGCAAGGCTGATCGTCAAGTTGCGGCTTGGGCTAACAGTGTCTCTGCGGAATCCATGTATCTTTCTTCCGTCTGCATTCTGGAAATGGAGTTGGGAACCTTGCTGATGGAGCGCCGCGATGCGAGGCAAGGAGCCATCCTTCGTGCTTGGTTGGAAGATTATGTGCTCCCTTCCTTTGCCGGACGCATCCTTGTTGTTGATACTCCCGTTGCATTGAGAGGCGCAGCCTTGCAGGTTCCCAATCCCCGCTCATATCGGGACGTGCTGATCGCCGCAACCGCGCTGGTTCATGGCATGACCGTTGTGACGCGGAATGTTAAGGATTTTGCTCCTACTGGTGCGGCAATCCTCGACCCTTGGCAACCGAGGTAATCTCTATTTGAGCGCACGAATGCGTTGTGCTAGCCATCTCACGGAATCGACAGTTGCCATCAGCGCGACTGCGATGCCCAAGACTTCGGCCAATTGTATGACCCTGTCTTGCAAATCGCAGATATTCGTATACAACAAGACTTCATCGGTAGTCCAATTCAGAGGATAGAAATTCGCTCGTAGCACATTCAGACCGAGCCACACCGGCCCAAGTGCTAGCAGACTCAGTAAGATCGTGAAGAAGGCAAGACGCCATTTGCTCTTTGCATATTTGCGTTGCATGAACCAGGAGTGAACCAACAATGCGATGCAGATGATAGAAAGTACTGCCCGATCCACTTCGTAGGCTGCGAACAATCGAATGATTCCCTCGGTGGAAAACTCGATTAGCGGGAGAATAAGCGCCGCAGCCATACTCCAATACCGCGCCAACCATTTCGATAGTTTCGTCATTTTTGTCCCGTACCTCGAACCACAGGGAAAAACAAACCTCTCGGAATGATAGATTACTCCGATACATCTACGGGAGGCCCAACATGTGTGACGTGCGCAACAGGTGACAGCAGTCATCAACCGTTAGCATGAGAATTTGCCCATGATCAGGGCTAGATCATCTTCGTTAGGAGAAGACGTCAATGTGTGAGGATTTCCAGGCAAGGCATGCAAGCGGCGACGTGGTCCGGACCCGTCTTTATGGAATTGAGCTGCTACTGAACTCCCGGCTCAACAAGGGCACTGCTTTTACCGAAGAAGAGCGCGACGCCTTCGGCCTGCACGGCCTCCTGCCGCCCCATATCGGAACCCTGGAAGACCAGCGCGAGCGCCGCAAGCGCGTGCTGGACGGCCGCGGCACCGCTTTCCTCAAGTACAGCAATATGCGCGACGTGCAGGACAATTGTGAAACCCTTTTCTATTCACTGATTGAACACTACACCGAAGAGTTGCTGCCGATTGTCTACACGCCGACGGTGGGCGAGGGCTGCCAGCGCTTCAGCGAGATCTGGCGCAGGCCCCGCGGCCTCTTTCTCAGCTGTACCCACAAGAATCGCATCGAGCAGATTCTCGCCGACCCGCGCTTTGACGAGGTGCGGTGCATCGTGGTCTCGGACGGCGAGCGCATTCTCGGACTGGGCGATCAGGGCGCAGGCGGCATGGGCATTCCCATCGGCAAGATGGCCCTTTACACCGCGCTGGGCGGCATCCCGCCCGAACACTGCCTGCCCATTCTGCTTGATGTGGGCACCGACAATAAAGCCCATCTCAACGACCCCATCTACATCGGCTGGCAACACAAGCGCATTCGCGGCCCGGAGTACGATGAGTTCATCGAAAAATTTGTTACCGCCGTCGAGCGCCGCTGGCCGAACATTCTCCTCCAGTGGGAGGACTTCGCCGGCGTCAATGCGGCCATCCTGCTCCGGCGTTACCGCGACCGGCTCTGCACCTTCAACGACGACATTCAGGGAACAGCCGCCATCACAACCAGTACACTGCTGGCCGCCGTTCGTGCCACCGGCCGTCCGCTCAACGAACAAACGATTGCCATGTTTGGCTCCGGTTCGGCCGGCATCGGCATCGGCGATCTGCTGATTGCCGCGATGAAAGAGGAGGGACTGAGCGAAGAGCAGGCCCGCAAGCGCATCTACAGCTTCAATCGCTACGGTCTGCTGATTGAGGGATGTGAGGGTGTCCGTCCCGGCCAGGAGCCGCTGCTGCGCAAACGAACCGACGTAGCAGGATGGAATTTGGCCGGTTCAGCATCCGGCCCATGCGCCATTTCACTGCTCGATGTAGTACGCAACGCCGGGGTGACAGTTCTGGTGGGAGTCTCAGCTCAGACCGGAGCGTTTACCGAGGAGATCGTCCGCGAGATGGCCAGGCATACCGCGCGCCCGATTATCTTTCCGCTCTCGAATCCCACCTCGAAGGCCGAGGCTACGCCGGTCGACCTGCTTCGCTGGAGCGATGGCCGCGCCCTGGTCGGTACGGGAAGTCCCTTCCCGCCAGTCGAGGTCAATGGCAAGCTGGTGCGCATCTCGCAAGTCAATAATTCGTTCATCTTCCCCGGCTTGGCGCTGGGCATTCTTGTCTCGCGGTCCACGCGGGTTTCTGACGCCATGATCATGGCCTCCGCCGAGGCGCTAGCCGGCCTGTCGCCCACCATAGCGGACCCGGAAGCTCCGTTGCTGCCGCCCATCGCCGATTGCCGCAAGGTGAGCCTGGTGATTGCAGAAGCCGTCGCCAAGCAAGCCATGAACGACGGGACCGCAGTATCCGTGGATGATGCAACCCTCCGCGAGCGCCTCCACGCCTACGTCTGGGAGCCAGTCTACCAGCCGTATGAACGGATCATGTAAACCACAAAAACCATGGCCCTCCGGTCTGTGCCGGAGAGCCATGTGTTTAAGTGTTATTTCACGCCTACGCCGTGGCCGCTCGCGTAGGCTTGTAGCCCGAAATGCCGTAGTAAGTAATGAAGAGGTAGCAGATGATCGGCAGGACAAACGCATACTGAATGCCGATCTTGTCTGCCATACCGCCGATAACGTATGGCATCTGGTGGCTGGCGGCGTAGTGCTTCCCGAGCACGTCGGCCAGCGCTCCAAACAGGAATGGAATCACCGCTCCGCCGACATTGCCGATGGTGATGACACCGGAGCCTTCGCTGGTCATTGGTCCCAGTTCGGCGATGCCCAGGGCAAAGATCGTCGGATACATGATGGAGTTGGCCAGTCCGCAAAGCACCAGGCTCCAGATGGCGATTTGCCCGTTGGTGAACATCGAGACCAGCATCAGCGCCACGCCAAAGACGCCCAATACCACCAGCATCTTCTGCGACGCAATCCATTTCATCAGGAAGCTGCCCAGGAAGCGGCCAGCCATGATGAGCAGGTAATAGACCGTAATCATGATTCCGGCCGTCTCTTTGCTGGCGATACCCTGGGCCTGGCAGTACTGGATGCCAATCGAGGCAAGGGAGATTTCGACGCCCACATAGAAGAAAATGCCCACCATTCCCAGCACGGTGTGAGAAAAGCTCCAGATACTGCGGCCAGCCGCTGGAGAATCTTCGGCGGGTCGCGTCGAAGTAATCGCCGGCAGATGCAGGAACATCACGACAAACCCAAGCAGCAGCAGCGCGGCGGCAACCAGAATATAGGGCCCTTGCAACATGTGGGCTTCGCTCGCCGGAGTGGTAGCCTTGCTGGTATCGGCCAGGATATAGGTGGCCACAACCCAGGGGGCCAGAGCTGAGGCGCCGGAGTTGAAGGCCTGCGCCAGGTTCAGGCGTGCCGATGCGCTCGACTCGGGGCCGAGAATTGCGACATAAGGGTTGGCCGAGGTCTGCAAGGCAGTCACACCGGACGCCAGCACGAAGATCGCGAATAAGGTCAGATTAAAGCTCACCAAATGCGCCGCCGGGACAAACAACAACGCGCCCACCACCATGATGAAGAGCGAGATTACCATGGTGCTTTTGTAGCCCACCTTCTCGATCAGCTTGCCGCTGGGAACCGAGAAGACAAGATAAGCAAAGAACCAGGCCGCCGTGGCCAGCATCGCCGGTCCATGTGGCAGATTGAAGATCTCCTTCAGCTTGTTCACCAACTGGTTGTTGAGGCTGGTGAGGAAGCCGAAGATGCCGAACAGCGCGGTGACAATAATGAACGGCATCAGGTAATTTGGCGTGCTGGAAGCCGCCGGTGCTGTGGATTGCTTTGCCATGAATGATTTTCCCCGTTTCCTTCTGAATAAACCGCTGCAAAACCTACCCCAACAACTCTACGCACCGGGACCAAGACTAGTCCAGCGGAAATCGAAAACACAGCGGCACTCGGGTGTTCTGATCCCTGACCCCTGATTCCTGATCCCCGCTTCACCATTTACACTGGAGTTCCATGATTCCCACACTAACATGGACGCCGGATGGCGTTCGCTTTATCGATCAGACCCGGCTCCCCCTGGAGGAGAGCTACGTGCTCGCCACCACTTACGAGCAGGTTGCCGACGTGATCGTCACTATGGTCGTCCGCGGCGCGCCGGCTATCGGCGTCTCGGCGGCTTACGGCGTTGCCTTGGGCGCGCTGCGAACTAAAACCGCCACGGCCGCAGAGTTCGTGCCGGAGTTCGAGCGCATCTGCGCCCGGCTGGCTGGAACGCGGCCCACAGCTGTGAATCTCTTTTGGGCCATCGACCGCATGAAACGGCTCTTTGCTGCCCAGCTCGCCGCTGGCGCAACCCTCACCCAAATCCAGGAAAAGCTGCTGGCCGAAGCCCATGCGATGTACGCGGAAGACATTGCCGCCTGCAAGGCGATGGGTGCATTCGGCGGCGCGCTGCTGCCCAATGAGGGCGGCGTGCTGACCCATTGCAACGCCGGCGCTCTGGCCACCTGCGGCTACGGAACCGCTCTGGGCGTGATCCGCTCGGCCATCGAGCAGGGCAAGCGCATCCAAGTCTTCGCCGACGAGACGCGGCCCTTCCTGCAAGGCGCGCGCCTGACCGCCTGGGAGCTGATGGCCGACCATATCCCTACAACAGTGATTTGCGACAACATGGCCGCCAGCCTGATGCGCGCCGGCAAGATTCAGGCCGTAGTAGTAGGCGCGGACCGCATCGCGGCGAACGGTGATGTGGCCAATAAGATTGGCACCTACAACGTCGCCATCCTCGCCAAAGAGCATGGAATTCCGTTCTACGTTGCCGCTCCCTGGTCCACCATTGACCTGGCCACTCCAACCGGCGACTCCATCCCCATCGAGGCGCGGCCCGCCATCGAAGTCACGCACCACGGCGGCAAGCAGCTCACTCCCAACGGCGTGGGCGTCTGCAACCCGGCCTTCGACGTAACTCCAGCCAGGTACATCGCCGCCATCATCACCGAGCGGGGTGTGTTGCACGCGCCGTACAATGAATCGCTGCGTGCAATGTACATACTGCGCTAAGAGCGCAATGGCATCTCCCCGCGTCTATAATCCCAGCAAGCCATAAGAGCATTCATCGTGAATCTTATGGAGAATTCAGTCCTGGAAGGACGCATCGATGCCGAAGCCTTTGATGAAGCATCTGCCGGCATCTCTTGCCGTTAGCCTTCTGGCCCTTGCGCTGGCCTTGTCAGTGGCGTGGGCGCAGAGCGCCAAACCTGCGCCAGCGAGCAGGCCCGCCCCTGCGCGTCCTGCTCCAGCTCATACCGGCAGAGCTGCCGGAAGCCCGCGCACAGCACCTTCCAGAGCAGCAACTTCCGGAGCTCATCACGCGGCGCAGCCGGAGCATAGAGTTGAGTCCGAGCAGAGAGACGATTCTGAGCGCAATTCTGATTTGGAACCTAAAGAGATACCGTCGCAGTTCGAGCCGGAACAAACTCCGCCCGATGCTGACATGCTTCGCGAATCCAGAGATTCTTCTACCACTACCCGTCGCGACGGATCCATCGGCGGCACGAACAATGACCCTCGTGAGGCGCGAAGCACTCATACCGGTTCCGGTTCCAATATTGTTTTCCCTGGCGTTGCAGGCACTGTAGGCGCCCGGCGTTCCATGGAGCTGGATTCCGCAGAGGCACATTCGGTTGTCCATCACCTGAATGCCGAGCGCGCCACACTCAGCGGCATCAACAAGGCGCCGATCCCCAATGGACGAGTGATGAACGGCGGCAACATCGTCACAGTGAGGACCGGCGACGGACGCATGTACTTCCTGCGCGCTGACGGCACCCTTGCCCGTTTCCAGAGCGGGATGACGCCTCCAGGCCGAGTCGCCGTCTCCTCCGCATCAGCAAGCGCCTCCGCCATGCCGGCAGCCCGCGCGTCCATAGGAACCTTCGCCACCTTTCGCCATGACGGCACGCTTGCTTCTCTGCGCGTCGGCGGTCCCAACGGGCTAAGTATTCAACACGGAGCGCATGGCGAGCGTGTCATCATTGCCCATCGTCCGGACCACAGCACTCTGGTCAGTACCGGGCCGCACAGCGGGTACCTTGAGCGGACTTTCGAGCAGAACGGACGAACACTGATCCAGCGCACTTATCTCTCTGGCAACAGAAGCTGGCAGCGCACTTATGCCAAATTCAACGGCAGATTCACTTCGATGCAAGCGAACGGTCCTGCCCCCAAGCTCTACATCCCGCGTTATCACTACGCGCCGGCCTTCTACGGCTGGGCCAGTCAAGGATGGGCATATCCCGTCAACTACCACTGGAATTGGGTATCCAGACGCTGGTTCGTCTACTTTGGTTCGTATTTTTACCCTTGGGTGAGCTATTCCGACGGGAGCTTCTGGCTTACCGACTACATTCTCGGGCAAACCCTGTCGGATGGCTACGATATGCAACCCGACAATGGCTCTGTCCCTGCCGATGAGAGCAACGATGCCAATGGGGACAGCGCGGACCTTGGGCAGCAGAACGGCGACGAGACCGTCTACGCTCCATATGCGACGGCCATCCCTTCCGAGGTGAAGCAGGAGATCGCCGCCGAGGTGCATCAACAGCTGATGCAGGAGAGCGTAGCAAGTGAAGATTCATCCTCTGCGCAGACCGAGGCGCCGGATGATCCTGCCCAGTTCCTGCAAGCCGGCCAAATCTTCATTGTCAGTACGCCTCTCAATGTGCGAATCGATGCGGCCTATAGTCCCGCGCTACCGTTTGGAGTTCAGCAATGCACCCTGTCGCCGGGAGATGTGCTTCGCCTGACGAGCATACCGGACTCTCCATCTACCGTGGTCAGCGGTGATGCAACAACTCCGGCCATTCCATCCTTCGCTTCGCTCGAAGTGGTAGCCAGCCAGCGTGGAGATTGTCCGGCAGGCGTCCAGGTGGGAGTGCAAACGATTGCGCTTCAGGAGATGGAAAACAACTTCCAGGCGCAACTGGACGATGGACTGCAGATGCTTCATAGCCAGCAGGGCAAGGATGGCCTGCCCGCCGCACCGCCCTCCACGCTGGCAGAGCAGCCTGCCGCGGCCGATCTTCCTCCTGAGACGGCCAATGTCGGCGTTCTGCTCCAAGGCTTACTGCGCAGGCTAATCGGGCAGAGGCGCAAATTGGGCAAACCGTGATGAGCGCGCCGACGGTCACGAATTAGAGCTGAGAGTGGAGCGCGGCAACAGGTCGTCGACCACACCTTCGGCCAGCAGGGTGATCCGCACCGGGTGATCGTGTCCGTAATCAGGATGATAGGGAATTGGCGTTACATGATGGAGTCGAGCCAGAGCGTCCAGAAGCGTGCGGCAGCCTCTTGAAGCGCGGGTGCGTGCTGCTGCGCGGCGTGCCGCAGGCTGGCCGCGGCAATGCCCGCATGGTGCAATTCACTGGCGTGGCCGACGTACCAGCTCTCCAGGCCGGCGGCAGAGACTTCGAGATGGAACTGAAATCCCAGCGCGAAGTTTTCTATCGCAAACGCCTGATTATCATACACTTCCGATTTTGCCAGATGCAGCGCGCCGGAGGGGAGATCGAAGGTGTCCCCATGCCAATGAAAGACTAAAACACCGGGCGTAAGCAGCGGGGAGAACCACGCAGGCGGGTTGGCATTCGGTACTGCTTCCAGCGGGAACCAGCCGATCTCCGCGCCGTGTTGGCCGGGATAGACGCGCGCGCCTAGGGCCGCGGCCATCAATTGCGCGCCCAGGCAAATTCCAAGAATCGGCTTGTGTGCTGCCAATCGCTCCCGAATGCAGGCGATCTCATCGATAAGAAAAGGATAATCCTGGTCGTCGTAGACCCCGATTGGGCCGCCAAGAACCACCAGAAGATCGCAAGCCTGCGCCTGCGGCAAGGGGAAGCGCGCTGTGGCTGCTAAGACGCTCTCGATCTCGAAGCCGCGCTCCCGCAGCGGCGTTTCGAGGGAGCCGAGGTCTTCAAAAGCTACATGGCTGAGTACAAGGGCATGGCGCGAAGGCATATTCATAAGATTCAGCCTATGCGGGGAGAGATAAGGATTCAATCCACAAAATCCACTTGAGGCGCGATGGGGATGATGCCGCGCTCGTGGCCCAGTTCGAGCAGCTTGCGGATTGCCGCGCGGCCGTCTGCGCCGTAATCCAACGTGCGCTCGTTCACGTACATGCTGACGAAGCGGCTGGCCATGCGGGCATCCAGGTCGCGAGCAAACTGCATGGCGTACTCCAGCGCCTCCTCGCGGTGGTCCAGGGCGTGCTGGATGCTGTCGCGCACCGCCTTGGTGACGATGCGCAGCGACTCGGCGCCCAGCGAGCGGCGAATGGCGTTGCCGCCCAATGGCAGCACTAGGCCAGTGCTCTCGCCCCACCAGACGCCCAGGTCGAGAACCTTGTAGAGTCCGCTGGAACTGTAAGTGAGTTGCCCCTCGTGGATGATCAGCCCAGCCTCAAATTCGCCGGCCAGGATCGCCGGGATGATCTTATCGAAGGGAACGGTGACGGTCTGAATCTCCGGATTGAAGATTTTGAGCGCCAGGTAGGCGGTGGTAAGCGTGCCGGGTACGGCGATCTTGATGCGGCTCAGATCTTCGGGCTCGAGCGGCTTGCTGGAGACGACCATCGGTCCGTAACCCTCGCCCACACTGCCGCCGCAACCCATCAGTGCATAGTTCTGCTGCACATAGGGATAGGCGTGGAAGCTGATGGCGGTTACATCGAAAAATGCCTCATTCTGGGCTCTCAAGTTGAGGGTCTGAATGTCGCAAAGGGTGTGAGAGAACTTGTATCCGGGGACGCGAACCTTGTTGGTGGCCAGTCCATAGAACATGAAAGCGTCATCGGAGTCGGGACTGTGGGCGATGGAGATCTCGCGCGTCTCGGCGGGGCTGGCGACAACGGGATTCGATTGACTCATGTGGAATGAAAGTCCTTTCACGTACAAAGCCTCATGGCAGGCCCGGGGGGCCGTCCGGAGACCCTAAATCTCTGTCTCTATGTCGGTTTCCTCAGCCTGGCCGGGAGCCTTGGCGGCGTCCGCGGAAGGCCTTGAGCGGCTTCGTGCGCGCTGCATAACGATGTGACGCGCCACGCCCAGGGCCGTAATCAACAGCCCCACGAGCGAAACGAGAAGAACCGTCAGTAACCAGCGCATCAGTAAAACCTGCCTCAGAATACCAGACAGACTCACCCTAGGCCTCCGGGATTGATCCGGGCAGCGTTGTTTGGCTTGACCGATGCAAAGGCCAGCAGCAGTGCGCCGGCCAGTACTCCCAAGCTCACATTGAGCGCTGATAGCCAGCCCTTGCCTCCGGGAATCCCCAGTCCAAAGACCGCGGTGGCGTTGAAGCTCGCATGGAAGAAAATGCAGAGCAGGATGCTTTGGGTTCGGCCATAGATCCAAGCCAGGATCAGCGCGTTTCCCACAACTCCAATCAGGAACATGAAGAAGTTGCTTCCGTTTTGACTAGCGCCGGGCAGGAAGAATAATGGAAGGTGCCAGACCGACCAGATCAGGCCGACCAGCACCGCCGCCTGAGGGCGAGCAACGCGGCGCTCCATCTCCGGCTGGGCGACCCCGCGCCAGCCAAGCTCCTCCAATCCGCCGCCAAGGATCATGACGGGAAACAGGGTAAAAAACATGTACCAGGGGTGAATCGGCATTCCCGTTGACACTCGGGGGTCAACCAGAGAGGCAAGAGCGAACGAGGCCAAAGCAATGGCCGCAGGGAGGGCCAGGACGAGAAGATACCACCACCAGGCCACACGCCAGCGAAAAAGCCGGGCATTGAACTCCCTGAGGGGCGATTGCGCCGGCGTGGCAAGCACGGCGGCATATGCGGCAATGGTTGGTCCCAGGCCGCCGATCACGTAAACAATCATAAAGAATGGATGGCGATAGCCATAGGCCATCATTCCGGCGTGCGTCAACAGTACCAAGGCCCACCAGCAGGTCCAGGTTATGCAAAACGTTGTCGCGAGATAAACCTTCAGACAGTTCATAACACCTCTTGCATGGCTAGATTGGGCGCAGATTGGCTTGTAGCCAGTCGAGATAGAGCTGGCTGGCTGCATCGACCTTGAGAACCAGAAATTCGGGGATCTCGTAGCTGTGCAGCTCATGCAACCGGGCTTCCAGAGCGGCCAGTTGCTTGGGGCCGGTCTTGAGCAACAGCAGCGTCTCGGTCGCGGACTCGACCTCGCCCTTCCAGCGGTAGATCGACTGGACGGCAGGAATCAGCGTGGCGCAGGCGGCCAGCTGCTCCTCGACCAGCGTGCGCCCCAAACGGGCAGCCTCCTCGGAGTTGGCCGTCGTGGTGAGAACAATGCGGGCTGGCGATGTGGATTCGGGCATAGTTGGTTTCACCTTCTGAATGATTCTCAAATAATTATGAATCTTGAAACTGCTTCGAGTGAGGAACTCTTTCATCAAATCAGAAGAGTTGTGCCATGCAGGTGTGTTGCCGGTTAAGCTTGAGTAGGGCACGATGGACTTGTGGCCGATGTTGAGGGTGTGGAGACAATATCGATGGGCAAAGCGATCAGATTTGGGACTTCGGGTTGGCGGGCGATTGTGGCCGATGAGTTTACCGTGGCCAATATCCGGCTGGCGGTGGCGGGGATTGCCGCCTTTGTGAAGACGCAACCGGCGCCGCACCGCGTGCTGGTGGGCCGTGATCCGCGCTTCCTGGGCGAGAGCTTTGTGGACGTAGCGGCGCGGGTGCTGGCCGGAACGGGCATTACACCTATCCTCATTCCAGAGGCCGCGCCTACGCCGGCCATTGCCTTTGCGGTGCGAGAGCTGAAGACCTCCGGGGCGATCAACTTTACTGCCTCGCACAATCCGCCGGAGTACAACGGCATCAAGTTCTCCACACACGACGGCGCGCCGGCGCTACCCGAAGTGACCAGGCAGATTGAGACGGCGATTGTCGCGTTACAGACAACCGGCGCGGCAATTCCTCAGGCCAATCCCCCTAAAGCAGGCTTCAAAACAGCCGACGTTAAACCCACTTTTCTCAAGCGGCTGGCCGAGCTGGTGGACTTAAAGGCGATTGCCACCTCGGGAATCAAAGTGGTTTACGATCCTTTTTGGGGCGCGGGCCGCGGCTATAGCTCCGACCTGCTGCGCGAAGCGGGCGTGGCCGTCGATACGGTTCACGACTATCGCGATGTACTTTTTGGCGGCCATGCTCCGGAGCCATCTGGCGAATTGCTGGGCGACGCCAGGGCCAGGATGAAGGAGACGGGCGCCCATCTTGGCATTGCGACAGATGGCGACGCGGATCGCTTCGGCATTGTCGACGCGGACGGTACCTTCATTCAGCCGAATTACATCATTGCACTGCTCTTCGACTACCTGGTGGAGACGCGCGTCTGGCGCAACGGCGTGGCTAAAAGTGTGGCAACGACCAACCTGATCAACGCGCTGGCCGACTACCACAAAGTTCCGCTCTACGAGACGCCGGTGGGCTTCAAGTACATTGGCGAGCTGATCAACCAGGACAAGATCGCCATCGGCGGCGAGGAGTCGGCAGGGCTGACGATTCGCGGCCATGTGCCGGAGAAGGACGGCGTGCTGGCCGGCCTGCTGGTGGCCGAGATGGTGGCCAACCGCGGTAAGAGCCTGGGTGTGCAATTGCAGGAGCTGTTTGCCAAGGTTGGTTCCTTCTATCCGATTCGCGCAAACTTCCGCTTGACCCCGGCGGGGATGGCAGCGTTCACTGAGAAGTTGAAGGCCGATCCCGCCGAGCTAAGCGGACGCAAAGTTGTCAGTGTGGTGCGGACAGACGGGCTGAAGCTGATCCTGGAAGACGGCTCTTGGGTCTGCTATCGCCTCTCCGGAACCGAGCCGGTGGTGCGGGCCTATACAGAAGCGCGCAGTGAACTGGACTCGGAGGCGCTGAACGCGGCGGCGAAGGAGTTCGTAATCAACTAAGGGCGGAATGGATTCCATGCAAGACAAGAACGTGCAAGCTCGGAAGAACGCGATGGCGAACGGCGAGGCGGCCGTTCCCGTGTCCATCTCGCAGCGGGTGCTGAACTGGATGCGGCGAGCGTGGCGTCCGGCGGCGTCGGGGTTGGCTGTCGCGTTGGCGCTACTGCTTCTCTGGCACGGGGTCAGCGGCAAGAATGGCTTGCTGATTTGGCAGCAGAAGCGTGCCGAGGACCGGCAGTTGCGCAAGGAGATCGACGATTTGCAACGGGAGAATGCGCGCCTGCGTAATCAGAACGAGCGGCTCAACTCCAGCCCTGACGCCATTGGCCAGGTGGCGCGCGAGCAGTTGCACTACGCCAAGCCAAATGAAGTGATTGTTAAGTTATCGCCGGAGAAAAATACGCCAATCCAGCCAGCCGGGGCGGGCAAATAATCTGTCTCTCCCTCAAAAATCCACGTGCGCCCGCACCGAGCCCACCCACACCGGCCCACGGTCGCGGTTATAGCCGGGGTTGTTGATGTGCTGCACATCGACGGCGTAGAACAGTCCCCGCCAGGCGTGCCGGTTGTAATAGCTCTCGACAATGTTTTCGCGGCCGTAGTTGAGCTTGCCGTCGCCGAGGAGAAATCCTAAGCCTCCCAGTTTCAAATAGTTCTGGTGATCAGCCTTGATGGCATTCGAGACCACGGCCAGGCCGATCTTGTCCGCCGGGCGATGCCAGCGATTGCCCGCGTAGTCGGCGCCGGCCTCCACCGTCTGGTCCACCTCAGTGTAGGCGAAGGACTCGTGCTGGCCCTCATTCCAGCCGAAGCGGCCAAAGACGCGCATATTTTCCGTCAACTCCTGCTCGGTGTTGTAGCCGAAGCCGTACTTAAGCGCGCCATAGTGCTCATGAAGCAAGATATTCGGCGTTTTGTCGATTCCGGCCAGGAAGGCGTTGACCGCCTCGCGATAGGTGCCCATGTGGGCGCGGTTGGCGTAGAAGAGCAGGCGCGTTACACCCGTGCGCTTGGCGACGAAGCTGTGGCGCAACTCGAACTCGC
The DNA here is from genome assembly GCA_052147235.1 of Occallatibacter sp. GTDB lineage: Bacteria > Acidobacteriota > Terriglobia > Terriglobales > Acidobacteriaceae > Telmatobacter. The sequence goes on from JBKQLG010000145.1 coordinate 23,628, forward strand.
CGTCCTGGGCGTGGGCGCGGCTGAAGGCCCAGTCCATGTCGATGCCGTTGGCCACGGTGGGCATCGCGAAGAGGCCATAACGCATGCTCCAGACGCGGTCGTCGTACTCGGCCATGCCGCCCACGGTGTAACCGCGGGTGTCCGCGGCGTAGTCCCATGCGCCGTTGTTGTCTACCGTCCAGTTCAGAAACTGAAGATGGCTGTCGGAGCCGGGGCCGTTGAGGTCGAAGAAGTCGGGCAGGCCCATCTTGCCGCCGCGGAATTCGATGCGGCGGACAGGAACGCCGGGGGCCAGGGCGAAGAAGCCCGGTTCCTGTGGAGTGGTCTCCCCAGTCAGGCCGAAGACCTGGTGGAATCCATAGCGGGCCAGATAGGGCTCGGTGCTCAGAGTTGGGTTGCGGACCACGTCGAGGTTGGTGAAGCCGGCCAGACCGAAGGCCTGGCTGAGGCCGCGTCCGCCGGCGCTCTCCAGGTCCAGGATCAGGTCGGTGTTGTAACGGATCGAGCGGGTGGGGCGGAGCGCGGTGTAGATGGTGCCTACCAGGGAGGTTTTGTACTCGGCGGCGCCGCGAAAGCTGTTTGTTCCCACGTAGGGAGAATGGAAGGGCAGGTTGCCCTGGAAGATGATGTTGGCCTGGCCGGAGAGCCAATAGCGGTCGTTGCCGTGGTGCGGGGCCATGTTAGCAACGGGCTCATTTTCGGGCGCGGCCTGAGGGATGGATTGCTGGGCAAGTTGTTGCTGAGAATGAGGTTGAGGAGCGGAGGGAAGGGAAGAAGTTGCTTGGGCGGCGGCCAGCGCCGGCGCAAGAATCAGGCCGGCGAGTGCGTGGAGGAGTTTGCGAGTGTGGCTGTTGTGGACGTGCAACAATACCCCCTTCCTGAGCATACCGGAAGAAGGGGCGCAAAGATGAATACGAGGTAAATGGGAGAATGAAAGTGGTTAGTTGGAGGTGATCGATTTTTCAAGACTTTGAAGCTAAATGCAGCCGGTTTACCCCCGAAATGAACAGCTACAAGTAGCCGGTTTCGGAGAACGTGGTGCACAAAAGCTGTCCGGTTTTGTGTGAATCGGTGATCTGAGCCGCTACGGTTTTCGATGAATCGGCTGCAAATACGTCAGTAGGAAACTGAGGGATGAACCGAAGAAAGAGCGAATTTCTCTGGTCCGGGCGATATTTCAGGTTTTTTCTCACTATGGGGTTGGAGAAAATCAGGGAACAGGGAATAGGGACTAGGGAATAGACAGATCCTGGCCGGTGTGAGGGCGTATCCCAGGTCTCGATGGAGACCTGGGATACGGACGTTTGATTCCGGGTGGGCTACTGCACGGTGAGGGTTACCGTATTCACGGCCGTAATCGCGCCCGCGCCGATTCCTGACGTGCCGGTCACGGTGATTGTGTAGGTTCCTGTCGTTGTGCCGGAAGTGCCGCCACCACCACCTCCTCCGCCTCCACCCCCGCCACCTCCTCCGCCGCCACCGCCAGCGCTACCACCGCCACCGCAAGCGAAGACGCCAGAGAGGAGTACGAGGAGCGCCAACATTCCGAGCATGGTCCGCCAGCTATGCCGCCGCGCGGGGATGCCGAAGAGCAGCAGACAGGCCAGTGTCGCTCCACCGGCTGCGTACCAGGGCACTCCGGGGAGTTTGGGATGAGCCAGCGCCGCACTGGTGGCGGCTGTCGTGGAGATGGTGAGGGTAGCTGTTCCAGAGGTTGTGCTGGTAATGCTGACTGGGCTTGTCGAGCCGAAGCTCAGCGTGGGCGGGTCCACGGCTCCGGTTGGGCTGGTTGCGATGTCGGCGGTCAGCGCGACGCTGCCTGTAAAGCCGCTTGCCGGTGTCACCGTAACGTTGGATGTGTTCCCCGTGGTAGCGCCTGGGGTGGAGACGGTCACCGCCGTGCCACTGACCGTAAAGCTGGGAGCCACAGTTGCGGCATATGTGAAGGTCTCGCTATTGCTCGCACCGCCCGGCGTGGTCACCGTTAATCTCACCGCGCCACTGCCCGCCGGCGAAATCGCCGTGATCTGTGTTGAGGAATTCACGGTAAAACTGGTGGCTGCGGTGCTGCCAAAGTTAACCGCTGTGGCCCCGCTCAGGTTGGTTCCGGACAGGGTCACCGAGGTGCCGCCTGCCGCCGGGCCGCCGGCCGGACTGATCGCCGTCAGCGAGGGCGCCGCCGGTGCGCCTGCCGTGATGGTGATGGTTGCCAAGTTGCTGTTCCAGTAGTAATCGGTGGTCCATCCGCTGTTGAAGACGCCAACCTCTACGGTGTAAGTTCCGGTCGCCGTGACGGCCGGCGACTGGGCGGACGGAGTCCAGGTATACGTAAAGGGCAGGGTTCCGTTCTGCGTGAAGTTCTGTCCGCTATACACCTGAGTCCCGACAGCAGTGGCCGCCGAATTCAATACTTGAATCTCGACGTTGGCATTCGTAAGAACCCCTCCTGTGTCTTGAACGCTGAAGGTAATAGCCGAGTTTCCGCTTGCGGTGATCGAGGTCGGATTGGCCGTTCCCGAAGCGGTGAAAACTGGCGGTCCCGATCCACCCGTCAAGGTGATCGATCCAGCAGTGCTGTTCCAGTAGTAATCGGTGGTCCAGGTAGAATCGAAGACGCCGATCTCGAAGGTATAGGCGCCGTTGGCCGTTGCAGGTGTCGAGAGTGTGGACGGATTGAACGTGTAGTTCAGCGTCAGCGTTCCTCCGGCAGTGAAGTTCTGCGCGGTCCAGTTCTGCTGCACGATCTCTGCGCCCGACGGGTCGAGGATCAGCAATTGAACGATGCCGTTTGTAAGACCGACAGTTCCCGTGTCCTTTACGTTGACCGTAACAACGGAAGAGCCGCTTGCGGCGATCGAGGTTGGGCTGGCCGTTGCCGTACCACTGAACGAGAGCGCAGAGTTGACGGTGATCGTGCCGGCCGAAGTGTTCAGGCTCCACTGCTGGCCGGTAGCGCTCAGCACTCCAACTTCTACTGTGTAGGTTCCCGCCAGGGTTGGCGTAAGGGAAGCCGTGTAGGGGGTCAGCTCACGAAACGGAAAAAATCGTACGCTAAGGAATCTGTCCGGTTGGAGTATACCCTAACATGATGTCAGAATGCTTGCTATTTTCCGTCATGATAGAGTCCATATTCATATTTATTGACAGTTTTATCCTCAAGTCATAGAGTTATTCCTGACACTACTGTCTTTGGAGACGGCTTGAACAGTCAACGCATCGGTTATGTCCGGGTGAGCAGCTTCGACCAGAACCCGGAACGGCAACTTGAGCATATCGAAGTCGGCAAGGTGTTTACCGATAAAGCGTCGGGCAAGGACACCAAACGGCCGGAACTCGATGGGCTGTTGGCCTTCGTGCGTGAGGGCGACACGGTAGTGGTTCATAGCATGGATCGGCTTGCGCGCAACTTGGACGATCTGCGCCGCTTGGTGCAGAAGTTGACCAAACGCGGGGTGCGCATTGAGTTCATCAAGGAGAGCCTGACCTTTACCGGCGAGGACTCGCCGATGGCTAACTTGATGTTGTCGGTCATGGGCGCGTTCGCCGAATTCGAGAGGGCCTTGATTCGTGAGCGGCAACGCGAAGGTATTGCGCTCGCCAAACAGCGTGGAGCATACCGGGGACGCAAGAAATCGCTAACACCTGAGCAGGTTGCCGAGTTGCGGCAACGGAGCACTGCCGGTGAAAAGAAAACCGCACTTGCCCGCGCATTCGGCATCAGCCGCGAGACTTTATATCAGTACCTGAGAATGGATGGCTGACCATGCCGCGCCGCAGTCTGTTGACACCCGACGAACGTGCAGGTCTGCTTGCCTTTCCAACGGCTGACGGCGAACTCATTCGTTACTACACGCTCTCGGAACCGGACTTGGCGGCGATCCGTCAACGACGCGGCAACCACAACCGGCTCGGTTTCGCGGTGCAGTTGTGCTACTTGCGCTATCCCGGCTTCGGGTTACCAACCGATGCGGAGCCGCCCATACCGTTGCTGTCCATCGTTGGCCGACAGTTGCACATTGATCCGAATATCTGGCCGCAGTACGCGGAACGACCGGAGACGCGGCGCGAGCATCTGGCGGAGTTGCAGTCCTGGCTGGGGCTGACACCTTTCTATATTTCGGACTATCGCCGCGTGGTTCACCACCTCACAGAATTGGCCCAACAAGCCGACCGGGGCATCGTACTTGCTGAAACGCTGGTTGAAATGCTGCGGCAGCAACGCATTATCCTGCCAGCGCTCGATGTTATCGAACGCGTGTGCGGCGAAGCGCTGACGCGCGGCACGCGCCAAGTATACAAAGCGTTGACAGTTCCGCTGGACGATCATCATCGCCATGCACTCGATGGCGTTCTGGCAAATCGCGATGGTTCCCAATACAGCGTCTTGACATGGCTGCGCCAGTCTCCCGGCTCCCCCAAGCCCAAGCATATTTTGGCCCATTTGGAGCGGTTGAAGGTACTTCGCGAACTACTGGTCCCGGATGAATTGGAACATGCGGTCCACCAAAACCGCCTCCTGAAACTCGCCCGCGAAGGCGGACAGATGACCGCACAGCATCTTCGCGACCTCGAACCGGACCGTCGCTACGCAACATTGGTGGCGACGATCCTTGATACGCGCTCTACGCAGATCGACGAAATCATCGATCTGCACGACCGCTTCATGGGTACACGGTTCAGCAAGGCTAAACGCAAGCATTCTGATCGTTTTCAGGAATCCGGCAAAGCTATCAACGACAAGGTTCGCCTGTACTCGCGCATAGGCCGAGCACTGCTGGAGGCCAAGCAATCCGGCGGCGACCCTTTCGCCGCCATCGAAGCGATCATCCCCTGGGATGTGTTTAGCAAGAGCATCACTGAAGCGGAAACATTGGCCCAGCCGGAGGATTTCGATTTTTTGTCCATGGTTGGCGATGGTTTCAACCAGCTCCGACGCTACACGCCGGCTTTGTTGGAGGCTCTCACCATGAAAGCAGCGCCGTCGGCCCAGGAGTTGCTGGCAGGGATCGAAGTGTTGAAGGGCATGAATGAGCGCCAAGCGCGCAAGGTGCCGGATGATGCGCCCACATCCTTTGTGCGCAAGCGCTGGGAAAGCCTCGTGCATACGCCGGATGGGTTGGACCGGCGCTTCTACGAGCTGTGCGTGTTGTCGGAACTCAAGAACGCGCTGCGCTCGGGCGACATCTGGGTGCAGGGATCGCGGCAGTTCAAAGATTTCGAGGAATATCTTCTGCCAGTATCGCGCTTTTCGCAGCAACGCGATCAGAAGGAACTTGGTCTGGCTATTGAAACGGACTGTGAGCGATTTCTGGAAGAGCGGTTAGCACTTCTGGATAGCGAGTTGGAAACAGTGGAACGATTAGCCGCCGCCAACGAGTTGCCTGACGCGGTCATTACGAGCAGCGGCGGCCTCAAGATCACACCACTCGACAATACCGTACCAGATGAAGCGGAAGCGCTCATACAGCAGGCCAACAGTCTGTTGCCCCATCTGAAGATCACCGAGTTGCTACAGGAAGTGGATGGTTGGACGGGCTTTTCCCGCCACTTCAAACACCTCAAGAGTGGCGATACCGCCGAAGACAAAAACCTGCTGTTGACGACCATCCTGGCCGACGCGATCAACCTTGGCTTGAGTAAGATGGCGGAATCCTGCCCCGGTTCGACCTATGCAAAGCTGACCTGGTTGCAGGCTTGGCATATCCGCGACGAAACCTATTCTGCCGCTCTGGCAGAGCTAACAAACGCGCAATTCCGTCAGCCTTTTGCAGCTTATTGGGGCGATGGCACTACCTCTTCATCGGACGGTCAGAACTTCAGGGCTGGCGGCAGAGGCCAGTTTGCCGGTCAGGTCAACCTGAAGTATGGCCAGGAACCGGGCGTACAGTTCTACACGCACATCTCCGATCAGTACGCGCCCTTCCACATCAAGGTCATCAGCGCCACGGTGCGCGACGCCACACATGTCTTGGACGGTCTGCTGTACCACGAGTCCGACTTGCGGATCGAGGAGCACTACACCGATACGGCCGGCTTCACCGATCACGTCTTCGCCCTGATGCCCCCGCTGGGCTTCCGCTTCGCCCCGCGCATCCGCGATTTAGCCGACAAGCGCCTCTACATCCGCGGCAACGCAAAGCAGTATCCGACGCTCGCCGGACTGATTGGCGGCAACGTCAACGTGAAGCAGATTCGTGCCCACTGGGATGAAATCCTGCGTCTGGCAGCGTCGATCAAGCAAGGAACCGTTACGGCATCTCTGATGCTGCGCAAGCTCGGGAGCTATCCGCGCCAAAATGGCCTGGCGGTGGCACTGCGTGAGTTGGGACGTATCGAGCGCACACGGTTCATGCTTGATTGGATGCAGCACGTCGAACTGCGCCGACGGGTACAGATCGGCTTGAATAAAGGTGAGGCCAGGAACGCGCTGGCCCGTGCCGTGTTCCTGAACCGGCTCGGCGAACTGCGTGATCGCAGTTTCGAGAACCAGCGTTACCGCGCCAGCGGATTGAACCTCGTGGTGGCCGCCATCATTCTGTGGAACACGGTTTACCTGGAACGGGCAGTGCAGGCTTTGCGGGACTCAGGCAAAAACGTGGACGAAAAACTGTTGCCACACATGTCTCCGTTGGGTTGGGAGCACATCAATCTGACCGGCGACTACAACTGGAGGCATGGCAAACAGGTCGAAAAAGGGAAGTTCCGACCCCTACGGACGCTCAGCGAGCCTTAGCGTACGATTTTTTCCGTTTCGTGAGCTGACCCCTGTAGGTTTGAGTCTGGTTTGCGGTGAAGCTCTGGGCGGTGAAACTCTTGGTCAGCGCCACATTGCCGCTCGGATCCAAAGCGATGATCTGAACCGTTCCATTGGTCAACGAGTTTGCTGTGCACTTGACGGTGGCTGTGATGGTGGTGCTGGCGTTTTGCGTAACAGGACTCGGTGAGGCGGTTGCCGAGGAGGTGAACGTGGGCGGAAGCAGCGGAGCAGCCGCTACGGGGGCCGAATTCGGGCTTGTGCCCTTGCTGTTGGTGCCTGAAACCACGTAGTAATACGTGTTGCCGTTAGTGAGACCCGTGTCGGTGTAGGTGGTTGGCGCGGGACTGGTGACGGTTCCGATGGCTGTGAACGGACCTGTGCTGGAAGAACCGCGCGATACGGAATAACTGGTGGCGCCGCCGCCTGCATTCCAAGTGAGTGTCACGGTGCCGTTGCCAACCGCGGCAGCGAGGCCTGTAGGGGTCGTGGGTACAGTCAAGACACTGCCTGATGGAATCACAAAGAGTGTTATGCTCTGCGATGGAACCGTGGTGCTGAGGGAGTTGTTCGCAATCGCCACGCTGCCCAGGCTGTTGATCGATGTCTGGGTAGGCGACGAGACCTGATAGGCCTGCGCAGTTCCCGTCGAGCTGAAGTTGGCCAGGCTGATGGTCAATGGCGTGCTGCCCGCCTGCTTGTTGATCACCATTACCGTCAGCGCGCCGTCCGTGCTGCGCAGCGCGGCAAATGCCGACAGGTTGTCCGGATCGGCCACGGTGGCTGAGACGCTGGTGTCTCCAAAGGTGGAGAGATTGCCGTCATAGTTTCGATAGATCTGCATGGCCAGATAGGTGGGCTGGGCCGGAACCGTCCATCGGGTTGCCAGGTCGAAGCCGTAGACTCCATAGATGCCCTCCACGTCTGCTTGCGTGGTTGCTCCAACCAGGGAGGTCTCGTTTCCCCAGTTGTATTCGGTGCAGCCGATCTCGAGCCCTGGGTAATACTGGTTCACCCATTGCTTCATGAGGGGAATCCATTCCAAGATCCCTCCGTTGAGGCCGCTGTCGGCATACCAGTCGGGATCCTTATAGTTCGGATCCCAAAGCTCGCGGGTGGCTACGTTAAAGTTCGACGAGGCATCGGAGTAGCAGTGAACGCTCAACACATCGATCAGCTTCGTGCCAGTGCTCTGCTGATATGCGTAGAGTTTCTGAAGCAAGTATGGGTAATAGTAAGTGCTGTTATGGGTTGCATAATCGGAGTTGGAGCCGGTTCCTTTCGCCTGATCCTGTCCGCTTAAATACATTGCCCACCAGCTCCACTCTTCTGGAGCAACGATCTTGGCGTTAGGATCGACGGAGCGGATGGCGGTCGCGTAAGCGACGATGTTGTTGTACTCTTCGTCATACGTTTCAGGATTGGGATGGGCGTCGCGATGGGTGCTGCTCCAGAGCGAAGGCTCGTTGTCCAGGATGTAGTACTTGACCCCGGTTGCAGTTGTCGAGAGTCCCCATTTATTGACCAGATGCTGCACCAAACCCGTTTCGATTGCAACGCTGTTCGATACATAGGCATCCGTCGGATCGTTCACCACGTAGCCGCCCCCGGAGAGGCATCCGCTGCCTGCGTCCGACTGGTAGGGATCGTTGGCTGCGAGGTTGTCGCACGCGACCTGTGCACCGTATTTTTTTATGGAGAAAGACCAGAGGGAGGCCGCGCCGGAGTTGGCATCTGCTCCGACTTTAGCGATGTAGGGAAGCATGGGAATCGTGATCATCGGCTCCGATCCCACGTTGGCGGCGTAAGTAGCTTGAATATTATTGTCGTAGTACGCACCAGGTACGATGGGAGGGCCATCCATGAGATAGCTCTCAAAGTACCAGTCGAAGTCGAGATTCAGCGCGTCTTGCTGCCAGTTGTAGTCGCTGGTGTTATTGCCCCCGAAGCGGTTGAGAGGGGCGTTTAAGGTGGAAACATCGGATGTCTTTCCGAAAGCGACTCCATAAATATTGGGGTTGATGGGGTGCTGGTTCGCGTTGACGTCGACAGCCACGGAGGTTGCCGGGTTTTGGGCAGTGGCGGCGGAACAGAAAACGGCGCATGCGAATGCCAGTAACGCCAATGCCCGCAGCGATCCGGCAAGAGCCAAGATGGCGTCACCGGAATACCGCAAACGGCTGGCTTTCATGATCGAAAAAAAGAAGGACACTATTTTGCGAATCACGGGGATGCCTCCTGCCGGGTACGTCGGAGGCAGTCAAGGATTTCATTAAAACCCAGTAGAACCCCGCCAACCGTCACCCGGACACTTCGGTTCTGCTTTCCAGCCGCTAGAGTCAACACGGCGCGAAAGACCATCTCACTCGGCAACCGTTCAACCGCAATCGGTTACCCCTAATGGAAGGAACCAGTTGGCAACAAGGCTTCAGGCGGCGGCGCCGGGAATCTGGCGGCTACCCGCGGAAGTTCAATCGGAACTGTGGCGGAAGACAGAACAGGGTAGGTCCAAATCTGCCTGTTCTGACACCCCTGATGGATCATAATCGCGCAGCATACCTTCCAACAAGGTATTTGCCAGGTTTTTTCAGGGCAGGGCATCCGGAAGTAACATTGCGGTGGCCTGAGATGCGCAACGTCGTTGGCAGGATAGGGGATCGAGGTTGGGATGCGGTAGAACCGATCTGGATCTTGGAGCAACGCATTCCGAGACGAACAGAGCCCCTGGATGCAAGAACTGGCGAAGATGCGGAGATGAACCTCTCCTGATGCGAGCGGAATGGGTCTATGCTCCAGCGGGCGCGCGCATGGCGGCGATGGCGGCGGTGAGGTCTTTGTCTAGGGTTTGCCGGGCTTCCGGAGTTAGTTTGGCGGACTGGCTGGTTAGATAGAATACGTCGATGGCGGTCTCGCCTTCGGTGTCAATTAAAGCTACTTCGATGTTACATTGATGGGTGCTCAGAGTTAGCGCGATCTGGCGCAGCAGGCCGGGAAGGTCCTGGGCTACCACTTGAAGAATTGTTGAGTGCGTGGAGGATTCGGAGTCGAACTCCAGGCGGGTGGGAACTTCGACTTTTAAGTTAGTGGGGTGGTTCAGGTGGCGGCGGGCTTCGAGCATCTGCTCGACGGGCACCTTGAGCGAAACCACGTCATGCAGATAGCCGAGGAAGCGGTCCTTCTCGCTGGGATTAAGTTCGAGGGTGCGGAAGAGGTCGGTGAAGTGGAAGCTGTCAACGACCACGCCCGAGTCGTTGGAAAATGCGCCGGCCGTGACGATGTTCATGCCCCATGCGGAGAGCGCGCCAGCGACGTCGGCGAAGAGGCGGGAGCGGTCGCGGGTGATCACGGTGAGGTCGTAGAGCTGGCGATGGGGGCGCAGGTCGAGCTGGACGGCGTCTTCGTCGAGCCGGGCGGCCATCTGGAAGTGGTTGCGGATCTGCTCGGGGAGGCGGGTTTGCAGGTAGCGCTGGGGCAGGCCCTCGAGGAATAGCCGGAGTGCCTCGTGCTGCGCGGCGGGGACCATGGAGCGGAGGCGGTTGAGCAGCGTGGGGTCGATGGCAGCGTGGTAGCGGACCTCGTCGACGGAGCGGTCCATGAAGTTGGCGGTGGCCATGTAAAGCTGCCAGAGATTCTCGGCCTTCCACGGGGTGAGGGCGTCGGGGTTGACGGCCTTGATGTCGGCGAAGGTCATCAGCGTGAGCATCTTGAGGATTTGCGGGCTACCGACCTTCTCGGCAAAGCTGCGGACATTTTCGTGGTCGAAGATGTCGCGGCGGAGGGCGTTGGACATCTCCAGATGAAGGCGGATGAGCTGGATGACGGCCTCGCGCTCTTCGCCGTCGAACTCCAGGCGGGCTAGCAGGGCGTCGGCGAGCTCGATGCTGGGGGCGACGTGATCTTCGTCGCGGCGCGCCTTGCCGGTGTCGTGGAGAATCAGGGTGAGCAGGAAGAGGTCGAGGCGGTCGATCTCCGGAAGAAGCTGGGCAAGGCGCTGCTCGTATTCGTTGGCGGGCTGGCGCAGGCCGTGGACGTTGTCAATGGTGAGGAAGGTGTGCTCATCGACGGTGTAGCGGTGATAGCTGTCGCGGATGACCAGGGCGTCGATGCCGTGGAACTCAGGGATGAGCATTTCCAGGATGCCGAGTGCGTGCATAGTGCGCAGCGCGTGGGCGGCGTGGGGTCCGAGCAGCACTTCGCGCAGCGCGTTCCACAGATAAGGGCCTTCGGGAATGTGGATGGCGAGGGCGGGCAGCGCGTCGGTGATGCGGTCTTCGGCGGCTTGGGAGAGGGCGTAACCGTGGGTGGCCATCAGCGCGAAGATGCGCAGGATGGCTCCGGTGTCATTGAACTGCGCGCCGGGCACGATGTCGATGCGCCCCTGGTCGAGGAGGAAGTCGGTGCCGGCGATAGGCGTGCGGCGGCGGCGGAACTGCTTGTAGAAGCTGACCGGGGCGGGCAGGTGCTCCATCAGCAGCGCGGCGCGGCGATAGATGACGCGGGCGTGGCGATAGTAGGTACGCATCCAATACGCGGGATCTGCTGTCCCGCGGGTCTCCAGGCCGATCGAGTTGGCGGCGGCTTCGTCCTGGGATTGCCAGTCGAGGATATTGTCGTCGCGGCCGTGGCGGAAGTGAAGGAAACAGCGCGCGGCGGCGAGAAAGTCGAAGGCGGCCTCGGCGTCGCCGCGTGCGCTTTGGAAGACGCCGCCGCGATGACGGGGCCACTCCTTGGTCTCCTTGAGGTGAAAGAGCAAAGCGAACCAGACGGCCAGGCTGAAGTCGCGCAGGCCACCGGGACAATCCTTGAGGTTGGGCTCCAGGTGGAAGATGGTGTTGCCGAATTTGGCGTGGCGAGCGCGGGCGATCTCGCCGAGCTTTTGCGTGATGGTGGTCCACTCGCTCAGGATCAGGCCGGGCAGGACCGTCTGATGGAGCTGCTGGTAGAGCGGGAAGTGGCCGGCGAGGAAGCGGCGGTCGAGCGTGGCCAGCGTGAATTCCAGGTTGTCGGGGTCGAAGCGGCCAGCTTCCTTGACGGTCCGCGAACAGGGGCTGGCGCGCAGGCCGATGTCCCACATGCCCTGAATGATGGAGCGCACGGCCTCCTTGGAGTGGACTTCGGTCTTTTCGTCGGCAAAGGCGAAGAGGACGTCGATGTCGGAGTAGGGGAAGAGATCCTTGCGCCCGTAGCCGCCCAGCGCCAGCAACGCCATGTTCTGCTGGGGCTGCCCGGCGAAGGCTTGACGCCACATTTCAATGAGGATACGGTCCACTACGGCGGAGCGTCGGCGGATGGCGGCGGTGCCGTCGCCGGTGCGCTCGCAGGTCTGGCGGACGAGCGCCATCTCCCGCGTATACTGCTCCCGAAGATCGTCAACCGCCAAAGCGACTGGATTCATAGAAATGTTCAAGTGGCTTGCCGCAGCAAGAAAGGATTGTTAACAGCATAAGCGAAATCGCCGGATTTGGGTACTTTTACTCTTGTCCAACGCAAGATGAGCCTGAGCGTAGGAGTTGATTCCAACGCAAGATGAGCGTGAAGCGATTGGAGCGGGCAAGCTGAGGATGGTTGATCAGCGTGCTTGGAGCAGAGAAGTTGAGTTTGATTGAGATCGTGGCCTTTCTTGCGG
>JBKQLG010000146.1:0-13825 GCA_052147235.1 Occallatibacter sp.
CCACAGCGGCTACGACCCAACCGGCAACTTTTTTGAGGAGTTTTCGCTGGTCGTCGCCGGAGCCGTCCTCTTCGCGCGCTTCTCGCCGGACACTTCGCCGATCGCGCGCCGCGAGTCCCTTTTCGCTCGACTCTTCGGCCTCTCCACCATCTCTTTCGGCATCGTCCACATTGTCGATATGCCCGGCCTGGCGGCTTGGGTCCCTCAATGGATTCCGCCTTCGCAGATCTTCTGGTGCTACGCGACGACCATCGGCTTCTTCCTCGCCGCCGCGGCCATCCTTTCTGGAATCATGGCTCCGCTTGCCTCACGTCTTGTGACCGCCGAGATCGTCGCCTTCGAACTATTCGTCTGGATTCCTAAGCTATTTGCCAGCCCTCATGATCATTTCCTCTGGTCGGCTAACGCCATCTCCGTCGCTATCGCCGGCGCAACATGGGCTATCTCCGACTCCATCTGGCGCCAGGCCGCCGGCGGATGGTTCAAGTCCGGCAAACCATGAAGTTGTGTGCCCCAGATCTGGATTTCAGACCTGGGAATCCTCGAACCCGCCGCACCGCAGGCGCCGCAAGCGCCGGTTTGTCCCACGGCAGGCGCCGCAGCTCCTTGCAGAGAATTGGCATTGCACTATAGTTTGCAAATGTGTTACAAAGGTTTGCAGTGGTATATTACGAACGAGGTGCCCGGAAATGGCCGATAGTTGGCAGGCGGTTATGAAGCAAGAGACAGAGCGTCTGAATATGGAGATTGCAGTACTGCAAGGGAAAATATGTCTCCACAACGAAACCAAGGCTGCCTGGGATACGATCTTGCGCAACGCAGGAAGCGAATCGCATGCCACTTATCTGGATTTTGCCAACTTAGAGGCGGAGCGGCTGAACGGGGAAATTGAGGCGGTGCAAGAAGAGATTCGCTGCCACAACGAAACCAGGGATGCCTGGGATACGGTCGCGCGCAATGCAGGAAACAAATCGCGCATCTACCAGAGCGTGACGTATGTGAAGGGTGAGGATGTCCAATGGCACCTGCAGCGATTGCAGATGGAGATTGAAGCATTGCAAGGGGAAATTCGTCTCCACAACGAAACCAAGGATGCCTGGGACGTGATCGTGGGTAACGCGGGATGCGAACCGGATACCGCTTTACTGGAAGTGGTTCATTCCGAGACGGAGCGGCTGAACAGGGAAATTGAGGCGATACAAATCAAGATTCACCGCCACTTGGATACCAAGGGCGCCTGGGATACGATCCTCTGCAACATGGCCAGCGAATCGCGCATCTACCATGGCGCAACGTATATAAGGGGTTGGGATGGCCAATGGTACCTGCAGAGGGCTCAGGCCAGTAAGTCGAATGAGGAAGAGGACCGGAGATGGAGTGAAAATGCCGTCTCAAAGGTCAATTCTGTGTGTCAGGCGCTCCTGAATGCGTATGAGAGGACTCTCCACATCCCGCAGAAAAGCATGAATCTTTCAGCGCACGGCAAGGAGCAGTTCCAGAGCTTGGGACTTAGATAGCAACGGCCACACGCTCCATTGCCACGACAGATGCGGGCGGGGGGCTCTCGATTACGCAAAAATATCTCTGGTTATACGCACAGCCCTGTTCGCGCGTCTCCCGCACCTTTTAACGGCTCCCAGGCAAGTAAAAGGGCAATCACGCTCCGCCGCGTTTGCCGGCGCGGATGCGGCGAATCTCTTCCATGCGCTGGGCTAATAGCTTTTCGCGGCCCTCTTGCGTGGGGTGGTAGTAGCTGCGGCCTTTGAGCGAATCGGGCAGGCAATCCATATCGGCAACCTTGCCCTCTTCGTTGTGGGCGTAGCGGTAGCCCTTGCCGTAGTCGAGCTCCTTCATCAGCCTGGTCGGCGCGTTGCGCAGGTGCAGCGGGACCGGCTCCTGGCGGGTCTGCTCGATCTCCTGCTGCACGGCGCCATAGGCGGTGTAGACCGAGTTCGACTTGGGCGCTAGGCATAGATAAACCACCGCCTCGGCCAGCGCCAGGTCGCCCTCCGGCGAGCCAAGAAAGTCGATGGCCTCCTTGGCGGAGAGCGTCAGATTGAGCGCCTCGGGAGCGGCCAGGCCGATGTCCTCGACGGCCATACGGACGACGCGGCGGGCCAGATAGAGCGGATCCTCGCCGGCGGCGAACATCCGCGCCAGCCAGTAGAGCGCGGCGTCGGGGTCCGAGTTGCGCACGCTCTTGTGCAGCGCGGAGATCAGGTTGTAGTGCTCCTCGCCGGACTTGTCGTACATCAGCACGCGTTGCTGCACGGCCTCGACGGCCAGCGCTCGGTCGATGTGTTTGGCTTTGCGAGTCGCTTCCGGGGCTAAAGCCCGCCCTGAAATTGCTGGGTCAATGTACGGGCGAAAGCCCGTACCCTTCACCGGATCGAGTTTTTCCGCAGCCGGCTCCTGCGCCAGTTGCGCGGCCACTTCCAGCGTGTTGTAGGCGTTGCGGCAGTCGCCGCTGGAGTAGCTGGCGATCAGTTCGAGCGCATCGTCGTCAGCGGTCAACTCCAGAGAGCCGAGTCCGCGTTCTTTATCGGCCAGGGCTCTTCGCAAAAGCGCCGTGATCTGTTCTTCAGTGAGCGGCTCGAGCACGTAGACGCGGCAGCGGGAGAGCAGCGCGGAGATGATCTCGAAGGAGGGATTTTCGGTGGTGGCGCCGATCAGCCGGATGGAGCCGCGCTCGACGTAGGGCAGAAAGGCGTCCTGTTGCGCTTTGTTGAAGCGGTGAATCTCATCGATGAAGAGGATGGTGCGCGAGTGCATCTGCGCGGCCTGCGCGGCGGCGACCATCACCTGCTTGATCTCCTTGATGCCGCTCATCACGGCGGAAAACTCAATGAAGGTGGCCTTGGTGGTTTCGGCGATGATCTTGGCCAGCGTGGTTTTGCCCACTCCCGGCGGACCCCAAAAAATCATGGATCCGGGGTCGTCGCGCTCAATCTGCACGCGCAGCGGTTTGCCGGGGCCGACCAGGTGCTCCTGGCCGGACAACTCTTCGAGGGTTCGCGGTCGCATCCGCTCGGCCAGCGGCGCGGTGCGCAGCGGGCCTTGCGGGCCTTCGGGTTCGCCATCAAAGAGACTCATCGCGCACTCCCTCGGTCAATGAATCTGGGTGCCCCATCCTTCGCGTGGCCGGGGTCCCCACGGACAGGTCTTCGTCCGTGGGGTGGTTTGGCGAAGGGTGGAATGCATGTGCCGCCCGCTGCCGTGAAGCCTCGTAAAGCAGAACGCTGGCGGCGACAGCAGCGTTCAGGCTTTCGACCGGGCCGGGGCAGGGAATCGTCATCGCTCCATCGGCTTGCGCCGCCAGCGCCTCCGGAACGCCGTTGCCTTCATTGCCAATGAGCAGCGCAACCGGCCCTGCCAGATCGACCAGGTTGGCCGGTTGAGTTCCAAGCACGGTGGTGGTCCAGATTTTCACGCCGGCCTCGCGCAAGCGGGCAAAGCACTCTTCCGCGCTCACCGCGAGCAGTGGCAGCCTGAAGACGCTGCCTGCCGAGGCGCGCACTGCTTTAGGGTTCCAGGCGCTCACGGTACCAGGGAGGCTGATGACACCTCCTGCCCCAAAGGCCTCCGCCGAGCGCAGGATTGTTCCCAGGTTACCGGGGTCCTGGAGTCCATCTAGGATCAGGATGAGTGGCGCAGCGTTCCAATGGTTGCCAAGCAGGTGCTCCCAGCTCCAAACCGGC
The DNA here is from genome assembly GCA_052147235.1 of Occallatibacter sp. Taxonomy (GTDB): domain Bacteria; phylum Acidobacteriota; class Terriglobia; order Terriglobales; family Acidobacteriaceae; genus Telmatobacter. Next base: position 3,699 of record JBKQLG010000146.1, read on the forward strand.
GGCTCGACCAAGGCCGCCAGCGGCTGCGGCGTATCGGTGGCCAGCGCCGACTCCAGCAGTTCCCTGGGCAGCAGCAGCACCTCGGTCTCTGCCGGCAAGGGCAATCCTTCCAGCAGGCGCTCCTCGCCCTGCGCGACAAAGACGCAATCGATGCGCAGGCCAGCGCGCAGAGCCTCTTCCAGCAGCTTTGGTCCCTCGATTCCTGCCAGATTGCGGTTGTCGCGGCCAGCCAGGCCGCGTGCGCCCGAACCGGGGTGGGCCAGCGCGCCGCGCAACTCTTTCAGGCGGGAATTCTGTTTACTCTGTACAATGCGAAAAGGCATAGGTGCAAATCCAGTTGCCGCTTAGCCGATTCTAAGCCGTTTTACCGGACGGGGGCAGGACGATCTTCTCGTTCAGCCAGCATCCAGGATGCGCAGAACCGGCGCCGTGCTGGTTTTCGCTTTTGCGGCATCCCATGAACTGAGGCTGACCTGCGTGTTCGCGGAGATCTTGCGCGTCCATCCCGATGAACCAGAGCCGGACCGGATCGACTATATCGTTTCCTGTCTGCGTAAGGGCGATGTCGTCGCCCTGCCGACCGATACCTTCTACGGTCTGGCCGTTGATCCGGTGAATCTTCGCGCGGTTGAGCAGATTTACCAGATCAAGACCCGCCAAAAGCAAAAGCCCTTATCCCTGCTGATCGCCTCCGTGGCCCATGCGTATGAGTTGGCCCGCGAGACCAATCCCTTGCTTGACAAGCTGGCGGAGCGCTTCTGGCCGGGTCCGCTGACCATCATAGTCAAGGCCGGCGGCAAGCTGCCGCTGCGCTCCACGGCGAATACCGGCAATGTGGCCCTGCGCGTGCCCGACGCCGCCATTCCGCGCGCGGTGGTGGAGCGCTTCGGGCTGCCCATCACCGCAACTTCGGCCAACCTGCAGGGAGCCTCCGAGTGCACCCATGCAGCCTGCGTCCGCGACCAGATCGGGGACCGCATACCTCTGATCGTCGATGGAGGTCCCACCGGCCACACGCAGCCCACCACCATCGTCGATCTCTCGCTGGGATCGGGACGATGGGAGATTCTGCGCGAGGGCGCTATCGCCACCAGCGCGATTGTCATGGCTTTGCAGAGGTAACCCGAAGGTTCTCATGAAGCACACCATCAGCCCGCAAAGCCGCAAATGGATTCTCCGCGCAGTGCTGTTGCTCATTCTGGCGCTGGCTGTGGGCGCACTGGGCTGGTGCCGCTGGGTCTATGTGCAGATTGAGCGCTATGCCGTCCAGGATCAAGCTGCCCAGGCGGCGCCGGCGGACGCCATTGGCGTCTTTGGCGCGGCGGAGTACGACGGCCGGCCCTCGCCGGTCTACCGCGCCCGCCTGGATCACGCGCTGGTGCTGTATCACCACGGCATTGCCCCGCTCCTCATCACCCTTGGCGGAAACGGCGGCGACCAGTACAATGAAGGCGCCGTGGGCCGCGAGTACCTCGAAGGCATGGGCGTTTCGGAGAGCGCCATCATCGCCGAAACCGAGAGCCGCAACACCGAAGAATCGGCTCGCCGCATCGCCGTGATTGCCCGCGCCAACGGGCTGCGCCGTCTGGTCATCGTCAGCGACGGGACGCATCTCTTCCGCATTCATGAAATCTGCGCCGCCGAAGGCTTGGACGTGCTTACCTCGCCCCGGCCCCGCGTGGAAGTCGAGGGCGGGACAAAGGGAGCCTGGGAGGAGTTCGAGCGCATCGAGCATGAGATTCTCAGCTACACGGCCTGGCGGCTCCATCTGCACTGAAATGGAACTGCCAATGCTCTTCTATCGTATCTTCACCTTGATTGTGTGTTTGTTCTTTAGAGGGAGGCATCAACAATGGCCCTATTCTGTCAACGCTGTGGGATCGGGTTGCCACCGGGCGCGCGTTTCTGTTCCAGCTGCGGCGCGGTTGTTCCTGTTCCCGCGTACGTTTCCGGCAGGCCGCTCTTCCGCCCGATTGTGGGCCGCCAGATTGCCGGAGTCTGCATCGGCCTGGCGCAGGCCTATGGCTGGGACGTCGCGCTCGTCCGCATCTTCGCGGTGATTGGGTTCTTCTTCTCCGGCGGGCTTGTGGCCGTGGCCTACCTGGCCTGTTGGGTTGGCATTCCCGAAGAGACAATGCCACTGCCCTAGGGTCTTATCCTGGGCGTATTCTTGTTTCGTATGAGCGCAACCTACAGATCGGACGGGGCAGTTCTGGCCTTTCGCGACTCCGGGGCTGGCTTGCCCGTGGTCTTTCTTCATCCCACGCCGCTCGATGGAGAATACTGGCGGCCGCTGATCGAAGAATTGTCCGGAGTGCGCGCCCTTGTTCCCGATCTGCGCGGCCACGGCGTTTCGGAGTTGGGCTCTCTGCCTGTGGGCGGATTTGTTTCAGCGCCGGGCGCGCCCGTGTTGTCCATGGCGCGGCTGGCCGCGGATGTTTTGGCCCTCCTTGACCATTTAGAAGTGCCCGCGGCACTTTTCGTCGGCTGCTCCATCGGCGGCTATGTGTTGCTGGAGCTCTGGCGGCAGGCTCCGGAGCGGGTGCGCGGGCTGGCCATCGTCTGCTCCAAGCCGCAGCCGGATGCGGCGGCCAATCTCTCCCGGCGCGCCGCCACCATCGCCCAGGCGCGAGCCGGCAGCAGCGCGGCGCTCTTTGACGGCATGGCTCAGAACCTGATCGGCGCAACTGCTCGCCAGCGCCACCCGGAGATCGTCACCCAGTTGCGCGCCCGTATGACGCTGACCCCGGAGGCCCTTGTCGCCGTCCAGGCTGGCCTCGCCACCCGCCCTGACTCCGTGCCCACCGTGGCCACCATCACCGCGCCCATCCTGGCCATCGCCGGTGGCGAGGATACAGGAATCGCTCCCGCCGAGATGGAAGCCTTCCGTGCCGCTCCCGGCGGTTGCGAATTCCATCTGCTGCCCGACGCCGGCCACTTCGCCGCCTATGAGCAGCCGCGGGAAATAGCCGCGCTCATCTCCGCGTGGTTGCTGCAATTTGCACTACGATAAGCGGTTAGGATGGAGTCTGGAGGCTCGCATGTTCACGCCGCGGCCGATTGGATTTGCTCGCACTCCCTTCAAGGATGTATCCGCGATTCCCAAAGGGCTTGGAGCCCAGCACCCGGAAGAGGGCGTGCTGGAAATTCTGCCGGAATTTGCCCTTGGCCTCATGGACATCGAGGGGTTTTCGCATCTGATCGTGCTTTGGGCCTTCGACCGCTCCGACGGCTTCGATCTGCTGGTCACGCCGCCCAGCGACAACCGGCCTCACGGCGTCTTCACCACGCGCTCGCCGCGCCGCCCCAACCCCCTCGCCCTGACCATCGTCGAACTGCTCGGCCGCGAGAACGGCTCGCTCCATGTGCGCGGCGTCGATATGCTCGACAGCACGCCGATCCTCGACATCAAGCCTTACCTCTCCAGCGTCCCCGCGGAGAAACTGCGCCGGGGCTGGTTGGCCGAGGCCGAAGCGCGAAAAGGCTAGGCTGGCAGTTTGTCTGTTACTGCGTATCTTCTTAGCCATCGAAATGCTGTAGGCTCAAGAGAGTATTCTTTCTCCGGAAGCACATTTTGACGACATCTTCAACTCCATCATCGCGTCCCTTTTATCACCCGCAACCGGCGAGCGCCCTGCACTGCGGCGAAGTTTCGCTGGAAGCGCTCGCCAAACTCCATGGCACGCCGCTCTACGTTTACTCCGCCGACCAGATTTTGGAACGGCTCGGGTTGTTTCAGCAGGCCTTCGCCAGCCGCGATCACCTGGTCTGCTACTCGATCAAGGTCAATTCGGCGCTGGCTATCGTCAAGCTGCTCACCGATCGCGGCGCGGGGGTTGACATTGTCTCCGGCGGTGAGCTTGCCCGCGTCATGGCGGCCTCGCCGGAGGCTGTGGGCCGGGTGGTCTTCTCCGGCGTGGGCAAAACGGCTGTGGAGATCGACCTGGCGCTGACGGCGGGCATTCTGCAATTCAACGTGGAGAGCGCGGCGGAGCTGGAGCTGCTTGCCGTGCGCGCCGCCATGCTCAGGAAGAAGGCGCGTTTCGCGCTGCGTGTCAATCCCGACGTCTTTGCCGAGACGCATCCTTACATTTCCACAGGCCTGCGCGAGCACAAGTTCGGCGTGGATATTCGCCAGGCGCTGGCTATCTACAAATACGCCGCCGGAAATCGTTGGCTTGAGGCCTATGGCGTGAGCTTCCACATCGGCTCGCAGATACGCGCGGCGGAGCCGTTTGGCGCGGCGATGGAGCGGGTGAGCAAGCTGCTGCGCCAACTCCAGCGCGCGGGTATCAGCCTTCAAACCGTCGATGTTGGCGGAGGCCTGGGCATCGACTACCACGCGGGCAGCTTTGACGCCGCAGCCAAGGTGCGCGAATACGCCGCGGCCATTGAAAGCGCCCTCGGCGCCTTCGCGGGCCGTCTGCTGCTGGAGCCGGGGCGCTTCCTGGTTGCGCAGGCTGGCGCGCTTCTCGCGCGTGTGCTGTACGTCAAGCGCAACGGCAGGAAGACCTTCGTGATTACCGACGCGGCGATGAACGACCTGATCCGTCCCGCGCTCTACCAGGCTTATCACGAGATTGTGCCGGTGCGGCTCAGGGAAGGGAAGCCGCGCATCGTGGACGTGGTGGGGCCAATCTGCGAATCGGGCGACTTCTTCGCCCATGATCGCAAGCTCCGGCCCGTCGAGCCGGGAGATCTGATTGCAATTCTCGATGCTGGCGCCTACGGCATGGCGCAAAGCTCGAACTACAATACCCGCCTACGTCCCGCCGAGGTACTGGCGGAGGGCGCAAAAGCGATGCTGATCCGCCGCCGCGAGACAATGACCGACCTGCTTGCGCCGGAGATTTTTTGATCCATCTATTGGTATGCGTGAAAAGCAGCGGTATGATTTGATGTGAGGTTGCCATGGAGGAAAACCGCATCACCATCGAGCCTGGGAAGCGCTCCGGCCAGCCCTGCATCCGCGGTCTGCGCATTACGGTTTGGGAGGTTCTGGGTTGGCTGGCGACTGGTGTCCACGAGGAGCAGATTCTCGCCGACTATCCTGAGCTGGAAGCCGCCGATTTTCCCGCTATCTATGATTATGCCGCGCGCGTAGGACGGCGTGTTGCGCTGTGAAGTTGCTACTGGATGAGAACCTTTCCAGGCGGCTCGTCCGTCGCATCGAAGATTTGTTCCCGGACTCCGCCCATCTCGCCACTGAAGGACTTCTTCAAGCGCCGGATACGGCTGTGTGGGCATACGCCAAGGCCAACGGCTTTTCCATCGTGACAGCGGATGCCGACTTCTATGAGTTGGCTACAACGCTGGGGCCTCCTCCCAAAGTAATATGGCTTCGAGGCTGTGATTATCCAACAGATGTAGCCGAAGACCTGATTCGTGGTCAGGCAATTCGGATTGCGGAATTCCTGGGAGAGCCGGAGCGGGCTGTCCTGATTCTCAAGCGGCAATGACGGCAATTGCAGATGCAAGAATGACAGATGGAGGTTTTGTATGGCGAAAGTAACATTGGTTTTTGCGGTTCTAATGATTGCGCTGGGCCTGATTGGCTTTTTTGGCACAGGCCACACGCACTACACGGCGCTGATACCCGCGTGGATCGGCCTTGTGCTGGGCATTGGCGGCTGGCTCGCGATCAGTCCCGATGAGAGCCGGCGCATGCTCTTCATGCACATCAATGTGACCATCGGCCTGGTTGGCTTTGTGGGAACATTCGCCGAAATCATCCGCAGTTGCTACTCCAAGAAGCCGCTGGACATGACAGCTATGGAAGCGAAGCTGGCGCTGGTCTGGCTGCTGCTTATTTATGTCTTCCTCTGCGTGCGCTCCTTCCTCGTCGCGCGGCGATCGGGGAAGGTCTAACGCATGGGGACGATGCGGCCGGGCGGGATGAACATAGGCGCGCGCGCCGAGCGTTCGTCGCATGGGCGCGGCGCGCGCGCGGGCCAGGACGATCTGCCCAAGCGCAAGCCTGACCTCAAGAAGATCTGGCCGCAAGTCAAAGCTCTGGTCAAACCGCGCCTGGGGCTGCTGCTGGCCGGCATGGGGCTGATGGTCATCAACCGTGTGGCTCTGCTGGTGATGCCCTATATTTCCAAGCCGCTCATGGATAAAGTGCTCAATCAGGATCACCCGCATCCAGAGCTTCTGCCGGGAATCATCGCAGTGGTTTTCACTGCCATGGTGGTGCAGGCGATTACCTCGTTCTCATTGACCCAATTGCTCTCCAAGGCCGGCCAGCGGCTGATCGCCGAAATGCGCCGCCAGGTCCAGCGCCATGTGGGGCTGCTTTCTGTCAGCTATTACGATGAGAACCGCACTGGCACGCTCGTTGCCCGCATCATGACCGATGTCGAAGGCGTGCGCAATCTGGTCGGCACCGGACTGGTGGAGTTTGTCGGTGGGCTATTCACGGCTATTCTGGCCTTTGTCTATCTGATGCACCTCAGCGCGGCGGTGACCTTGACTGCCTTTGCCGTGATGGGCGCCTTCGTCTTCGTCCTGCAATATGCCTTCAGGATTATCCGTCCCATCTTCCGCGAGCGCGGCAAGATCAACGCTGAAGTCACCGGCCGGCTCACCGAATCGCTGGGCGGCGTGCGCGTCATCAAGGGCTATCACGCCGAAGAGCGCGAGGCAAATGTCTTTGCCAAGGGCGTTGGCCGCTTGCTGGACAACGTGATGAAGTCGCTGACCATGACCAGCGCTCTCTCTGCCGCGGCGACCACGGCCGTGGGCCTGCTGACCGCGGTTGTGATGAGCATGGGCGGACATTTGATCATGGCCCACCGTTGGACCTTTGGCGACTATCTGAGTTACAACATGTTTCTGGTCTTCATGACCGCGCCGATCTTTCAGATTGTGGCGATCGGCACGCAGTTGACCGAGGCTTTTGCCGGACTCGACCGCACCAACGAACTCATGTCCGAACTGGAGGAGAACCAGAGCCCCGAACGCACGGAGAAGATGCCGCCGATTCAAGGCACGGTGCGCTTTGAGAATGTCGAGTTTGCCTACGACGCGGATAAGCCTGTCCTGCATGGCCTCAGCTTCCTCGCCGAGCCGGGAACGGTGACCGCGCTGGTCGGCTCCTCTGGCTCGGGGAAATCCACCATCATCAGCCTGCTCTGCGCCTTCCACACGCCCACCAAAGGCCGCGTCCTGGTGGATGATGTGGATCTTGCGCGCGTGGACTTGAACACCTTTCGCTCGCAGTTGGGCGTGGTGTTGCAGGATTCGTTTCTCTTCGACGGCACCATACGCGAGAACATCATGTTTTCGAGGCCCGATGCCACCGAGGAGCAGTTTCTCTTTGCCTGCCGTACGGCTCGTGTGGATGAGTTTGCCGAGCGCTACGAGGAGGCCTACGACACCATCGTCGGCGAGCGCGGCGTAAAGCTCTCCGGCGGCCAGCGCCAGCGGCTGTCGATTGCCCGCGCCCTGCTGGCCGAGCCGCGCATCCTGATTCTCGACGAGGCCACCAGCTCGCTTGACTCCGAGTCGGAAGCGATGATTCAGGCCGGGTTGAGCCAACTGATGCAGGGGCGGACGACCTTCGTGATTGCTCACCGCCTCTCGACAATCCGTCGCGCAGACCAGATTCTCGTCGTCGAGAGCGGGCTCATTGTCGAGCGCGGCAACCACGCGGCGCTCTTCGCGCTGCGTGGCCGCTACTACGACCTCTACACGCGCCAGCACGGCCTCGAAGCGAACCTCTTCCTCGCCCCCGGCGAGGGGGATAACGCCGAAGAGGATGATGCCGATCAAATCGCCAGGTAAGTCGCCTCACATGGAATCAACGCTGGTTTAGGCAGTCTCTGGCGTACGCCAAATCGACCCGCCCAATAATCATGTAGCGCCAGCCTCCGGGCCGGCTGTAGCTTAGGCCTACCGGCCCACGCTCACTCTACACCGACAGGAGAATTGTTCGGATGACCTCCGAGCCGATTGCGATTCATGAGAACATAGTTATCCTCATGCCAGCTACGCTCATCCCATCCGCAACCACATCACGGGAACTGAAAGCGGCGTCCGGTCTCGTTGTCATTCTGAATTGAATTGCGCTTTAGCGGCGCTTTCCTCCGCCATGGGAACCGCCTCCGCCTCGATATCCGGGCAGGTGGTGTTCATTCGCCGCGTCATGGCCGGCATCGCCCACATGGCCCTGTCCATCCCGCGCCTCGTTACCGTGGAAGTGGTTGAAGCGCTCCTCCCCGCGTCCCGGCAAGGGTCCGTTATACCCGTGACGAGGGTCGAAGCGGTTATCCACATGGCCATAAAAGCCGTGAGGGCCATGAAACCACGGGCCGGCTCCGAGGAATATGCCGCCAACAAACCAGTCGGGTCCATAGTAGCCGTAGGGTGCGCAGTCATACGGCGCATAATCGAAGTACCCATAGGGGCACACGGGCGCCTCTCCAATGCCGATGCCGACGGAGATCTGGGCCGTCCCCACGGATGCGCTGCCTAACAGTGCAATCGCCAAAACTGAAAAAAGAAAAACCTTGCCGTGGATCATAGTTCCTCCTTGATTTGATTAGAGCCAAAAAGGCTCCAGGGGCTATCTCTTCTATCGATTTCCTTATAGCATATCCGTGGCCATTTCGACCATCATCTACTGCTGGAAATTCGCTCCGGCGATGCGCTTCACTAGGGGCGGACCCCTCCCGGCTGCTCTTCATTCATGCACAACCTCCGGTAACTGCTGGACTTCTCGCTTAGACGGACTAGCACAACCACCTCTAAAGCGAGCCATGAAGCAAGGCCGGAGCTCCCCCGGTCCCGATGAATTACTAGCTTCCCTGTGGGCCAGGAGGCCTTGATTCTGGGAAATCCTTACCGAATTGAGTAAGAAATACCCAGTGAGTTCGTACGAAAGCAAGGGAACTGCTTGCTTCAAAAATCCTGTTTTCAGAGAGTTATATTCGTTTCTCGTCCTGGTCCCACAGGGCACAATATTGTAGCGCTGGCCTCCCGGCCGGCTGTAGCGTGAACAGGCCCTAATTTCTTATCAGAACCGAATCAACTAGCCTTCAATCCCCCGGAGTAGTGGCGAAAGCTCCCTTCATCGCCCCTCCATCCCCGCTGGCATACCCAGCCGCGGCGATCCCCGGCACTAACTCATGTACCCATTTGCGCGATGGCAGCTCCGGCATCGGCTTTGCCCGGAAGAGCTTCTTGCACTGGTGCGCCGTCCACTTGGCCCAGGCCTTGGACTTCTTACGGCGCGCGCTGTCGGTGGAGATCCCGGTCCCTGCATACATCTGCCGGTAGAGCTTCGAAAGAAACATGAAGGCAATTCTGGAAGTGATCGTCGGGCAACAGGCGGATCTCTTCCAGATATCGCCCCAGTTATAGAACGTATCCCACACTTTTTGGGTACGCTCGCGAATCTCATCCGAGCTCATCGTGGGATGCGGGGTAAACATCTTGGGCCGAACCGCGGCGGGAATCAGCCAGTAGCGCGTAATCGGCACATCGCCCACCATGGTGGGATTCTCCGCCTGCTCCTTCTCCCAGCGCCCGAAATCCACCGTGCCCGGAAACGGCGTCATCATCACGAACTGGGCAAAGGTAATGCCCGCCCTCTTCGCCATCGCCACCGTAGCGTCAAAGGTCGCCGGCCTGTCCGTGGGCAGCCCGAAGATGAACGAACCCAGCACATGAACGCCATGCTTTTTGAAGGTCTGCAGTTGCTTCGCCATGGCGTCGCCGGAGAGGTTCCAATCTTTGTAGATCGCCTTCAATCCCTCCGGCGTCACCGCTTCGATCCCCACCAGTGCGCCTTTGATGTTAGCTTTCTTCATCGCATCAAGGAAGACAGTATCCTCGCCCGCCTCCATCGTCATCTGCGTATAAAAGACCATGTCCTTCGGCAGCCTGGCCAGCTCGTCCATCAAATGAAAGCGCTCGGCGCGAATCGCCGTCAGCTCTTCCAGCCTGGCCGCATTGCCCTGCTCGCGGGCCAACCGCAGATCGGTAAACGTAACCGGATAGAAGTTATCGTCCGCCAAGGCGATAAATCTGAATCCAATGCGCCGCAGTTCCACAATCTCGTCGATGACTTTTTGATGGTTGCGCTGCCGGGGCTTCTGCCCATCGGTCCGCCACACGCTGCAAAA
>JBKQLG010000147.1:0-4594 GCA_052147235.1 Occallatibacter sp.
AGGGCATCACCGCTTCCATCTCGTCCAGAAATTGCTCCCGCCGCGTCTTCTTCGTGTAGCGTTGAAACTCCGCCTGCCGAGCCAAAGTAAGTTGTTGCATTCGTGATCCACCTCTGAATATAGCTTCACTCAAAGGCCATAAGGATCAAAGAGTTTTTCAGAGGTTCCCTAAGGGAGACTTCACGCTGGATATTCAGGATGTGCCCGCCTTCGTTCATGAGGCTGATGCTCCGCCGGATGAAGCGATGCGTTATAGCGTGCACTTCTATTGGTCGATCTATAACTCTCCGGATGTCTTTTGGCAGAAAGAGATCGAGCGCTGGTCAAAGAAGGTAAACGATTTCGCGAGCCAGAGTTCAGCAGTCAGGGATGCGGCCAGCCAGATCACCGCCGGGGCGGCAACGCCCGAGGCCAGGGCGCGCAAGCTCTACGATGCCGTGCAATTACTGGACAATACCGACTTTACCCGTGCCAAAACTGAAGAAGAGCGCAAGGCGCTGCATCTCAAGCAGGAGGTAAAGAAGGCGCAAGATGTTTGGGCCGAGAAGAGCGGCTCGGGCAACGACATTGCCGCGCTCTACCTGGCGCTGGCCCGCGCTGCGGGGCTAAATGCCGACGGCCTGCAGGTGGCAGACAGGAACCGGCGCATCTTCGACCCCAGCTATCTCTCGCTCGATCAGCTCGACTCGCTGCTGGTGGTGCTGCATATCGACGGCGAGGACATCTATCTCGATCCCGGCGAGAAGCTCTGCCCCTTCGGCCAGTTACAGTGGGCGCATACCATGGCGGGCGGCATTCAGGAGAACGCCAAGGGGCCGGTCTACACACCGCCCAATGCCACCAAGGACGCGATCACCGCGCACGCCGCCGACCTGACCGTCGATGCGCAGGGCGGAATCACCGGCACGGTCAAAATTCTGATGAATGGCCCCGCCGCGCTCCATTATCGCCAGCTCAACCTCACCTCCGACCCGGAAGAGGTCAAAAAGCAGCTCAACGAATCTCTGATCAATCTGCTCCCGCAGGGAATTACCGGAGAGGTGGACAAGATTCAGGGGTTGGAGACCGCGGAGGGCTTTCTTTCAGTCTCCGCCAAGGTCTCCGGTTTGTTGGGCAGCTCCACCGGCAGGCGCCTGCTGCTGCCCGGCTTCTTCTTTTCCACCGGCGCACACCACCAGTTTGTCGCCGAAGAGAAGCGCGAGATCGCGGTTGATCTTCACTACACCGAGCAGGTGATTGACGACGCGGTCATCCATCTGCCGGCCGGCTACACCGTCGAGAGCGCCCCCACGCCTGCGCAGTTGCCCTGGGAAGGTCACGCCGTCCTGGTGATCAAGGCAGCGCCGGGCAACGGCGTCATCGACATTCGCCACACCTTCCAGCGCGCCTTCGTGCTGCTCGAAGCCAGGGAGTACCCGGCCCTGCGTGAGTATTACCAGAAGATCGCCGCCAGCGACCAGCAGCAGTTGGTGCTGGTCAAAGCTCCGGGCGCGGCAGGGAACTGAGGGAAGAGACCGGCAGTACAAGCAGTTACAGTCTGGAAGCTCTGAACTGCTCCAGGCTCCGCCGCTGCCGGCCCTCGTCATCAAAGTTCTCCGGGGCCAGCCAGGCTTCAAATGCTCGCTTGCGGGCGGGCCACTCGCGGTCGAGCATGGAGAACCACGCTGTGTCCCGGTTGCGGCCTTTGAGAATCATGTGCTGGCGGAAAATGCCTTCGAAGGTAAACCCCAGTCGCTCTGCCGCGCGGCGAGAGGGCTGGTTCTCCGCATTGCACTTCCACTCGTAGCGGCGGTAGCCCAACTGGTCGAAGATGTGGCTTGCCATCAGGAACATGGCCTCGGTGGCGGCGGTAGTGCGCTGCAGGGAGGGCGTAAAGAGGACGTAACCAACTTCGATGACTCCGTGAGCCGGCTCCATCCTCATATAGCTGGCCCAGCCTTCGGCCAAACCGGTCGCGGCAGGCACAATCGCCAAAAAGACGAAGCCCGCCGCGACCTGCCTTTCTTCAATGTGCCGGCGCAGATCGGACTCGCTGGCGAAGGGGCCGTAAGGCAGCCAGGTCCACAGCTCATCGTGGCCGCGCAAGGCCTCCCAGAGAGCGGCGGCGTGGCGCGTGGTGTTCAGCGGCTCCAGCGTAACGGTCCGGCCGTGGAGCGTGACCGGGCTGGGCAGTGGGACAGGCTTCCAGTCGAGAGGCTCTGCGGCAGGTGCGGACACCCGATCAGTCTATCAGCAGTACTCACTCCGCAATCATGAGTTGAATGCTCGTTGACGCATATTGGTGATGAGTATCACTGCTACTGTTGCTCTTGCCAAATGACCATGCCAATTGACACAATCGTTATGATTGGCCGCGATACGCCATAATAGGTCCTCGATCTGGGAATTTCGGTGATTTTCCATGAGGAGCGCCTGCACGGCCACGCGGTGTCGGCCGGAACGTGCTATCCGCGGCTTATCGGCCAAAGTATGATATGTTTGGAATCGCAAAATAATTCCTAAGGAGAGACGCGATGTCGAAAGAACGAGACAGTTTTGTTGCGGCCAAATTGGCCAAAATGACCCTGGAGGAAAAATGCGGCCAGGTTCTCACCTTTACCTGGCGCGGGGCTTACCTGACGCCTTCGGGGATCGAACAGATCACCAAGCTCCACGCCGGCGGCCTTTGTCTGGAACCGTATGCTCTGGAGACCTGTAAGAACAAATATTGGGGACGTTCACAGGTCGATCCCAACTTTAAGAAGCCGAAGGACTGGTTCGACATCGCGCATACCAACTTCGACGATCGCAGCTTCGGCGTGAGCGTGACACCGGCAGAGCTCACCGAGAAACTCAACAAACTGCAGGAAATCGCCATGAAACGGCCTTCGGGAATTCCCCTGCACATCACCATTGACATGGAAGGCGATTTCAAGAACGATTACACCTCCGGTCATGTCGTGCAGTTCCCGCCCCCGATGGGAATGACCGCCATCGGCGACCTCGATCTGGCCTATAAAGTAGCGAATACGCTCGGCAAGCAGATGGCCCTCATCGGCATCACTCAGTTCTATCATCCGGTCTGCGACGTCAATATCAATCCGTTGAACCCGGAAATCGGTGTGCGTTCCTTCGGCGACGATCCCAAGATTTGCGCGAAGTTTGTCGATGCCACGGTGCGCGGCTATCAGGATGCCGGCATTGTCGCCACGGTCAAGCACTTCGCCGGCCGCGGCGATTCGGGAACCGACGCGCACGACGTGCTGGACACCTGCCGCGGGGACCTGAAGCGGATGCGCGCGGTCGAGTTGGTTACCTTCCAGGCGGGCATCGATGCGGGCGCCAAGGCCCTCATGACGGCGCATACCATCTTCCCGGCCTTCGACAAGGAATTCCCCGCCACGCTCTCCTCGAAGATCCTCGTCGATCTACTGAGGAAAGAAATGGGATTCAAGGGCGTGGTGGTTTCCGACGCCATCGGCATGGCCGCCGTCCTGAGAAAGTGGCCGCTCCCCCTGGCGTGCGCCATGGCCATCAAGGCCGGCGTGGATACCATCCTGCTCAAGGCGGACGACGAATCCCGATCCCAGTGCTTCTTCGGAATCAAGGGCGCCGTGGAGCGCGGTGAGCTTTCTATCGAGCGGCTCAACGACGCCTGCCGGCGGCTGCTGTCGATGAAGTACGATCAGGGCCTCTTCGAGAAAGCCGGAAAGAATGATCCGGCCAAGACCGCGGCCCACGTCCACAGCAAGGCAACCCAGGACTTCTCCCGCGAAGTGGCGCACAAAGCCCTGCTGGTGGTGCGCGACGACAAGAAAATGCTGCCGGTCGGCAAGGATAAGAAAATCCTGGTCATCGAACAGGTCATTCCCTACTCCTTCCTGGGTAAGGATCTTTACAGCCACCCGCATATGTTCTGCGAGCAGATGACCAAGCATTCCACCAACCTCATCCTCGATGACACGGCCTTCTTTGCCGGCGACGAGGAAGTGGAAGAGGCGCTGACGCTGGCTAAGGGTACTGATCTGGTGGTCATGACCAACTACTACGCGCGCATTGAAAAGCGCGGCAACAACCGGCATCTGGTGCAGGCCTTGAAAAAGGCGGGACATAAGGTCATCGTCGTGACCAACTTCCCGTACCGCAAAGGCGTAACCACGGAAGCCGATGCCGTGATCTGCAACTTCTCGGGCACGCCCGATTCGATCCGGGCAGCCGCGGATCTGGTCTTCGGCGCATTGAAGACTTATCCATCGACGAAGATGCCCATCGACCTGAGCGCCGAGAAGAACCTGCCCGACGAGAAGCCTGTGGCTCTTCCAAAGACGGCCGCAAAGAAGACAGGGAAAGATTCCAATCCATGGGCGGGAAAGTGCTAGGGGAAAGAACCCTGCGCACACCGTTCAAACCATGATACCGGGCGCCGGCAGCGAAATTGAAATACCGGGCTGGCGCTCGGAAGAAGAATTGAACGCTGGAAGATGATGTATTGCGCCTGCGGGCGAAACACTAACCAGTTCCTGCCTGCGGGCGGGACAGAAATAACCCATGAGGGATAGTTAAGATGCCGAAATCCACTGCCTTCGACGTGCGCGATGTTTATACAATCCCCGGA
>JBKQLG010000148.1:0-4207 GCA_052147235.1 Occallatibacter sp.
AATGGATTCTGAAGTGGAAATGACCGGAATCGCTTCGGAACTATTCGATAGCAAGATGCATCAGACCGGGGTTCATCTGGAGGTTCAGTCGCTTTCTGACGTCAAGATTATCAAGCGCGCCGGCTCCAGCCCATGGACCCTCTCCGCAACCCCGATGGATCGGGTGATTGCCGTCTATCATTTGAACGATTCCACCCCCAGAGTCCTGGTCCACGGAACCATCACCTATTACGTGCCCGGTTCAGCCGTTGTCTTGCAGAACGGCGTCAAGAGCATTTGGATCAATACCCTGACCTACGAACCTTTGCGGATCGGCGATGCCGCGGACGCAACCGGCTTTCCCGAAGTCCACGATGGCTTTGTCGATCTCTCGCGTGGTGAAATTCATGACAGCCACACGCCCGCGCCCGTCACGCCGCTTGCGGTGACCTGGAAGACACTTTCGATTCAGGGCTACGATTCGCCCGGCCATCACAACGATCTCATTTCAATTGAAGGCCAGGTTGTCACCCAGGTGCGGGAGGCTGCGCAGGATGAACTGGTGCTGGCCGTCGATGGCAAACTCTTCTCCGCCATCTACAACCACCCGAATGGTCCGGTTCCAGACGCCAAGGTGATCCCACTGGGCTCCAGAGTCCAGGTTACCGGCATCTGTATCCAGGAAAACTCCGACCCCTTCACCACACAGATACCCTTCAAAATCCTGCTGCGCAACTATGACGACATTGCGGTGGTCGTCAAACCATCTATGTTGAACATTCGCAACCTCTTACTCATCGTCGGCATTCTGATCGTCGTCGTCTTCGCCGTGATCGTGAGGGGATGGTTCATTGAACGAAATGTGCGCCGGAAAATCACTGCTTTGGCTGAAATCGAGCGTCAACGCAGCCGCATCCTCGAAGATATCAACGGATCGCGGCCCCTGCCCGAAATCCTCGAAGGGATCGCAGCAATGGTCTCCTCCACACTGGCCGGAGCACCCTGCTGGTGCGAGATCGCCGATGGAGCCAAGCTGGGCGCTTGCCCGAAGGAGCAGAGCGGTCTACGCATCATACGCACGGAGATTTCAGCCCGCTCCGGGCTGGCGCTGGGCGCGCTCTATGCCGGACTCCATCCGCAGACGCTGCCGGTCGCCGGCGAACTGGAAGCGCTCCAAACAGGGGCGCGCCTGGCCACGCTGGCCATGGAAACCCGGCGTCTCTATACCGATCTGCGCCGCCGCTCGGAATTCGATCTGCTCACCGATATTCACAACCGATTCGCAATGGAAAAGTTCATGGAAGTGCAGATCGAAGAGGCGCGCCTTTCCAGCAGAATCCTCGGATTGATTTACATCGACCTGGACAAATTCAAGCCCATCAACGACACCTATGGCCATCATGTGGGAGACCTTTACCTCCAGGCGGTAGCCCTGCGCATGAGCCGCCAGTTGCTGGGCCGCGATATGCTGGCGCGGCTGGGAGGCGACGAATTCGCCGCGCTGGTATCGCTGCCGCATGGCCGTTCCGACATAGATAAAATTCTGGCCAGGCTGGAAAGCTGCTTTGACGAGCCTTTCTCCGTGGATGGAATTCTGCTGCAAGGCGAGGCCAGCATCGGCTTTGCTCTCTACCCGGAAGACGGCGCAACACAAGACAGTCTGCTGAGCGCCGCCGACGCGGCCATGTACGCGGTGAAGAAAGGCAAGCAACAGGCGGCTGAGACGCAG
The DNA here is from genome assembly GCA_052147235.1 of Occallatibacter sp. Taxonomy (GTDB): domain Bacteria; phylum Acidobacteriota; class Terriglobia; order Terriglobales; family Acidobacteriaceae; genus Telmatobacter. The sequence continues at coordinate 1,709 of JBKQLG010000148.1, forward strand.
GCGGAAGGCCCGCATCCCGATCCCGCACTATAAAGCCGCGCATAAGAAAAGGCCCGGCTTGCGCCGGGCTTTTCATTCAAGATCAAGATCAGCGTCTCAACCCTGGGCGGATCTTGCCGATGGCCGCTGGTCCCACCGCATGGGTCAAATTCTGCGGTCAGACAGAGTAGCCCATGCGAGCGAACAGCGAGCCGCTGGCCCCACGCAGGTGGTTATTCCGCCGCCATCTCCTCGGCCTCGCCCTCCTGGCGCATCAGCTCCAGTTCGCGCTCGGCGGCTTCCATCTCGGCCGTCACCTCCTGCTGCACGCGCGCCGCCGCCTCTTCCAGCTCCGGTGAGAGCTTGACGTTGCGGTAGTACTCCAGGCCCGTGCCGGCGGGAATCAGCCGTCCCACAATCACGTTCTCCTTGAGGCCGCGCAGGTTGTCGATTGCGCCGTTGATGCTGGCCTCGGTCAGCACGCGCGTCGTCTCCTGGAAGCTGGCCGCGCTGATGAAGCTGTCGGTGGAAAGCGACGCCTTGGTGATGCCCAGCAGCAGCGGGCGGCCAATCGCCGGCCGGCCCCCATTGTTCAGCACGCGATCGTTCTCTTCGCGGAAGCGGAAGCGGTCCACCTGCTGCTCCAGCAGGAAATTGGTGTCGCCCACTTCGTCGATCCGCACCCAGCGCAGCATCTGCCGCACAATCACTTCAATGTGCTTGTCGCTGATGGCCACGCCCTGCAGGCGGTAGACCTCCTGAATCTCGTTCACCAGGTAGGATTGCAGCTCCTTTTCGCCCAGCACATTCAGAATGTCGTGCGGGTTCAGCGGCCCGTCCATCAGCGGATCGCCGGCGCGCAAACGCTCGCCCTCCTGCACATTCACGTGAATGCCGCGCGGCACCGAGTATTCCTTCTCGTCGCCATTGTCCGCGGTCACGTAAATCTTGCGCTGGCCCTTGGCAACTTCGCCAAAGCGAATCACACCGTCTATTTCCGAGATGATGGCCGTCTCGCGCGGCTTGCGCGCCTCGAAGAGCTCCACCACGCGCGGCAGGCCGCCGGTGATGTCCTTGGTGCGCGTGCTCTCCTTGGGAATCTTGGCCAGCACGTCGCCCGGCCCCACATCGTCGCCGTCCTGCACCATCAGGTGAGCGCCGCGCGGCAGCAAGTAGCGCTTGTGATCCTTGGCGTTCTTCACCACGAAGGCCGGCTGACGCTTCTCATCCGGCGCATCGGCCACAACCCAGCGCGAGAGGCCGGTCACTTCGTCCACCTCTTCGTTCAGCGTGATGCCTTCCTGCAAGTCCTTGAACTGCACCGCGCCGCCGATCTCGGTGAGGATCGAGTAGGTGTACGGATCCCACTCGGCGAGCAACTGGCCCAGGATGACGTGCTCACCATCCTTCACCTTGAGGCGCGCGCCATAAACTACCTGGTAGCGCTCCTTCTCGCGGCCGCGCTCGTCCTGAATGGCCAGCGAACCGTTGCGGTTCATCGCCACCAGCGTGCCGTCCTTGCTCTCCACAAAGTTCAGATTGATGAAGCGCACAAAGCCGTTGTTCTTGGCGTCCAGGCGCGACTTGTCGCTGACGCGGCTGGCCGTGCCGCCCACGTGGAAGGTTCTCATCGTCAACTGCGTTCCCGGCTCGCCAATGGATTGCGCGGCGATCACGCCGCAGGTCTCGCCCAGCTCCACCATGCGCCCCGATCCCAGGTTGCGCCCATAGCACAGCGCGCAGACGCCGCGCCGCGACTCGCAGGTCAGCACCGAGCGAATCCTTACCTTCTCCACGCCCGCGCCCTGAATCGCCGAGGCTATATCCTCGTCGATGCCCTGGTTCAAATCAACCACAATGTTGCCGTCGTAGTCCTTGATGCGTTCCAGCGACACGCGGCCGATGATGCGATCTCTCAACGGCTCGATGATCTCGCCCGACTCGACTATCGATCCGACGTAGATGCCCTCAACCGTGCCGCAATCGTACTCGGTCACAATCACGTCCTGGGCCACGTCCACGAGCCGCCGCGTCAGGTAGCCGGAGTCGGCCGTCTTCAACGCCGTATCCGCCAATCCCTTGCGCGCGCCGTGCGTCGAGATGAAGTATTCCAGCACCGTCAGCCCCTCGCGGAAGTTCGCCGTGATGGGCGTCTCAATGACTTCTCCAGACGGCTTGGCCATCAGTCCGCGCATTCCCGAAAGCTGCCGAATCTGCTGCTTCGATCCGCGCGCCCCCGAGTCGGCCATGATGTAGATCGGGTTCATGGCTCCCTCTTCGTCCGCCCGCTTCATGTTGTCGAACATCTCGTCGGCCACCTTCTCGGTCACCGCCGACCACATCTGGATCACCTTGTTCGCGCGCTCTCCGTTGGTGATGGCCCCGTCCATGTACTGCTTCTGCACCTCGATCACCTTCAGATCAGCCTCGCGCACCACCGTGTACTTGCTGTCTGGAATCACCATGTCGTCCAGGCCCACCGAGAGCCCCGAGCGCGTGGCGAACTGGAAGCCCAGATCC
>JBKQLG010000149.1:0-2645 GCA_052147235.1 Occallatibacter sp.
GCATGCCCTGCATCGGCTCCAGGAATTGATCCGCGTGCTTGACGCGCATCCTGATCCGGCCGCGAAAGAGACCACGCGTGAGCTTCTCGCGCTTGTGCTTGATCTGCATGGCATTGGCTTGGCCAAGCTGATGGGCATGGTGACCGCAGCGGAAGACGGAACTTCTATCCTGGCGCGGCTGGTGGAAGACAAGCAGGTTCAGGCCATGTTGTTGTTGCACGGTCTCCACCCGGATGATCTTGAAACGCGAGTCCGACGGGGGGTCGACCGGCTGCGGCCGCATCTTGGGGTTCACGGCCTCCGCCTGGACGTTGTGGAAATCGCAAATGGCACCGTTCGACTGCGGGTGCATGGGAGTGGTGCCGCCGCGATCCAGGCGCCTCTGCTGTGGACGCTGCCGGGCGAAATTGAGGACGCCGTGGTAGAAGCAGCGCCCGATGTCGAAAAGATTCTGATCGACGGATTGGACCGCCTCGGGGTTGCCGCCGCGGTCCGTGCGGCGGAGTGACCGCATCCCCCTGGACGGCCTGAGGCGCCGCGACGAACGGTCCTGGAGGCGAGCGTATGACTGGAGGCGAGCGCATGGCCGTGAGCACACAGCCGGGAAACTGGGTGGCCAATGTGCTGCGGTTTGTCCGGCCGCGTGACGTTGCGGCTGAGGACTATTGCAACCTCTGCTCTGCTCCGCTCGCAGCGAATCATCCCCACTTGGTCGGGCCGGCCAAGCATCGCCTGCTCTGCGTCTGCAGGGGCTGCGCCACTTTGCTTGGCAATCGCGACGACAACCGGTATCGCGCGGTGCCGGAATACGCGCGGCGGCTCGAGAATTTTCGCATGACCGATGCCGAGTGGGATGCCTTCGCCATCCCGATCGGTCTTGCGTTCTTCGTTGCCAGCACGCCGGACAGGCGGATCGTTGCTTTCTATCCAGGTCCTGCTGGCTCTACAGAATCGCTGCTGGACTTGCGGGCATGGGCGCAACTCGTCGCCGGCAACCCCATCCTCGCTGCACTTGAGCCCGATATCGAGGCCTTGCTGGTTCACCGCGTGAAGGGTGCGCGCGAGTACTACCTAGCGCCGATCGATCGCTGCTACGCGCTGGTCGGGCTCATCCGCACAAAATGGCGCGGTCTGTCCGGGGGCGAAGTGGCTTGGAAGGCGATCGACGGATTCTTCGCTGGCTTGCATGAGCTGCGTGATAACGCGGGAGCGTGCCACCATGGTTGATCTCACCTTCGCGATCGAGGGCGCCGAAGTCGACCGCTATGCGGCGGCGCCGACTCTGCTCTTCAAGCTGTGCGTCATCAATGAAACCCCTGACGTTAGGGTGGAGAATGTGCTGTTGCACTGTCAGATTCGCATTGAGGCGGCGCGCCGGACCTATGCGCTGGAGGAGCGCGAGCGTCTCATCGAGCTCTTTGGCGAAACCCATCGCTGGAAGGATACGCTACAAAGCATGCTTTGGACGCACACGGACGTCCAGGTGCCGGCTTTCGACGGCCAGCGCGTCGTCGAACTGCCGGTCCCATGCAGCTTCGATTTCAATGTCGCGGCAACCAAGTATTTCTTTGGTCTTGAAGGAGGCGAGGTGCCGCTGGTGTTCTTGTTCAGTGGCACGGTCTTCTATCGGGACGCGGATGGTTTCCTGCAGATGGATCTGATCTCCTGGAGCAAGGAGGCAAGCTACCGGCTCCCGGTGCGGATCTGGCAGGAGTTGATGGATTTCTACTATCCCAACACCACCTGGCTGCACATCGATCGCGAGGTCTTTGCCGAGATCTACCGCTACAAACGGAACCAAGGGTTCACCGGCTGGGATGAGACGCTGCGCGCCTTGCTGACGCGTCAGCGCGAGGAGAGCTTGCCATGAACCTTGCGCCGGTCGAAGCCATTGTCAAAGCGGTCCTTTACGAAGGCTATATCCTCTATCCGTATCGAGCCTCGAATGTGAAGAACCGGCAGCGCTGGACCTTCGGCGGCGTTTATCCGCGCGATTATGCGCGGCAGGACGAAACCAGTCCCTGCGGAATTCAGACCGAATGTCTGGTTCAGGGCAACCTCGAGACCGAAATCGAGGCGCCTGTGCGATTTCTGCATCTGGTGCGGCGAGAGGTCGGAGAATTTGCTTCGCCCATGACCGGGATGCCCGCCGGTGAAGAGCCGCCCACGACCAAAGTTGCCTCTTTGAGGGTGGGCGAGGAGGTTTTCCAGAGCTGGGAGGAGGCCATCGAGCGCGATGTCGCCGCCCCGGCTCTGACATTGAAGCAGCTCACCGGTGCACCCGTGAAGGTGCCATTCGCCTTTGCCGGGCAGCGAAGCTTGAAGCCCTTGCGCGGCCCGGACGGCTGCGTGTACGGTCTGCTCATCCACACCAGCGCAGACGTTCAGGGCGAGCTGACGATCGCGGCTACGGGCGTTGCACAAGGCGTGTTCCGGCTCACGGTGCGGATCGACAATTTCACGCCTCTTGGCGGCACAGAGTCCAGCGAGCGCGCAGAGGCGCATTGGCGCGCCTTTGCTTCGACCCATACCATCCTGGGTGTGCGCGGCGGCGCATTCATCTCGCTTCTCGATCCGCCCGGCGAACTCAAGGATATTGCCGCCGCGTGCAACAATCAGGGAACCTGGCCGGTGCTCGCCGGGGA
>JBKQLG010000150.1:0-11632 GCA_052147235.1 Occallatibacter sp.
CATCGCGATGTCTGGCGTCTATCCGTCGCGCTCGTAGTACACTTGCACTGGCGGGAACCGGCTGCAAAGCCGGTTCCCAGCCCTCCTGATCTATGTCCACTCTCGCCGTTCGACCCGCGCTTCCCCAGGACGAAATCTTTCTGTACGAACTGTACTCGGCGGTTCGCGCGCCGGAGTTTGCCCTGGCGCCGGTCACACCAACGCAGAGGGAACAACTCATCCGCATGCAGTTTCGCGGCCAGATGTCTGCGTATACGCAGATGTACCCGAACTCCTGCTATCACATTGTCCTGCTCGACGGAAAACCCGTTGGCCGGTTGTGGGTAGCGCCCGGCGAAGCTGAATTTCATCTGGTGGATATCGCCGTCCATCCCAGGCTGCAAAGCAAGGGGATCGGAACCGTGCTGATCCAGCGGCTGCAACAGGAAGCGGCAAAGGCGCGGCTGCCCATCCGCAGTTGCGTCTTCAAGTTCAATCCGGGATCCCTGCGCTTCCACCAGCGCCTGGGCTTCGCCATTGTGCGCGAGGATGAGATGCACTATTACATGGAATGGCGAACGGTGCCGCTTCTCTAGGCTACGCGCCGGCAGCCGGTGTCGAGCCGATTCCCGCGTCGATAATCGCCTGCGCCCATCCCTCGCAAACCTCCGCCAGATGCACGCGCAGTTCGTCCAGGCTGGCGTAGTGTATGACGCGCAGATCTTTGCGCTCTTCCAACTCCCTGCGAAAGGCCAGAATCTCGGCGTTGCTCTCCTGCGGCGCGTCCTTGAGGCAGACCACCACCGCGCGCATCGGCATGGATGCGTCTTCTCGGCACTCGACGGCCAGCAGAAACAGCTTTCGGAAGAGATCGCGCGGTCCCCAGTCGTCCTGAAAAAGCTGAAAGAAGAAAGTGCTCCAGCGGACATTGTCTGAAACGATGGCGCGGCTGCCGGAGATCTGTTCGTTATCGCGCAGGCCCAGCGGAACCAGCAGGACCTTGGCCTGCATGGCCGTGGTTTCGTTCACGCGCGCAATGACGCCGTGACAAGCCTGACGATCCGCCTCCAAATCGCCCGGAGCCGAGATGAAGATGCGGTATGAGTCGAATCCGTGGGGCATAGTGAAGCCAGCATAGCCGAACAGGCTGCAACGCGACAAGCCGCGCTCTTGCCGCGAGCCCAGTCGCTACCCCAGCCAGAACAACGGATCAAGCCCCAGCACTGCCAGCGTGAATGGCATGACCGCCCTTTCCGCAAAAGACGCGGAAAAGATGTGGCGCGGTCTTCCATAACTTCTGGGCCGGATCAATCAATCCGATCTCGCGAAATGCAAAGCGGCGGAGCCGCCGATAGCGGTTCTCCAATAGGAATTGGAGACCGCTCCGGATCCGCCGCTCGTTACACCATCCGCTGCCTGATTTCGCGACTACAGGTTATTTTTTGTGATCGCCGCCTTTTGGCGCAGATCCGCCATGAGCAGCTGTGCCATGAGCAGCTGTGCCATGAGCAGGTGCGCCATGAGCAGGTGTGCCATGAGCAGGTGTGCCATGAGCAGGTGCGCCATGCGCCGGTCCGCCGTGCGCCGGTGCGCCATGCGCCGGTCCGCCGTGCTCCGGTCCACCGTGCGGTCCGCCATGGCCGCGATCGTCATAGCCGCGAGCAAAATGGCCATGCTCGGCCTCATAGCCGGCTCGTCCGTGGTAGCGGCCCCTGCCGTCGTCATGGAAGCGATACGCGCCCCAGCCGTGGGCATAACCCCAGCCGGCCCAGGGGCCTACACCCAAAAAGATGCCGCCGTGGAAGTACGCCGGCCCATAAAAGCCCATGGGAGCGCAGGCGTAGGGCGGGGCTTCATAGTAGCCGTACGCGCAAACGGGTGGAACGCCGATTTCGATGGCAATTTGCGCGCGAGCCGCTGGCGCCAGAGCCAATCCCGCAAGCAATGCCATCGTGCCGAGTAGTGTTTTGAATCCGCGCATCTGTGACCCCCTTTGAGGTATCTGCGGTTGTTGTGTTGCAAGGGATGTTTTGCTGCCGCGGAGAACAATCCGGCAACAGCAGCAGCCGTAACTGTTAATCAGCAATGAATTTTCTTCACAAGGCCAGGGGCAATTCTCAATTCATGACAACATCCATCACTCTAGCAGCCAGGCGCGAATCCCGACAATCAAAAAAAGCGTGTTGAGGATTCGTTGCCTGTTGAAATCACTGCTGAATGGTCATACACGAAATATAAGAAAGAGTTGCGGATTGGCGATAAATGCCTCTTTCCTGCCTCGCAGTTATCCGGATGCCCTTCAATATCTCATTTGAGACCTGGAAAAGATCACCTCCGTTTTTCACCCCAGCCAAAACAACGGAAGAAGCCCCAGCACTGCCAGCGTAATCAGCATCGCCAGGGCCTGTATGCCCGTCTTGCGGTCGGCCAGGCTGAAGGCGTAGCACCCTTTCGCAATGTTATTGCTGGAGGCGGCGATAGCCACCGCGCCCGCCGCGACCTTCAGAGGAGTCAGTGTGCCCGCTGCCTGCGTCAACCCCATGATGAACGGGTCCACGTCGCTCACTCCCATCAGCACGGCCAGAGAATTTACACCTGTTCTTCCCAGATAAGTTACGGCTAATTGGGTAATGACCAGCATGGCCAGAAAAAGTCCGGCAAAAAGAAAGGCAGTCATTAACTCCAGCGGATTCTTTGGCTCGGCCTCCCGTTGTACATCCTGTGTATTCTTATCCGCCCAGCGCGACCAAAGCCAGCCGCCCCCGACCGCCAGAGTAGCCAAGGCAAGAAAGGGTATGTAAAGCGTGAGCATGAGTTGCCGGTTGAAGAGCGCTAGAAGAATCACCAGGCGCAGGTACATCACTCCGCAGGCGATCAGGATGCCGCCGGCGAAGAGATGCGGTCGCAGCTCGCGCTTTGCCCGGCGCGCCATCACGACGGTAGTGACCGTGGAGGAGTATGCGCCGCCCAGCAGCGCCGCCAGCACGATCCCGCCCTGTCCCTTGGTCATCTTCTGCAAGACATAACTCAGGTAGGAAATGGTGCTGATCGCCACCACCACCAGCCAGGTCTTGAAAGGGTTGATGTGAAACTGACCGAACTCCTGATTGGGCAGGATGGGCAGAATGACTACGCTCAGGAAGAGAAACTTGGCGAAGGTGAGAATCTCGTTTGGAGCGATGCGCACGGCCAGCTTTTCCAGAGCGGTCTTCAGATCGAGCAGCAGCAGGCTGGCGACGCCCAGCGCGGTAGCAATCCATAAATGCCCGTAACAGACGAGCGCTCCTACCAGAAAAGTTGCCAGCCCGGAGATCTCGGAGGTAACTCCGGCGGTCTGGACCGTGGAAATCTTGTGCCAGTAAGAAACCAGCAGAAAGCCGGCGACGACCAAAAAGCCCACGGCCACCGGCAGCAGTTGCGTGCCCGCCACCAGGGCCATGGAATAGCCGATCAGGCCGATCAGAGGGAAGGTGCGCACGCCGCCGAAAGAGTAAGTTCCTCCTGGCGTCTTGCGCTCTTCCCGCTCCAGTCCTATCAGGAACGACAGGAAGAGAACCAGGACAATCTGCACGGCTTCCGGCGGTAGCTGCTTGTAAATCTCCATGCGCGTCGAGCCTCCGAAAACAATCTGCTAGTCAGCTTACACTGTGTCATGACACAGTGTACGGAGTTTTTTATGTTTTGAGGAGCAATCAACGTGCGCTGCCATCCGGCTACCGGTTCATAGTCCCTTAGTCCTTGATCCCTGCCCCTGCCCTTCGGTGGTAGCCTTAACCCTTATGGAAGTATCGTCGCAGGTCGATTTTCTGGTGATGGGAGCGGGCGTGGCCGGGCTGCGCGCCGCCGTCGAGCTGGCCCGCCACGGCGAGGTTCTGGTGGTCACCAAGGAGTCCGTGGCCGAGTCCAACACCCATTACGCGCAGGGCGGCATCGCCGTGGCCATGGAGGGCGACGCGGACGTTGCGCTGCATCTGGATGACACGGTCAACGCCGGCGATGGGCTGGTCTATCGTCCCGCCGCCCAGGCGCTGGTGGCCGAGGGTCCGGTGCGCGTGGCCGAACTGATCGAGTGGGGCGCGGCCTTTGATTCCGAAGCGGGCGAGCTCCTGCGCACTCGCGAAGGCGCACACTCCCTGCCCCGCATCCTGCACGCCAATGGCGACGCCACCGGCGCCGAGATCAGCCGCTCGCTGGCCGCCTTTGCCCGCGTCCACAAGCGCATCCGCTTTGCCGAATGGACCATAGTCACCGGCTTGGTCGTCGCCGATGGCCGCGTGATTGCCGCCGACCTGCTCAACTGCGAACGCCGCCCGCAGCGCGTTCTGGAGCGGGTCGGCGCGCGCGCCGTCCTCGTCGCCGCTGGCGGTGCGGGCCAGGTCTACAGCGATACCACCAATCCCGCCGTGGCCACCGGCGACGGCATCGCCTTGGCCGCTGCGGCCGGAGCAGCGCTGGCAGACATGGAGTTCTATCAATTCCATCCCACCGCGCTCTCGCTCACCGGCGCGCCGCGCTTCCTGCTCTCTGAAGCCCTCCGCGGCGAGGGCGCAATCCTGCGCAACGACCGCGGCGAACGCTTCATGCATCGCTATCATCCGCTGCTCGAACTCGCGCCCCGCGACGTGGTTGCGCGCGCGATTACCCGCGAGGGGATGGGCTCCAAACCGGGCGAACTCCGGGTCGTACATCTCGATATGCGAGCCGTTCAGGGCATCGACCTGCGCCATCGTTTTCCCGGTATCAGCGCCCTGCTGGCGAAGTACAGCCTCGATCTCAGCCGCGACCTGATCCCGGTTCGCCCGGCGGCGCATTACCTGATGGGCGGCATTCGCACGGATCTCTTTGGCCGCACCACTCTACCGGGGCTGTACGCGGCGGGAGAAGCGGCCTGCACCGGTGTTCACGGCGCGAATCGCCTCGCCTCGAACTCGCTGCTCGAAGGCCTCGTCTTCGGCGCGCGCGCCGCGCAGTCGATGCTCGACGACGCTCTAGCTTTGCAGGCGGCGGACGTGCCCCAGAGCGTTCCCGTGTCTCTTACGGCTGCCGAACAAGCCCGCCTGGAGGAGATCATTACCAGTCTGCAAGCCGCCATGTGGGCCTACGCCGGACTGCTGCGCGAGGAGTCCACGCTGCGGCTGGGCCTGGCTGCACAGAAGGCTTGCGCGGAGGCTCTGGCCGAGTTGGCCGGACAATTCGGAGAAGGGAGGGGAAGCCGCCGGCTGGCCGAGGCGCAGGCCATGAGCCGCGTCGCCCACGCCATCCTGGCTTCGGCGCTGGCCCGCACCGAAAGCCGCGGCGCCCACTTCCGCAACGACTTCCCGCGCCGCGACGACGCTAACTTCTTGAAACACTCCATCTTCCAGAGCGCAGGCAATGCGGACCGCGAAGAGCCGGTCGCCTTCGAAGCCTGGTAGGAAGAAGTAAAGACCTCATTCAGTATCTCGGGATAATTCCCGCTCGTCATACTCCACCGAATGAAGAAACAGCCCCCGCGCCGGAGCGGTTGGTCCGGCGGCGGCGCGGTTGCATGCGGTCAGAATTCCGGGAATCGCGCCGGCTTCGAGCCGTCCCCGGCCCACGTCCAGCATCGTTCCCACCAAGTTGCGAACCATGTGGTGCAGAAAGCCGCTGCCCCGCACGCGATAGACCAGCAGCGCTCCCGCTTCGCATTGCTGCTCTTCCCAGCCCGAGGAAAAGATTCTACGCACTGTTGCTGCTATCGGCGGCTCGATCTGAAAGCCCTCCCTGGGAAGGGGCCTCGTATCTGGCTTCGCGTCCGGATCATTGCCGTAATTGACCAGTTCCGGGTCTGTCGCCGCAAAGCTCGTAAAATCGTGCTCGCCTACAAAAAGCCGTGCCGAGCGTTGCAGTGTCTCCACATCCATCGGCCACGGGCAGGAATAGACGTAGCGGGCCAGAAACGGCGGGCAGATCGCCTCCCGAAAGACCCGGTACTCATACGTCTTGGCCACCGCCGAGTGCCGCGCATGAAACGTGCCTGGCGCCGTTCTCGTTTCCAGGATTCGAATCGCCGCAGGCAGCGTCCGGTTGAGGGCGCGTTGCAGGTTTTCCGCCGGAATAGGCGCGGCCAGCGCAAAGCTGGCCACCTGGCCGAGCGCATGGACGCCGGCGTCCGTGCGTCCAGAGCCCTGGGGCAGCGGCGATTCGCCGGTAACCCGCCCTAGCGCCGCTTGCAGCTCTCCCTGGACGGTGAGCTCGCCCGGCTGCACCTGCCAGCCGTGAAACTCCGTGCCGTCGTAGGCCAGGGTCAGCTTCCAATTCTGGAGCAAGGGCGCGGGTTGGGTCTCTTCGGTCACGGGAATCGTTGTTGACTACAGGGTAGCCGACCAAGCCGCCAGAGAGCGAAGTATCAGCTGATTCCTGCTCTTGAACCCAGATCCCTGACCCCTGATCCCTGACCCCTGTTGTTATACTCAGCTTTTCGCAATATGGGCCGGCGGGGCGGCATGGAACGAACCGGAAGCCGCGCGCGTATTGACCGATAGGCGGATAATCGCGCCAGGCAAGCAACGATTCTTGTCCTAAATCGTCACATTTATGCGTCCGGTGAGGCTCGCCGGTCGTCTTTGAGAAGGACGCCCTAATTGCCTCATCAATTCCCAAAGAGGAACCAACCCCTGGAGAGGAACCATGCAATTGTTCGGTAAACGTATCTTTGAGCAGCAGGAAAAGACCGTGCGCAAGGCGCGCGGAGAGGCGGGCTCTCGGTTGCGCGCCGTAGCGGCGGTGATGCTGACCCTGGCGGCTGGATCGCCCTCCGGATTTGCCCAGCAGATTGGAGCCGGGGCTACGGCCGCGGAGAAGGCGGCCTCTGACCTGCCCGTGGCGCCGGTTCCGGTGCTGACTCAACCGTTGGACCTGCGTCAGTCGAAGCGCGATTTCTCCAAGCCGGCGGGCGGTTTTCTCGGCAATCCGCTCAAAGCATACCTGCCCACCACCATCGCCAAGGCCAGCTTCCAGAACTCGGTGCGCCTGGGCGACCTGGTGAAGAACGGCAAGATTTACCTGAGCCTCTCCGACGCTCTGGCGCTGGCTCTGGAGAACAACTACGACATCGCCATCTCCCGCTACTACATGGACCTGGCGGACCTGGACCTGATGCGGGCGCGCGCGGGACAGCTTCTGCAAGGTTCAGGCGCCACGGTCAACAGCAACACTCAAGGAGGCTACTCTTCGTCCACCGGCTCGGGCGGCGGACCGGGCGGCGCGACCGGCGGCTCGGCGGTGGGAAGCGGCGGATTGACCATCTCCGCCTCAGGCGCGGGACCAGCGCCGCAAAGCTACATGGACCCCGCATTGACGGCAGCCATCAAATATGACCGTCAGATCACGCCCGTCACCAGCATCTTTTCCGGCGGCACCAGCACCACCAAGACCTACGACTTCACTTACAACCAGGGCTTTGTCACCGGCACGGCCTTCCAGGTAACCTATAACAATTCCGCGGCGACCAACACCAACGCCATCCAGAGCTATAGCCCGCTCTATAACTCCAGCTTCAACGCCCAGGTGACCCAGCATCTGCTGCAGGGTGCCGGCATCTGGATCAACAAACGCTTCGTCTATCAGGCGACTAACAACCGCCGCATCACCGACTCCACCTTCCGCCAGCAGATTCTCTACACCGTCAACCAGGTGGAGAACATCTACTGGGGGCTGGTGAACGCCTATGAGGATGTGCAGGCCAAGCAGCAGGCGCTGGAACAGAGCAGCAAGCTGGCCGCCGACAATCGCAAGCAGTTGGAGATCGGAACCCTGGCCCCGCTGGACGTGGTGAACTCCGACGCAGCCGTGTCCTCGGACAAGCAGGCGCTGATCAGTTCGCAAAGCACTCTCAACTACCAGCAGCAGATTATCAAGCAGGCCATCGCTCGCAACCTGAACGACCCTGCGCTGGTGGCGGCCGCCGTCATTCCCACCGACCGCGTCAGCATCGCGGAGATACCAGAAGAGAAGCAGCCGGTCGATGATCTGGTGCAGCAGGCCTTCAAGAATAGCCCGGTTCTGGAGCAGGCTGTCCTGGCGCTCAAGAATGACGAAATCAGCCTGCGCGGCGCGAAGAACGGGCTGCTGCCCACGGTGGACGTATACGGCTATCTGGGCGGATCGGGCGCGGCCGGCTCGCAAAATCCCAGTTGCGCATCCTCTCCATTCGGATGCTCTCCGAGCACGGGCGATTATGGAACAGCCTTCAGCGACGCCTTCAACAACTCATCTCCGGACAAGGGTTTTGGCTTCAATGTCACGATTCCCATCCGCAATCGCGCGGCGCAGGCCGAGCAGGCCGCGGCGCTGATTCAGTACCGCCAGGCGGAACTGAAGCTGGAGCAGCTCTACACGCAGATCCGCATGAATGTGGTGAACGCGCAGTTCGCGCTCACTAACGATCGCGCCCTGGTGCAATCGGCCATCGCCAACCACGCCTATGCGCAGCAAGCCCTGGACGCCGAAGTGAAGAAGCTGAGGCTGGGCGCTTCGACTACGGCCAATGTACTGTTGCAGCAGAAGGCCCTGGCAGCCGCGCAGGACACACTTCTGGGCGCGGAGGCCGCCTACGCCAAGGATCGCGCCGGCCTCTACCAGATACTTGCCTCCACCCTGGAACACTACGGCATCAACCTGCAGGAGGCTGTCACCGGAGATGTGTCGACGGCTCCGGTAGTGCCGGGACTCAAGCCCGCCACGAACAGCGAGCCCGCGGCCACCCCGCCGGCCGCCCAGTAGTTCTCATCGCAGGTCAGCAACCAAGAGGCCCGGCCAAGCGCCGGGCCTCTTTGCGCATAGGGGGAGCAAACTCTTTGCTGATCACCAATACCCCATCCTCTTGCTGTCTCGAACAAACCGGCACAGCACCGCTACAAATGTCATTCTTCGAAACGCAGCAATGCCTGCGACACCGGGCGAAAGCTCTTGCGGTGCAATGGAGTGGGGCCGAGGCGTTGCAGGGCGGCAAGGTGCGCGGGGCAGCCGTAGCCCTTGTGCTGCGCCAGGCCGTAGCCGGGATACTCGCGGTCCAGCTCCACCAGCAGGCGGTCGCGACAGACCTTGGCCAGCACGCTGGCTGCGGCGATGGAAAAACTGATTGCGTCGCCGTGGATGACGGCCTGCTGCCGGCATTTGCAATCGATGGTGTCGCGGCCGTCAATAAGCAGGAAGTCGGGGCTGAACGCGAGTTGCGCGACGGCGCGGCGCATGGCCAGCAGCGAGGCCTGGCGAATGTTGATGCGGTCGATGGTCTCGGCATCCACCTCGGCGATGGCCCAGCTCACAGCATTGGCGCGAATCTCCACGTCGAGTTCCGTGCGCTTCTTTTCGGTGAGTTTTTTCGAATCCGTCAAGCCATCGAAGCGGAAGCCGGGAGCCAGAATCACAGCAGCGGCGACGACCGGCCCGAAGAGCGGTCCGCGGCCCACCTCGTCTACCCCGGCAATGTGCAGCGCGCCTCGTGTGCGCGCGGCCTCTTCCAGCGTCCATCCGCAAGGCATAGTGTTAGCCATGCTTTCAGTATAGGAAGAGGGGTCGCGAATCGATACTATGAACGAAGAAGAACAACGCAATACGGATACTTCCGTTAATAAACAGAAGAGGCAGCCCGGATTGGGGCTGCCCTCTTGCTGCTGTCGGAGCCTCTGGTAGGCGGTTTACGGCAGGTAGTAACGGAAGCTGGTGAAGATCATGTTGTCGGTGCCGTCAGCCTTGCCGCCGGGATTGGTGGTGCCGCCCGCGCCGGACCATAGGTCGCGCTCAATGTAGCTGTACTGGAGACCCTGGCGCAGACGGCCCATGGGTCCTTTGTAGATGTCATACCAGTAGCCCACGGTGCCTTCCTGCACGTCCTTGTTGTTGCCGCCGCAGTTGGCGGGGTTTGAGCCGTTGCCGAAGCCGGTTCCGCTGTTGCTGTATGTGGTGCTTGCCGCGACCTCTGTATTGCAGCCCGACATATTGGCCAGCGGATTGCCGTAGCCGACATTGGCTGTGGTGCTGAATATGTCGCGGGCAATATAGTCGCCGCCGTAGTTGAGGTAGATCATAAGGCGCGGCGTGGGATTGAGTTCCACGGTGCTGAGGGCGGAGAAGCCGTGCAGCGGAGAGATGAGGCCGCTCGGTTTGATAGTCACATCGGCAATCGTTGACGAACCGTAGCGGCCGACGCCCTGGCCCCAAAGGCCTTTGAGGCCGATGGTAACCTTTTTGTTGGCGAGTGGGCCGCGGAAGCCGCCACCGACGCCGGCTCCCATCTCTGTGTCGTTGTACGGAGTCGCACCGGTTTGATAGATGCGATCGCGGAAGCTGCGCTCGATGCCGAAGAGTTCAAAATGACCCCAACCCGGCTCGAAGGCGGCCTTCACGATGAAATCGGGAGCGATATTGAAGGAGTAATTTGCGGTGGAGTTATAGAGGCCGCCGCCGGTTCCACCGCTGCCAAGCAAGATGGTGGTGCCAGGGTTGAGAACGATCGTGCCGGCCGGATTGAGAGTCTCGGCGTTTTCGGCGGAGACTCCGACGAATGCCTTATTCCCGATATCTTTGCTCACGCGGAAGCTGTACTGCCGGGTCCAGACGAATCCGGCTACGTACTGGGGATCGATGGAGGCCGGCAGAATCTCAGATCCTCTCGTAAGTCCCTTGGTGGTCTCTGCGGCCAGCGACCATCCCTGGCCACCCGAGAAGTCCCAGCCGTTGGTCAGCTTGGCATCCGCCCATAGTTGCCGCTGGCGCATCACATAGCTGTTGCTCTGGTTGTTGTTGGAGGTGATGCCCGTGCCCAGCCAATCCATCTCGTAGTAGCCGGTCATGGTCATGTAGGGCAACTTGCCGATGGCCTTGAGGGCCAGACGCGACTGGCGGCCGGTTCCCTGGAACTCGCTCATCTTCGCCAGGTCGGAGTTCAGCAGCGGAACACCGGTGAAGGCGGTATTGAGGCCGCCGCCGGTGGCCGCGGTACGGTCCACGGTTTCAGCCGCCAGGAAGCTGCCTGCCGGAGAGAGTGTGATGCCTTTATAGTGCAACACCTCCGGATTGGAGACTTCCTTCTTGATCTGGGTCGTCGCATCGGAGACAGTAGTGGCCAGCGAGGCTTGGTTGCCCTTGAGGTCGGTCACGGTGGATTGCAGCGTGCTGACGGCGGCGGCGTTGTCGGTCACCGCCTGTTGCTGGGCTTCGGCCGCGGCCTGTGCCTTGGCGGCGGAGGCCTGGGCGGCGGCGGCAGCTTGCTGAGCCTGCCTCAACTGCGCGTCCTTCATGGCCAGGTCGGTCTTGAGTTCGTTGATCTGGCCCTCCAGATCATGGCGCAGCTCCATAATCGCATCTGTCACGGAAGGTTCGGCAGGCGCCCTGAGCCTTCTGACTTCGACGGGCGGAGGTGGCTCATGCTTTTGAGCCTTTTTGGTTGCAACGTGCTTCTTCACTGGCGGTTGAGTGTTACTTGATTGTCCATAGGAAGCAACTAGGCAGACTGCCAGCATTGCCGCGGCAGCGATCTTGAATTTGAAGTTCATGGGGCCTCTCATTTTCCTTTCAAATCGGTTTGAATCATGGCTACACTCGTTTGGCGGATATGTTCCTGCGGGTGTACGAAACTTAACCTCAACGGCCAGGAATGTGACACACTGCAACCTGTTCTCTTCTGACC
>JBKQLG010000151.1:0-10004 GCA_052147235.1 Occallatibacter sp.
GAGCCTGCTGCTGGCCAACGCCGACAAGCCGCTGCCTCCTGAGGCCGTGGATATTGTGCGCGGTGAGCCACCGGCGGCGATGATGATGATGGAAGGCCCTCCGCAGACGAAGTAGCGCTGGCAGGGCATGGAAAGGAATCAAAGAATGAGTGTAATCGACTCACTGCGCAAGGGCTTCGGCTTTCTGTTGCTGAGCATGGGTGTCTCCAGCCCTGATAAGAAACCGCGGCCCGCGCGCAAACCTGCGCCCAACGCCGACTCCGGCAAGCCAGGCCGGAGCAATTGAGATGGTATGCTTCCCGCGCAATTCACAAGATTTTACGTTGCGTTCCATCCATCGATCTTGTAAAGTTTCGTAGCAGCAGGATCTTCCACTTCCCACTCAGTACAGTATTCGCTGCGCACAATCCATCCCATACGGTCCTGCAGAACCACTGAACCCACCCCAGGAGATTGGAGGAAGATATGAACTTGCAGGCAACGCTCCAGGCCGGAAGCCTGATACAGTGGGCCTACTCTGTCTACGACAGCCAGCAGCCCAATTACGACAACATGGCGCAGAACGGGTTCAAGGTTTTGCAAACGATCTACGCCAACGATCTGGCTACGGATATCACGATACTTGACCCGGTGAAGATGGTTTCGATCGGTTTCGTTGCGCAAAGCATCGCTGATCCGGACGAGTTCATTATTGTGATTCGCGGCACGGACGGAGTCTGGGAATGGATTGAGGACGCAAAGTTCCTGCCCCAGACTTTTTCCGCGGTTCCTGGCTCTGGACTCACCGAGGATGGCTTCACCGATATGTACAATTCCTTTCGCGTGCAAGCCGATATTAACTCCGGCCGGCTGACTCCCGCGCTGGCTGGCCTGCTGGGACCGGTCAACGCCAACACCAAGCTGACAATCTGCGGTCACAGCCTGGGCAGCGCATTGGCTACCTTGCTGGCGCTTGATGTTGCAGTGAACACGCCTTACAAAGACCTTACACTGATCACCTTCGCCAGCCCCAGGGTAGGCGATCTGCACTTTGCCAGCTACTTCAATAACGCTGTTCCGGACTGCGACCGCATCGCCAATCAGAAGGATGTGGTGACTCATCTTCCCTTGCCGCCGCTTTACATTCACGTGGGAGACGAAACGGTGCTGAATCCTAAAAATTCAGTGGCGAACAACCTGGTCTGCCAGCATATCATGGACACTTATATGTTCATTCTGGACCCGGACAATCACCCGCTGGACAAAGGTTGCCTGCCTCCGGCTGCTGCGTAGCGAATAGGCAAAGATTTTCTTCTTAAACCCTTTAACTGGCTTCCCATCCTTCCGAGCAGTTCTTCCGAAGGCAAGGATGGGAAGCCATCTTGCTAGAATTGAACTATGCCGCTGACCCGCCAACAGGCTCGTGACTTTTTTCAATCCTCTGACCTGATCGGCCTGGGCTTCGAGGCCGACACTGTGCGCCGACGCCTGCACCCCGAGGGCGTGGTCACCTACATCATCGATCGCAACATCAATTACACCAACTTCTGCACCGAGTACTGCACCTTCTGCGCCTTCTACCGGCCGTTGCCCAAACCCGGCGTAACTGACCCGCGCTCGGCGGAAGGCTACATCCTCGACTTCGATGTGATCTATGCGAAGATCGCCGAGACGCTGGAGATGGGCGGCACCGGCGTACTGATGCAGGGCGGCATCCATCCTGACCTGAAGATCGATTGGTTCGAGCGCCTTTTCAGCGGCATTAAACAGCGCTTCCCGCAGATCTGGCTGCATTGTTTGACAGCTTCGGAGATTCTGGCCATCGCCAAATATTCCGGCTTGCCTCTGCGCGAGACGATCATCCGTCTGCGCGCGGCGGGGCTCGATTCGATCCCCGGCGGCGGGGCGGAGATCCTGGACGACGAGGTCCGCCATCGCATCGCGCGCATCAAGTGCAACACCGAGGATTGGGTCAGCGTGCATCGCACCGCGCACCAGTTAGGGATGCGCACCACGGCCACAATGATGTTCGGCGTGGGCGAAACATTTGAGCATCGCATCAACCATTTTGAAGTGGTGCGGCGCTTGCAGGAAGAGACCGGCGGATTCACCGCCTTCATCCCCTGGAGCTTCCAGCCAAAAAACACCGCGCTCGGCGGCCGTGGGTGGGAGGAAGCGACGTCAGTCGAATATTTGAAGGTGCTGGCGATCTCTCGTCTCTATCTCGATAACATCGAGAACGTGCAGGCAAGCTGGGTGACGCAGGGATTGAAGGTGCTGGAGTTAGGCCTCCATTTCGGAGGCAACGACGTAGGCTCGGTGATGTTAGAGGAGAACGTAGTCAAGGCCGCAGGCACGAGTAACTGCACTACGGAAGAAGAGCTACGGAGGATTATTCGTGATGCGGGATTCAAGCCGGTGCAGCGGGATACGCTCTATCGGACGATGTTCTTGAACTGAGCAGGGGGTGCGTTGGCGGAAATCTGTTGCTGCCTGATCGCGCCCGATCGGATTCCGCCGGCGTGGGGATAGCCTTCCCGGCCGCTTACCGGGCGCCGACCGTGTAGACGAGCAGACCCTGTTCGGGCCAACTGAAGAGCTGCTCATGAGGCCGGCCTTCGAGGTATTCTTCCAGCGCTGCCGGGGTTTGCGGGTCGGCGCCGCGGCCGGAGACGCGCATCACCAGCAGGTGCTGCTCATTAGGCACGCCGTCCTCCTCATAGTTGACCACCTCGCGATTGCGATAGAACGAGAGTCCGTATTCGACATCGCGGCGCACACGAAAGACCGCGACCGTTTCGTCGCCGGGCGCCAGCTTGGCCAGCCGCTCGGCCAGCGGGCGCGCGGAGTAAGAGCGGTCGAGCAGGTGAATCACCCGCTTGGTTTGCGCAATGGCCGGACTGCCGAAGAATGGGCCGACTCCAAAGAGGAAGAACAGCAGCACCACGAGCACACCTGAGGTGACCAGCCGCAGCCTGGCCACGCCGTAGCCCTTCACAACAATCAGGATCAGCAGCGCCGCGCCGGTCGCCGAAGTCGCCGCCACCAGCAGCGCCGTCAGCGGCGGCATCTGCCGGCCATGGACCACAAACCAGGGCAGCAGCAGCGTAGCCATGGTCATTACGCCGCACAGCACCGCATGGCCCAGCAGCACCCAGCGGTTGAGTCCTTGATGGCGTCGCCGAAAGAGATAGTCGCCGGTAAGGATGGTGATGGGCGGAATGGAGGGCAGGATGTAGCCCGGCAGCTTGGATTTCGACAGGGAGAAGAAGACGATGGGAATCAGCGCCCATAGAACCAGGAACTCCGGGAAAGCGTCGCCGGGGCGGCCGGCACAGGGCTTGCAGTTGGAGAAGTTGCGCTCCCGCCATTCGCAGACCGAGGTATGGATGCCGTCGATGAGCGCCCGCACCGCGATCACCGTCCAGGGCATCACCGCCAGCAGCGCCACCACCAGAAAATACCAGAAGGGCTGCTGATGCTCATAGCGATTGGTGGCAAAGCGCTCCAGGTTATGTTCCATGAAAAACTCACGGAAGAAGGTGGGATTCTGGTACTGGACGGCGATAAACCAGGGCAGAACCATGGCAAAGTAGAGCACAGCCCCCGGCCACCAGAAGGAGCGCCACAGAATGGACCACTCGCGGCGCAAAAGAGCGAATGCGGCCACAATCACCAGGGCCAGGAACGGCGCCACCGGCCCCTTGGCCAGCGTGGCCACGCCGGTAAAGAAGTAGATGTCGAAGAGCCAGAACTTGGAGTCGGTCTCGTACCAGGCGTACCAGCCCAGCAGCCCGATGGCCAGCGGCGCGGCCATCTGCATATCGGTGGAAGCGCCGCGGGCAAAGCCCATGATGCCGGCGCAGGCGACGGTGATCAGCGCCGCGTCCAGATGGCCGCCGGGGCGGAAGCGCCGCATATGCAGGTAGATGAGCGCCACCATGATGAACGCGAAGGTGGCCGAGGGCAGGCGCGCCGCCCAGTCGTGCATGCCGAAGTCCTGGAAGACGAACATCGCCCGCCAGTAGTAAAGCGCCGGCTTTTCCAGCCAGGGCTGGCCGTAGAGGTAGGGAGTAACGCAGGCGCTCAACTTGCCCTTCAGGGCTGGCCCCATGCTGCCAAAATACCTCTGGCATCCGCTCCAGGTCACGACGTCGCTCAGTTTGCCCTTCCAGGCAACACAGTCGCCCAGTTTGCCATTCAAAGCCGGAGCCGAGTTGAAGCGGTCCAGCATCTCGTGCGCGATCTGGGCATAGCGGGGTTCATCGGCTCCCACCAGGCCCAGGCCGGCGCCGCCCGTCAGCGGGGTCTGGCCGTAGATCAGAAAGAAGATGGTGAAGCCAAGAAAAACAGCAGCCTCGCGGACGGTGGCCCACCGGGGCAATCGTCTGCGCCAGCCTTGAGGCGAATCCGGAGCGGATGGTTCCTGAAAAGTTTCCACTTCCAGCTGTTCTCCAACGGGGCCTTCACGCAGACAGGCACTCACCAATCCGGCCAAGACAATTGGGGGGAGCTGACCGGCCCCGGCTTGGGGTCCGCGCATCGATGCAACGCGGAGTTCGTGCTGCGCCTCAACAGGGTCAAGGCTAACAGATTTGGGTTTTGAGCGGAATCTCCATAAGCTTATCCGTTCGCTTTTCCTTCTAGCAAGGCCACGAAGGGACGCAACAGGGCGAGAATCTCCTCGCGAGCGCGCTCCAGCGGCCCCTCCAGTATGCAGCCGGAGGCGCTTACGTGGCCTCCTCCGCCCAGCCGCTCGGCAATCGCGGCCACATTCACATTCCCCTTGCTGCGCAAGCTCACCTGAACGCGCCCCTCCGGCTGCTCGTAGAGGAAGACAGCGGCTTCCACCCCGGAGACGCACAAGGCAAAGTTCACAATGCCCTCGCAGTCCTCCTCAATGGCGCCGGCGCGCTCCATATCCTCACAGGTCACCCACAGCCATGCCAGCCGGCCCTCGTGCCTCAGATTGCCCAGCGCCGCGCCCAGCAGAAGCAGCTTTGAGGCGGGCGTGGAAAAATACACCTGCTGCGCGATGCGCAGCGGATCGGCCCCGGCCAGCACCAGCTCCCGCGCCAGCGCGAAGGTGGAAGCCTGCGTCCCGCCGTAGCAGAAGCCCCCGGTGTCGGTGAGCACGGTGGTGTAAAGGCAGGTGGCCATCTCCGGCGTCACCTGAGCCCCGGCGACCTTTACCAGCCGGTAGACCATCTCGCCCACACTGGCCACCGAGCGGTCAATCCAGTTCAAATTGGCGTACGCGCAAGCGGTGGCATGATGATCGATGTTGATCTGGAAGAACTGCTCCAGGCCGCTCAGCCGGGTGCGTTCCAGCCCGTCGCACTCCAGCAGAATCACGGCGTCGTAGGGGCCGTCGACGCGCAGGGCGGTGCGAATGCCGCCCGCACCGGGAAGCGCGCGATGGATCTTCGGAACGCGCTCCGCCGTCACCAGGTCGGCTTGCTTGCCCAACTGCTCTAGAAACATTCCCATGGCCAGCATCGAGCCCACCGCATCGCCGTCCGGCCGGGTGTGGGAACAGACCAGAAACCGCTCGCCATGGCGCAAAACATCGATTATCTCTTCGATCCGGATCGCCGGCGCAGGATCGATCGCTGAGCCCGGTATGGGGATGTGCGCCTCGTCCGGCGCGGCGGGTGCGGCGCTCTTCGGATGAAAGGCCAGATTGCGATTGGAATGATCCATGCGTGGCTACTCGACCTGTACCTTTGGCTCTGCCGCGTAAGTCTGCCCAGCAGTATCCTCTTCGGCGAAAGCCTGTTGCGCTTGCGCCTTATGCCGCTTGCGCTGCCTGTCCATCAGCTCTTCGATGCGCGCCTGGAAGCGCCCCGAGCGGTCGGCCAGAAAGCTGAGCTCCGGCACGTGGCGCACCCCCATCCGTTCTTTCAGTTCATAACGAATGAAGCCTTTGGCCGCCTCCAGGCCGGCTACAGTCTCCTCTTCGGCTATGGCAATGTCCTGAACGGCGCTGTCGATGGCCACATACACCCGCGCCGAC
The DNA here is from genome assembly GCA_052147235.1 of Occallatibacter sp. GTDB lineage: Bacteria > Acidobacteriota > Terriglobia > Terriglobales > Acidobacteriaceae > Telmatobacter. Next base: position 5,996 of record JBKQLG010000151.1, read on the forward strand.
TTGCCGCCAGGATTTAACGCCACCTCGGTAACATAGCAGAGATTGATGCGCGGATCGACCAGTTCGCCCTCGATGAGCACGCCGATCTCCTCACGCAGCGTCTCCGCCACCCGGTCCTGATGGTGCTTCCTCCCCCTGTGCTCCGGCATGACCCCTCCTAGTAAGGGGTGAAGAATCAGCATAACAGAGGCGCGGCAAAAATCCGGGTCAATTTGGGTGGGAATCACGCCACAGTCGCAACGAAACGCCGCTACCAATGAATAGTATGCTCTTCGGCGCTCCTGGGATCGTTGGCCTTAAACAGGAATGAAAGGAAGAACATAGCTGCCGATCCTATTCCCATGACCACGCCAGCGTCAATGAACAACGCTGCCGGCATTTGCAAAACGCAAGTGAATTCGGTAGCTTGATTCTGCGGAGAGATGGCGCCGTTGAGCAGATCGATCCCGCGCCCCTGATTTCACCGTTCACTTCTCTATTCCATTCCCCGAAAGGAAAACAAGCGATGAAACTGACCACCCACCTGCACTATGGCGGCAACTGCGCTGAGGCTCTTCGCTTCTACGAAGAGCATCTGGGCGCAAAAATCCTCTTCAGCATGACCTACGAGCAGATGCCGGAGCCGAAGAATATCCCGCCTGGATACGAGCAGGGCATCCTCCACGCCAGCATGAAGATAGCAGACACGACAATCATGGCCTGCGACTCTCCAGCGGAGAGCTTTCAGCCGATGCGCAGCGTCTATCTTGTTCTATCGGTTGACAGCGATCAGGAAGCGGAGCGCATCTATGCCCTGCTCACCGATGGCGGCGAGATCATCATGCCGATGGCGGAGACCTTCTTCGCCCTCCGCTATGCCATGCTCCGCGACAAGTTCGGGATCTTGTGGATGCTGATTCACGAACGTCCCATGCCGGCCGGCGCTTGAAGAGCTGCCGAAATCGTTGGATCGCGCAACGGGAAGGGGCTCAGGCTGTTCCCTGTTCTCTCAGCTCTCGATGTAATCCCAGAAGGCGTCGGCGATCTCCGCGCCCAGTTCGTTGGTCATGCGGCGGGCGGCGCGCTCCACCTCTTCGATGAGGCCGTGCAGGTAGTCGCGGGAGCGGGAGATCGCCACCACGCCGATCGTCGCCGACTGCCAGGTCACCGCCTCGTCCATCTCGGCCACCGAGACGTTGAAGCCCTGTTTGAGTTGGTCTTTGAGCGAGCGCACCACCTGCCGCCGGTCTTTGAGCGACTGGGCGTGCTCGATGCGGATTTCGAGCGTCAGTTGGGCGACAGGCATGGTATTCCTTGAGTTACACCGACAGTGTAGGCTGGTTTGCGGCTGACGGGAAAGAATTATTTTGCATCTTTTCGGGCATATTTCGGTTTTTTGGCCGGTGGCCCATGTCCCTTAGAATCTATAACATAAATCTGGGTGCCACCGGTCCGAAGTTTCGGACCTGGGAACACAAACCTTACCGGCCTTTTCAGCACAAGGAGTACACTGCACGCAAAGCCCTTCTGCCGTTCAGCGGGGAGAAAACAAGGGAGATATTGCTTGTGAGTCAGATCATCGTAGATAGGGATCGATGCAATGGAGACGGTGCATGTGTAGCGGTGTGCGCGGCCAGGGTTCTTGCCCTAAGTAAAGAAGGATTTCCTGAAGAGCTTCCAGAGACTCGTTGCATTCTTTGCGGGCACTGCGTTGCCGTGTGCCCCAACGATGCTCTGACTCACACCGGCCTGCCGCGCGAAGAGTTTTTGCCTGCATCCAAAGAGCTGCCGGCTGCGGCGGTGATCGACGGCTTACTGAACAGCCGGCGGTCAGTGCGGGAGTTCAAGAACAAGCACGTTGCACGCGAAACATTGGAGGCTCTGCTGGACGTGGCGCGGCGTGCTCCGACGGCTTCCAACTCCCAGAAGCTGCACTGGATCGTCGTGGGAGGCGGGGAAAAGGTGCGCGCCTTGTCCGCGGAGGCGGTGAATTGGTTGCGCGCTTCGGGCACCAGTTCCGCCATGCTGGCACAATGGGAAAGCGGATACGACTTTGTCTTGCGTGGGGCTCCAACAGTAGTTGTAGCCTGTGCGCCAGAGGATTATGGCTGGGGAAAACAGGATTGCGCCATCGCCTTGACCTTCCTTGAGCTGGCGGCGGAGGCGCGCGGCCTCGGCGTCTGCTGGGCCGGTTATCTGACCCGCGTCGCTGCCGTTCATGCTCCTTTGCGGCAGGCGCTGTCGGTTCCTGAGGGGTATGCCGTCTGCGGCGGCCTGATGCTCGGAGAACCCAGGTACAAGTACCGGCTGATCCCTCCCAGAAAGCCGCTCAGCGTGCAATGGCTGTAGCACCCTAATCAGCAAACTGCGCCAACTGTTCCGGCGCCGGTTTGGGCGTACACAGGCTCACCACCACCATCGCCGTGACAGCTGCAAAGAGCGCCGGGAAGATGGCGTCGCGGTCGGCGAGGATGTGCGGAAAGAATCCCTTCACCGCAGGCACGTCCCAGGCCAGCGTGACTACCGTGCCGCTGGCAATGGCCGCCACCGCGCCCCAGGCGGTGACGCGCTTCGAGTAGAAGGCCGCCAGCACCACGGGTGTGAGTGCGGCGGAATAAATCGTATAGGCCCACAGCATCTTCTGCAGAATGCTTTCGGCATAAACCGCCTGGTAAAGCGCCCAGCAGCCCAGCAGCACCACGCAAAGCCGCGAGACAATCAAAACGCGCTTGTTCGACGCTCCCGGCGCGATATAGCGCACGAAAACGTCCTCGACCAGGTTAGTGGCCGGAGAAAACAAATAGTTCGAGGCCGTCGAAATTACCTTGGCGAAGACCGCTCCCAGCAGCACCGCGCCCATCACCGCGGGCAACCCATGGCGGGCCGTGTAGGGAATGATCTCGCGCGGATGCAGCGCGACCTCGCCGGTGGGGTAGAGAGCCCGTCCGAAGACCGCGATGGCCACAATCAGCGTCTCTAGCAAAACTGTGCCCAGAACCCACCCGACGACCGAAACACGCGCATCCTTCTCGCTCCGCGCGGAGAAGAATTTCTGGTACATCACCTGATTGCCCAGCATCAGCAGCAGGACCGGAACCAGGAACTCCATGCCGCGAATTACGCCCATTCCCGCTGATTGCCGCACATGCTCGGGGCTCATCCGGTAGTTGCCCAGCACCTGGAAGTACTCGGGCGGCAGCGCGTGGTGCAGTCCCGCCCAGCCGCCGGCCTGGAGAAAGAGGTAGGGCGCGGCGATGATGCAGATGACGGTGACCAGCGAGCCGATGGCCACGTCCATATAAGCCACTGACGACATTCCCGCCAGCGCCGTGGTGAGGATGACGAAGACCGCGATGATGTACGTGCCTAGCTCCGGCGTCACCGTGTCGGGAAAGATCAGGTGCAGCACGTCGCCGCCGCCCTTGAACTGGTAGCTGGTAATGCCGATGTAGGCGAAGAGGATAGCGATTGTACCCAGCACGCGCGCCGTCTGGTTGTAGCGAACTTCCAGCAGATCGGGCAGTGTGAACTGCGCGAATTTGCGCGCGCGCGGCGCAATGAAGTAGATCAGCAGCAGCCCCAGCCAGCCCCCGGCCGGCTGCCAGAGCGCGGCAAAGCCGTTCTTGTAGGCGTTCTCCGCCCCGGCAAAGAGGCTCCCAGCGCCAATCCACGAGGTCAACAGCGTGAGCACCAGCACCACAGCCGGCAGCGACCGTCCGGCCACCAGGTAGTCGGCCTTGGTCTTCACCCGCGAGGTGCGATAGAGCGCCACTGCCAGCAGCACGACGACAATGACAGCCAATACAGCAACATACAAATGAGACACAGGCGGGGCTCCTCGCGCGGATGAACGGGTTCTCAGCAGTTTACCGGAAGCGGCCGGCTTCCGGCACAAGCCGTCATAGTCTTTTCCAATCCAAGAATGAGCCTGAAGGGTCGCGGTAAGGCGGGCAGCGCGGACGGCTCCTTTTCGGGATGATTTCATATTTTGTTCGTCCTCGTCGCGGCGGTGGGAATGTGGAATCGGCAT